>DBXX01000018.1:0-21887 GCA_002309675.1 Lachnospiraceae bacterium UBA1201
ACATAAACTAACTGTGCGGTGAAGCTTCCGGAAACGATCACGCTTCCGCTTAAGAGCCAGTCGCCCTCACTCTTCGACACCGGGTCGCTCTCACCGGTCAGAAGGCTCTCATCCGTGCTTCCGTAACCGGAACGCACGTATGCATCGGCCGGGATCTGATCGCCGGCATGCAGCATAACCAGGTCCCCACGTACCAGTTCACGCGGTGAAACCGTCTTCGACTCGCCGTCACGCAGCACGCTCACAGGCGACTCCGCCAGCAACTTCAACTGCATCACCGTCTTACGCGCCCGCATCTCCTGAATGGTTCCGATCAGCGTATTGGAGACCACAACGCCCATAAACAGCATGTTTCTCCATGCGCCGACAAACGCCAGCGCCACCGCCAGTAACACATTCAGTAAATTAAACCAGGTAAACAGGTTCTTCGCGACGATCTCCGCCACGGTACGACCGTCATCCTGCACCGCATCATTGCCCTCGCCGACGGCCAGCCTCTGCAAAGCCTCCTGCGACGAAAGGCCGCTAAGATCCGTCAAAACCTCAGGGACACCCGACGGGATCGTCAAATGCTCTCTCTCTTCCATCTTATAACACTCCAAAATCTTATTTCCGACTTGATAATACACTCGCCCACTAAAACAGGGGCGCTATAGAAGAAATGGGGGTGTCTTAGTACGACGCCCCCATTCGTAAGTTTATATGCAGCAATTACTTTGCCACGATGTTGATGATCCTGCCGGGCACATAAATTTCTTTGATGATATTGCCGGTCAGTTTCGATCCGAGCGCTTCCTTACCTGCGGCGATCGCCGTATCCTTATCGCAATCCTTTGCGATGTTGATGGTCGTACGGGTCTTACCGTTGATCTGTACTGCGATCTCCACGGTGTTTTCAACGGTCTTCGCCTCGTCGTACTCCGGCCAAGCGTTCTGATACAGACGCTTTTCGAAGCCGCAGACCTCCCAGAGTTCCTCGGTGATGTGCGGTGCTACCGGATTGAGCAGCTGGAGCAGGGTCCTAAACTCGCCACGGGTAACCTTCTCCGCCTTAAAGAGGTCATTGACCAGAGCCATCATCGCTGCGATCGCCGTGTTGTACTTCAGCGACTCGTAGTCGGAAGAAACCTTCTTAATGGTCTGGTGAACCTTCGTCACCATCTCCGGCGAATAATCATCGCCGTCCACCAGTTCATCCTGCAGTTTCCAAACACGCTCGAGGAAACGACGGCAACCCTTAACACCTTCCTGTGACCAGGAAGCAGCCAGATCGAATGCGCCGATGAACATCTCATACGTACGCAGGGTGTCCGCGCCGAACTCGTTGATGATGTCGTCCGGGTTAACAACGTTGCCGCGGGACTTACTCATCTTCTCGCCGTTCGAACCGAGGATCATACCGTGAGAGGTACGCTTCTGATAAGGCTCAGGGCAAGGAACGACCTTCTGGTCGTAGAGGAATTTATGCCAGAAGCGGCTGTACAGCAGGTGCAGTGTGGTATGCTCCATGCCGCCGTTGTACCAGTCGACCGGGAGCCAGTATTTGAGGGCTTCCGGAGAGGCCAATGCTTCGTTGTTGGTCGGGTCGGTGTAGCGCAGATAGTACCAGGACGAACCTGCCCACTGGGGCATGGTGTCGGTCTCGCGCTTTGCAGGGCCGCCGCAGCACGGGCATGTGGTCTGCACCCAGTCCGTCATGGCAGCGAGCGGTGACTCGCCGTTGTCAGTCGGCATGTAACTCTCTACCTCCGGCAGTTCGAGCGGAAGCTCGCTCTCCGGAACGGGAACGTAACCGCACTTATCGCATTTCACGATCGGGATCGGTTCGCCCCAGTAACGCTGACGGGAGAATACCCAGTCACGCAGTTTGTAATTTCTCTTCGAATGGCCGATGCCTTCCTTCGTCAGGAATTCGATGATGGCCTTCTTCGCCTCAGCAACTTCCATGCCGTTTAAGAAGCCGGAATTCACCATGGTTCCGGTTGCGACATCGGTAAATGCAGCGTTCTGAACATCGCCGCCGGCAACTACCTCGATGATGGGCAGACCGAACTTCTTCGCGAACTCCCAGTCTCTCTCATCGTGCGCGGGAACGGCCATGATGGCGCCGGTTCCGTAGCTCATGAGTACGTAGTCAGAGATCCAGATCGGAATCTCTTTACCATTGACCGGATTGATGGCCTTAATGCCGTCCAAAAGTACACCGGTCTTATCCTTCGCCAGCTCGGTACGCTCGAAATCGGACTTGCGCGCCGCCATCTCGCGGTACGCCAGAATCTCGTCCATGTTTTTGATCTCGTCCTTGAACTTATCGATGTACGGATGCTCCGGAGACAGTACCATGTAGGTCGCGCCGAACAGGGTATCCGGACGCGTGGTATAGATGCGGAGGGTCTCCTCCTTACCTGCGAGTTTGAACTCGACCTCGGCGCCCTCGGAGCGGCCGATCCAGTTCTTCTGGGATACCTTTACCTTCTCGATGTAGTCCACGAGCGACAGATCGTCGATGAGTTTATCCGCATATTCGGTGATCTTCAGCATCCACTGGCTCTGCATCTTACGGATGACAGGGCTGCCGCAACGCTCGCAAACGCCGTTAACGACTTCTTCATTTGCCAGGCCGACCTTACAGGAAGTACAGAAGTTGATCGGCATCTCGGTCTTATAAGCAAGTCCTGCCTTAAACAGTTTCAGGAAGATCCACTGCGTCCACTTATAGTAGTTCGGATCGGTCGTGTTCACTTCGCGGTCCCAATCGAAGGAGTAGCCGATGGACTTCAGCTGATCCTTAAAATGCGCCACGTTGTTCTTCGTAACGATCCTCGGGTGAATGTGGTTTTTGATCGCATAGTTCTCGGTAGGAAGGCCGAACGCATCCCAGCCCATGGGATACAGTACGTTATAGCCCTGCATGCGGCGCTTTCTCGCTACGATATCGAGCGCCGTGTACGGACGCGGGTGGCCTACGTGCAGGCCCTGGCCTGACGGATACGGGAACTCGACTAAAGCGTAGTACTTCGGTTTCGTGTAGTCGGTCGTCGCGGCAAATGCCTTCTCATCCTCCCAGATTTTCTGCCATTTTCCCTCGATGTTCTTCGGGGAATAAAGCTCGCTCATATGTATATCCTCCTGTTTCGGCTCTTTGCTTTAGCAACACCTAAGGAAGCACGGATGATTCCAGTGCTTCCTCAGGACATATCAGCCTAAGCTGCCTATTATTCGTTCACGCTGTAGTTCGGAGCTTCCTTCGTAATATGGATGTCATGCGGATGACTCTCGCGAAGGGATGCTGCCGAGATCTTGATAAACTGTGCCTTGTCGATCAGTTCAGGGATGGTTCTGGCTCCGCAGTAACCCATACCGGAACGAAGACCGCCCATCAACTGGAATACGGTATCCTCAACCAGGCCCTTATATGCTACGCGGCCTTCTACTCCTTCGGGAACCAGTTTCTTCGCATCTGCCTGGAAGTAACGATCCTTCGAACCGTTCTCCATAGCTGCGATGGAACCCATGCCGCGATATACTTTGTACTTTCTTCCCTGATAGAGCTCGTAAGCTCCCGGGCTTTCCTCACATCCTGCGAACATGCTGCCCATCATGCAGACGCTGCCGCCTGCTGCGATGGCCTTCGTGATGTCACCGGAATATTTGATGCCGCCGTCTGCAATGATCGGGATGCCGTACGGGCGAGCCGCCTCTGCACAATCCATGATCGCCGTGATCTGCGGAACGCCGATACCTGCAACGACACGAGTCGTACAGATGGAACCGGGACCGATACCTACCTTTACCGCGTCAGCGCCGGCTTCGATGAGAGCCTTTGTAGCGGCTGCGGTCGCAACATTGCCCGCGATGACCTGCAGGTCCGGATACTTCTCTTTTACCATGGTCACGGTCTTCAGGATGTTACGGGAATGACCGTGTGCGGAATCGATGACAATACAGTCGACCTTAGCGCGGACCAGAGCGTCGACACGAAGCATAATGTTGTTCGTGATACCGACAGCTGCGCCGCAAAGCAGACGGCCCTGCTCATCCTTTGCCGCATTCGGGTATTTGATGGTCTTCTCGATATCCTTAATGGTGATAAGACCTTTTAAGTTGAAATCTTTATCTACGATGGGGAGTTTTTCGACTCTGGCCTTAGCCAGGATTTGCTTCGCCTCTTCCAGGGTGATGCCTTCCGGCGCTGTCACGAGCCCCTGTGAGGTCATGCATTCTTTGATCTTCTTTTTGAAGTCAGTTTCGAACTTCAGGTCACGATTTGTGATAATACCGACCAGTTTCTTGCCTTCCGTTACCGGAACGCCGGAAATGCGGAACTTACCCATGAGGTTGTTTGCGTCCTCAAGTGTGTGCTCCGGAGAAAGATAGAAGGGATCCGTAATAACGCCGTTCTCAGAACGTTTTACTTTGTCAACCTCCTCTGCCTGTGCTTCGATCGACATGTTTTTATGAATGATGCCGATACCGCCCTGTCTGGCCATGGCGATCGCCATGCGGTGTTCGGTAACCGTATCCATGCCGGCACTCATGATAGGAATATTCAGCTGGATCTTCTTCGTGAGATTCGTCTGAAGACTTACCTCATTCGGGATCACCTCGGAATACGCCGGAACCAACAATACGTCATCGAAAGTAATACCTTCACCGATAATCTTACCCATCGTAATAACCTCTCTTTCGCTTTTCTATGAGATTGATATTTGTATATATGTTCTATACTATAGCAAACGGGGCCGACGGTGTCAACCCCCATTTTTATCTTTTTTTCGTCCGTTTTTCACGGCCGGACGTCCCCATAAATCAGCGCGCTTACTGTGCTACCGTGACCTTTCGCGGCGAGTATCTGCGCAGTGCCTTCAACATCTTCTCGTCCGGCTCGAACAGGATGACTTTTCTGGACTTTTCATCGGAATACAGAATGCCGTAAACGTTAGTTGCGTCCTTCATTGCCGACGAGCAGTCTACCTTCGTGAAACCCGGATTATTCAGGTTTCGTTTGATTTCGTCGTGATCCAGCGGAGCGATCGCATCGACCCGGTCGAACAAAAGCACGAGGAAGCGCTTTCTGGAACTCTGGGAGAATATCTTATCTATGCGGAGTTCACCGTCCAGGAACGTATATTCCCACTCCAGATCAAACCGTGGCATTATAATGTACATGAAAACGCCGAAACCCAAACTGAGTATGAAAAAGATCGGATTGATAATGATCGCTGCTAATATCGTGATCGTCAAAAACAAGCTCATTCCGATCTTCGCGGGCAATGCGTACGCCGGTGTCTTTCGAGCTACGATACATTCAAAAATGCCATCCATGGGATGAAACCTCCAAAATCAACTATATTACCCTCTATTTTATCAAATATCGCACCCGAGTTCAAGCACTTCCCGACAAAAAAGAACGGGCTGGCACAGCCATCCGATTTACGTTGATCTGGCACTAAAAAGCGAACAGAAAGCTTGGTTTGCTCGCTTTTGTTCGCCTGGCTTTCTTGCTTTTCAGCAGTTCCAGTCCTATAAGGCGAACAAAGAGCTTGGTTTCCCCGCTTTTGTTCGCCTGGCTTTCTTGCTTTTCTGCAGTTCCGGCCCTAAAAGGCGAACAAAGAGCTTGGTTTGCTCGCTTTTGTTCGCCTGGCTTTCTTACTTTTCAGCAGTTCCAGTCCTATAAGGCGAACAAAGAGCTTGGTTTCCCCGCTTTTGTTCGCCTGGCTTTCTTACTTTTCAGCAGTTCCAGTCCTATAAGGCGAACAAAGAGTTTGATTTCCTCACTTTTGTTCGCCTGGCGTTATACATTGGCCGTTGGAAGCGGCGAAAGCCGCCTTACAACGACCTTAATCACCACACATCACATCCAAAAACGGCCCTGTCAAGGCTGCGAAGCACCGCCGAGGGCGGCTCGGCCTTGACAGGGTCGTTTGGATGTGATATTTTCTCGCCGCGCTTCTCGGTTCCTTACGGAACCGGCGTGGCTCATATTTGTTCGGGTCTCAAGGTCACGTCTGCGAATTTTGTCGAAGCTTATTTCAGGGCGCACACCTCTCGGTGTACGCCCTGAAAAGTAAGCTTCTCCTGTTACATGTCGGCTTTGCCGACATGTAACNNTACATCATTCCGCCCATGCCGCCCATTCCGGGTGCGGGTGCGGGTTCGTTCTTTTTAATGTCGGCTACGACAGACTCGGTGGTCAGGAAGGTGGATGCTACGCTGGTTGCGTTCTGCAGTGCGCTTCTGGATACCTTGGTCGGGTCTACGATGCCGGCTTCTACCATGTTTACATATACTTCCTTATATGCATCAAAGCCTACGCCGACTTCGCTTTCGCGGATCTTGTTGATGATTACAGGGCTTTCCAGACCAGCGTTGTATGCGATGTGGTAAAGCGGAGCCTCCAATGCCTTCAGCACGATCTGTGCGCCGGTCTTCTCGTCGCCTTCGAGAGAGTCGATCATAGCAGCGACGCTCTTCGAAGCGTGAATGTATGCAGAGCCGCCGCCGGGAATGATACCCTCTTCTACGGCTGCCTTGGTTGCATTGAGTGCATCCTCGAGACGAAGCTTGCTCTCCTTCATCTCGGTCTCGGTCGCAGCACCTACACGGATGACTGCTACGCCGCCGGACAGTTTAGCAAGACGCTCCTGCAACTTCTCTTTATCAAACTCGGATGTGGTCTCACTAAGCTGCGCGCGGATCTGGGAAATACGTCCTGCGATCGCAGCGGGATCGCCTTCGCCGTCAACGATGACGGTGTTCTCCTTCTGAACCTTAACGCTCTTTGCGCGGCCCAACTGGTCAATAGTCGTATCCTTAAGTTCGAGGCCTACTTCCTCAGAGATCACGGTACCACCGGTCAGGATAGCGATATCCTTCAGCATCTCTTTTCTGCGGTCACCGAAGCCGGGAGCCTTAACGCCGACTACGGTAAATGTGCCACGCAGTTTGTTTACGATCAATGTGGTGAGTGCCTCACCCTCGATATCCTCTGCAATGATGAGAAGCTTTGCGCCGCTCTGCACGATCTGCTCGAGTACAGGCAGGATCTCCTGGATGTTGGAGATCTTCTTATCGGTAATGAGGATGTACGGATCGTCGAGAACCGCTTCCATCTTCTCCATATCGGTTGCCATGTATGCGCTGATGTAACCGCGGTCGAACTGCATACCTTTAACCTTCTCCAGTTCGGTCTGCATGGTCTTCGACTCCTCGATGGTGATAACACCGTCGTTGGAAACCTCTTCCATAGCGCTTGCAAGCAGCTCGCCGACATGATCGTCGCCTGCGGAGATCGCAGCAACACGGGCGATCTGCTCCTTACTGGTTACAGGGCTGCTCATCTTCTGGATCGCCTCAACAGCGGTCTCGGTCGCCTTCTTCATACCCTTACGAAGAACGATCGGGTTTGCACCTGCTGCCAGGTTCTTCATACCCTCATTGATCATGGCCTGTGCCAGAACCGTTGCGGTCGTGGTACCGTCACCTGCTACATCATTGGTCTTTGTAGCAACTTCCTTTACCAGGGAAGCGCCCATGTTCTCAAACGGATCCTCCAGCTCGATCTCCTTAGCGATGGTAACACCATCGTTGGTGATCAGCGGTGTGCCGTAGGACTTATCCAGAACTACGTTACGTCCCTTCGGACCCAGGGTCACGCGGACGGTATTCGCCAGTTTATTAACACCGGCCTCCAAAGCCTGTCTTGCTTCGGAACCAAATTTAATCTCTTTTGCCATGATAGATCATCCTCCTGATTATTGAACCATCGCCAGAATATCATTCTGTCTTACGATAATATATTCGTCGTCTCCCAGTTTTACCTCGGTACCTGCGTACTTAGAGTAAATAACAGTGTCACCGACCTTAACGAACATGGTAACTTCCTTACCGTCAACCATGCCGCCGGGGCCTACT
Organism: Lachnospiraceae bacterium UBA1201; assembly: GCA_002309675.1. GTDB lineage: Bacteria > Bacillota > Clostridia > Lachnospirales > Lachnospiraceae > UBA1201. The sequence goes on from DBXX01000018.1 coordinate 7,915, forward strand.
GCAACTACCTCAGCCTGCTGGGGTTTTTCCTTTGCTGCACCGGGAAGAACAATGCCCGATTTTGTAGTTTCTTCTGCAACTACCTGCTTTAATACAACTCTGTCGCCGAGCGGAACTAACTTCATAATGAAGACCTCCTGTCTTACTGTGTCATTTTTGATTTGTTAGCACTCTATGTCTCCGAGTGCTAAACCCATATCATATAATAGTCAATAGGGGCTGTTTAAGCAATGTGCTAGAACTGTATTTATGCGTGGATAATGCGTGATTTCTCCGTTTCCCTTCGATTTTCTCCATTTTTCTTGATTTTTTGTTTTTTCGGCAAATATCCTCTTCCATTTTTCGCGGAAACGTATTACAATAGATGCATATCCGCCGAAGTTAGAAGGCCTTCGGTATTTTCGTAAATAATCTGCCCTCGGGCACACAAAGGAGGTTTTACACCATGTCCAAACTCGGAAAGAAATTGCTTTTTACAGGCATTCTGGCAGGCAGCTGCGCAGCCGCTTATACCATCTACAAAAAGAAATGTGACGATTTCGAAAAGACTTTGGAAGATGATTTCGAAGATGAGGAAGAGGAAGAGGAGGATGAACGCTCCTACACCAATATTTCTCTCGACGAAGACGAAGAAAAGGAAGAAAAGGAAGATACGGAAGCGTAACGGTGCAGTTGCGTAACTTCCGAAACACCAAACGCCCCGTCCGGGTTTGCCGGACAGGGCGTTTTTTCTATATCACTGTTTCAGTTTTTCAACTTCACCGCTTACGATGCCGTTGGTCTTTATCATACCGCGTATGATCGCATCCTTCGCGTTCTTCCACGGTTCGTCCTTATACTTATAGTCGAACTTGTTGATAAACCACTCCAGATCCTCGGCGACTCTCTGCATGTTCGTGATGTACAGTTCATTCGTCACGCGGATGAAATCATCCAGGTAGCGTCCGGATAATTCCTTCGGTGCGTCCTCAATGAGGCGCGCATAATGCTCGGTGCAGAAGCCCTTACACTTGCGGTACTTCGCCGGAAAACCCGGGTCGGTCTTCCACAAATAGTGGACCGTCGCGATGTAACGATCGAACACCGCCTCTATGCGGTCGCAGACGAAGCAGGACTTATTCAGTTTCTTGATGTAATCCACTGCCCCGCCGCCGGTCTTCTTAAAGAAACCGGATTTGATGGGATTGTTCTGCGCGGATTTGATATCTTCATTCGTCTGATCCAGATGCGTCTTCATGATGAGCGCCAGGCCCAGGCGGTTATTCTTATCATACAACATCTGCATGTGCTTCTGACAAAAACCGGTCTTATTCGTGATCATTCGGAACTGATCGTCCATATAGCTGGGTCCCAGCGTGAAATCCACTGCCTGCTGCTCCAGATCGCGGTACATCAAGCATACCGGACACTCACAGTCATGGTCAAAAGCATCATTGACCGGTATCGCATAAATCTTCTCTGCCATCGGCGCTCCCCTCTCCGACGTCTCAGGCTACGCGCCTGCGTCGGCTTTAAGTCAGATCTTAAAGCTGCTCTTCAATGAAACGATGCGGTTGAATACCAAATGCTCCGGCGTGCTGTCCTTCACGTCCACGCAGAAGAAGCCGTTGCGGACGAACTGGAAGCTGTCGTATGCCTTCGCGCCGGCTACTGTCGGCTCGATGTAGCAGTCTTCACATACGGTCAATGAATTCGGGTTGAAGTTGATGGTTCCGTCGTCGTTGAGTTTACCCTTCTCTTCGTCGACCAGGTTCTCGTAGAGGCGCACGGTCGCGCGTACGGCGGTCGCCGCGTTTACCCAGTGAATCGTACCCTTTACCTTACGGCCATCGGGGCTGTTGCCGCCGCGGCTGGCTGGATCGTAGGTCGCATGCACTACGGTCACGTTGCCGTTCTCGTCGGTCTCATAACCGGTGCAGGTCACGAAATAAGCATTCATCAGGCGGACTTCATTGCCCGGGAACATACGGAAATACTTCTTCGGCGGCTCGATCATGAAGTCCTCACGCTCGATCACGAGTTCACGGGAGAACGGAACCTTGCGGCTGCCCAGTTCTTCATTTTCCGCGTTGTTAACGACTTCGAGCTCCTCGGTAACGCCCTCGGGATAGTTGTCGATCACGAGGCGGATCGGGTCCAGAACAGCGCTGATACGCGCCTTCTTCAGTTTCAGATCTTCACGGATGCAGTACTCGAGCATCGCATAATCCACGGAACTGTCGCTCTTCGAAACGCCGCAAAGCGTTACGAAACGGCGGATGGACTCCGGCGTGAAACCACGACGGCGCAGGGCGCTGATCGTGACCAGACGCGGGTCATCCCAGCCATCGACAACACCATCCTCGACCAGTTTCTTGATGTAACGCTTGCCGGTGATAACGTTCGTCAGGTACAGTTTCGCGAACTCGATCTGGCGCGGCGCCGGATCGAACTCACACTCACGAACTACCCAGTCATAGAGCGGGCGGTGATCCTCGAACTCCAGCGTACAAATGGAGTGCGTGATGTGCTCGATCGCGTCCTCGATGGGGTGCGCGAAATCGTACATCGGGTAAATGCACCACTTGTCGCCTGTGTTGTGATGGGTCATGCGGGCTACGCGGTAGATGACCGGGTCACGCATATTGATATTCGGAGATGCCATATCGATCTTAGCGCGAAGCACTTTCGATCCGTCCGGATATTTTCCTTCCTTCATCTCCTCAAAAAGTTTTAAGTTCTCTTCTACCGAGCGGTCGCGGTAGGGGCTGTTCTTACCGGGTTCGGTGAGCGTTCCGCGGTACTCGCGGATCTCCTCTGCCGTAAGGTCACAAACGAATGCCTTGCCTTTCTTAATAAGCATGACCGCGCACTCGTACATTTTATCGAAATAATCCGAAGCAAACAGGACCTGATCGCCGAAATCCGCGCCCAGCCAGCGAACATCCTCCACGATGGAATTGACATATTCCGTCTTCTCCTTCGTCGGGTTCGTATCGTCGAAACGCAGATGGAAGGTCCCGTGGTACTCCTCTGCCAGTCCGCTGTTTAAGATGATGGACTTCGCATGTCCGATATGAAGATATCCGTTCGGCTCCGGCGGGAAACGTGTTACGACTTCGTTATACACGCCCTCTGCCAGGTCTTTATCGATCGCCTGCTCGATAAAGTTCCTCGAGATCACTTCTTTTTCTTCGTTATTATCTTTGATTTCGTCTTTCAAATCTGCCATGATGACCTTCCCGGGTCAATGCGGCTTAAAAAACCCGCATTGCTCACTGTTTCGTATTCTCCGGAGCTTTGCGAAAAGCCCTGCCCCGTACTATGCATTTTACACAGAATCGCGACTTTTTGTCAACTGCTTTTTCGAGATGCAGCAGGCTCGATCCGTATCTTTCCTTCCGTTTCGGGCAATGCGATGCGGTACCGGTCGGCAAGCCTCGGACCGCAGGCCGCAGAGCCGACGCCGGCCATGGCGAAATCCACGCAGATCACGTTGTATTCGCAAGGTGTAAGCTCGAAGTTATGCCTTTGTTTCGCCAGCTCTTCCTGTGTGTAGACCGAAGCATTAAAGGAGAAACCGTCCGCATTCGAAAACCGAAGGCCCGTCGAAGTATCGGAGAGTCCGGTCCGCACTTCGACATGCGTGCACCCATAGTGCGAGGAATTCTCCTGCGGGCGGACATAATCTTCGTAGAGTTCTTCGATATCCGCCGTAAAGTTACCGACATAGGAAGCCTGATGCTTATCGATATAACTCTCGAACGGCCCGTAACCGTAATAGGAAACCTTCCGAAGGCGCTTCGGAACGAAAAGCCGGAGGCCGAAACGCGGCAGGAATTCCACTTTATTCGAGGTTTTGATCTTGCAGTTTACGTCCAACGCTCCCGACGGCGAGATACGATAGGAAGCCTCCATCACCGCAAACGGCTGATGCATGCTCCAGCCGAAGGACTGCCGTGCCCGGATCACCACGTCAGCGCCCTCCTCGCTGAGGGAAGTATCATATACTTTCACGTCATAGTCATTCAGATGTGCGCGGTACCAGTCTTCCTTCATGGTATCATTGTCCACCGGAGCACGGAAGAAATTATACTCCAACGGTTTCATAAGGAGGTTTTTTCCGTCTACGATCATCGCTTTAAAGGCCGCGATCCGGCGGTCGAAAACATAGGTAATAGCCGGTGTCTCCACGGTAAACGTAAACGGCTCGTTCGTGCAGATCATCTTCTCCTTTCGGCCAATGCCTTTCTTTTTGCCGCTCTTTACGGCAGCCGTAAAGATCTTAAGCTGATCGAAGCATACCTCCGTCCCTTCCTCAAACGTACTGTAGCCGTTTTTCGCGGTGAAGATGAAACGGATGTAGGTATCCCCGTCAAACGGATTCTTCTTCGCTTCGGGGATCGTGACCTCTACCTCTTCCATCGGACCGGCAGAAAAATCCACCGTTCCGGTAACGGGCTTTTGCATATCCGAAGTGATCTCGTAGCGGCAGGATAAGAAGTCCCCCGCGTTCAGGAAACGCAGGAGGTTCTTGAGCAGGAACGCTCCCGGCTTCTCTCCCATACGGACACGCACGGGACGATATACCTGTTTAGCCTCCAGAAGGCCTGTGTGCGGTGTACGGTCCGGATAGCAAAGCGCATCCATGCAGAAATTGCCGTCATTGTGACGCTCGCCGGAGTCTCCGCCGTAGCCGTATTTGACCTTTCCGTCCTTCGTCTTACCCAGGATCACTGCGTGGTCAGCCCACTCCCAGATCAGACCGCCGATGATACGGTCGCTTGACATGAATGCCTGCATATAGGCCTCCAGGTCGCCGGGGCCATTGCCCATGGCGTGACAGTATTCGCACAACATGAAAGGCCGTTTTTCTTTTTTATTTTCCGGGAACTTCGCCAAAACTTCCGGCGGTGTGTACATCTGCGACACCACGTCGAAGCAGTCATCCGATGTATCGTCGATCTTATGCAGGCTCTCATAGTGCACAGGACGTGTAGCGTCCAGGTTTTTGATCAGTCCGGCCGCCGCGCGCATGTTTTCGCCCAGACCGGTTTCATTGCCCAGGGACCAAAACAGAACGCATGGATGGTTGATGTCGCGGGTCACCAGAAGCCGCTCACGGTTTAAGATCGCTTCTTTGAAATCCGGGTTCATGGCGAGCAGAGCGATCCCGCCGTAATTTCCGTTTTTCCAGTGCAGATCGTTATATACGTTACAGCAGCCATGCGCTTCCACGTCTGCCTCATCGATCACGTACATACCGAGTTCGTCGCAGAGGCGATAGAACTCCGGACTGTTGGGATAATGTGAGGTACGCACCGCGTTGATGTTGTGCTGCTTCATGAGCACGAGATCACGGCGCATCTTCGCCTTATCGGCATACGCACCCGTGTCCGGGTAGCTGTCGTGGCGGTTGACACCGAAGAATTTGATATGACGGCCGTTCAGTTTAAAAACGCCCTTCTCGATCGTGATCGTACGGAAGCCGACCTTCTCGCCGATACATTCCGTTTCGGTCTCGATCGTCAGATCGTAGAGATACGGATCCTCCGCGGACCAGGGATGAATGTCCGGGAGACGCACGGAGAACTGCTCCTCCGCCTGCACATCGGCCTCAGCCAGGACACGGTCGCCGTCCGAAAGGCGGATGTGTGCCCCCGATGCATTCAGCGTCAGGCCGAAGGTTCCATAGGAGCGGCCGCGGATGACCTTATAATCTGCGGTCACATGATAGTTTGTGATGCATTTCCCGGGGCGTGCCAGCAGATAGACATCGCGGAAAATGCCGGACAGGCGGAATTTATCCTGGTCTTCCAAATAGGTACCGTCACACCACTTCAAAACGGCGAGGACGATGACATTTTCCCCTGCGACCAGATGAGACGTGATGTCAAATTCCGAGGTGTGGTGCGAAACCTGCGAATAGCCGGCAAAGTTTCCGTTTACGAAGAGATAGAAGCAACTGTCCACACCTTCAAAACACAAAATGCGGCGGTTTTCATCCGGAGCGTACGTAAAGCTCGTCCGGTAGATCCCGACAGGATCGTCGTCCGGCACATAGGGCGGGTCGAACGGGATCGGATAGTCGACATTCGTATACTGCGGTCTGTCGTAGCCGTACAACTGCCAGTTTCCCGGTACGGGGATTCGTTTTTTAAATGCGATCGAAAGAAAATCATCCTCCAGATCCAAAACGGAATCGTAGTAGGCAAAACCCCACCGTCCGTTCAAGAGGGTAAACCGTTTCGAAGTCTCACGGTCGGCAAAGGGGTCCTGACCGGGTGCAAACGGGATAAAATAGTTATGATCCTGCAGAGTCCCCAACTGAAGGGTCTTCGGGTCTTCATGCAGGGTCATCCGGCTCTTCGGGGAACCGGGAGCAGCGATTTTATTCAAGTCCATGAAATGTCCTCCTACGAGATATTTCTATGATTAGATTTTACCCCAAAGAGGCCGAATTTGCAATGCTGTATTTCTTGCTTTATTGACTATGCTATGTTATACTGACTATGTAAATGAGGAACTCTGTTTGCCCGGGAAGCAAACAGTATTATTGGGATGTAGAGGTGTGTAGATCATGAACCTTATTTTGATCATTGCGGTCGCAGTGCTGATCGTATTGATGTGCTATCAATATCTGCCGGTAAACAACACGGATGTGCCGAAATACCAGCATGATGTCGCGACAGTTGAATACGTTTTGGATAACCCGAATATTCTGATCGATGATCTCGGGTTTGCTTCGTACGGAAAATGGAACGAAAATAATAAAGTCAACTACGACTATATACTTCCGATCGAGTTGTATGCGGACCCGACGGATCCGAAACAGGCATATTTTATCGATATCGTCGGTGAAAACGGCTACCTGATCGTGGATTCGGAGAATAACCTCTATCAGTTTCAGGTAAGCGGGGATTATCCGCAACTGCTTGACGCGGAAAATGTCTTCTACTCCCCGTACGACGGCCTCATATACACGTATAAGGGGAAGCAGCATATGGTCACGGGGTCGTTGCAGATCATACTGCCGAAGCGTGAGCGTCTTACAGCCTTCGTCGGCCAGCGGACGCCCGGTGACGGCGATATCTACCAGCCCCAGTCCTACGTCGCAGACCGCTACGGTACAGGGTATTCGGTCGCCTATGCATACAGCCTCCGAAACTTCGACTATGCGACCCAGGGCGATACCAGCATCTACTTCCGCGGTCGCGGCAGCCGTTCGGAGGGGAATTGTACATTGACCGCGATGTATAATGCACTCAACTATATCAGTTCGACACACATGGGCGGAACGCTGCCCACTTCCCGCAATATAACGCAAGTCGACGCGAAAAAGGATGCTTTTTACGCCAAATACTCTTCCGACCGTACCTACGTGATCGACACGCCGAAGGTATTGCCCGAACTGTATGCCAACATCCGCGCTTACGCGATCAGCGCCCATGGCTATGAAGTCGAGGCCCTGACGCAGTTAGAGGTCGAAGACGTGATGAACCACATGCTGACAGAGTACGGAAGCTCGCTCAAAGCGAAAAACTACTACGACGCATCCTATTATCATCAGGTTCTTGAGCCGGTCTCTCACGACCTTCCGGTGCTGAATAATGTTACCACATCGTCCACCTACGGTTCCCATTCCATGGTAGTCACGGGTTATCAGATCTACACGTCCTCCATAGACATCGGCGACCTGCATATGCTGAATTATCTGCTCATGCTCCAAGTCGCGGACGGCTGGTTCTCCGATGCACGCTATTACGACGCAAACTTAAACAAAGATCTCGAGATCGTTACGGTTCTGGAGGCAAAATAAGACTGAGGGAAGATAAACCATCCCTTCGAGATACATATGAGAAAAAAACGAGCACGCAATATCATGATCGCGGGGCTGTTGTGTTTGTCCCTTTCGGCAAATGCCTGTCAGTCCCGGCCAGTGGATGGCACGTCGGCGAGTTCCGACGAGCCCGTGATGAGTGCGCCCGAAACCACGAAAAATAATACCGGGATCCATACAACCGTTGCCGAAAACCCTGAGACGACCCAGCCGGATACGACTGAAGTCACAGCGCCGACCGAAACCGAAGCCCTGACCGAGGTTGAAACTTCGACCGAACCGGAAATTTCGACCGAACCGGAAACGACATCCATCCCCGGCTTGGAATATCAGGAGGTCCCTGTCGTACGCTATGTTCTGTCCGGCTCGGACAGCCTGCTTTCGGACCTCGGCTTTGATCTGCCGGACATCGATTTCGATGCGATCTATCCGATCACGGTGAAGGCGCCCGACTGTCCTGAAACCGAGGCCTATCTGATCGATTTTACCGGTGAAAACGGCTACGTGATCGTAAACGACGAATACTCGCTCCTCGCGGTGATGACCGACGGCGACTACTCCGCATTGGCCGGCTATTCCGACCTATGCTACGCCATGACCGACGGCCTTTTGTACACGGTCGACGGAATACGCATGTGCATGGACCGTGCGAGCACGCAGACACCGACACCTTCCGACCGAATCTACGTCGGCCAGGAGAGCATCGGCGAAGGCGAGATCTACAACCTGGAATTTTACGTTTCAGATCGCTATTCCGACCGGTATACGACATCCGCCTGTAAGATCCTGGAGTTTGAGGAACTTCATCGTCAGCGGGATCTCTCGGTATATAAGTCGAACGGCGGTGAGGGCAACTGCACCCTCGCGGCAGTCTATACATGTCTGGAGATCCTGGGGCGCAACATTCTTTACGATACCGCCCTGTTTCCGGCACTTAGCGAGACGGTCACGATCGACGTCGTGAACGACCCGAACTATCCGAAATATGCGGACGACCCGAACTACCACATCGATCCGTACGTTGATCTGCCGCTTGTGTACTCACAGGTGCGCGACGTAGTGGTCGGCACCTACAACTATTTGGACGGCGTATTACCTTGGGTCAATGAGATCCTGTTCAACAACATTCTGGATAAATACGAGTGCGGCATGAAGGCTGTCAATCACTACGCCTGGACCTATCAGGAGGACCTCATCCCCGAGATCGATGCAGGTCTTCCCGTACAGATGAGCATCACCGGGGCGAAATGCTACGCCAGTCATTCGATCAGCGTTATCGGCTACGAATATCTGACCTCCACGACTCCGGTCGGACAGCTGACGAAAGTCGACACCCTCTTCTTCCTGACGATCGCTGACAACTGGAACACCTCCCCCGTCAGTCTGGACACAAATATTCAAACCATCGTGGGAAATATAATCACGTTCGAACAAAAATGACCGGGATCCGAAGATCCCGGCCTTTTTTCGGTCAATCAAATGTGAACCGGTCGAATGTATAACTTTCATTCGCATCCGGTGAAACAAATTCAAAATACACGGCGTGCTTTCCGATCACACCGGTCGTAAGTGTTGCCGTGACTGCGGTCTTCGCCCCGTCGAAGACTGCAGTCGAAACAACGCGGCCCCGATACGAATCGATGCGCACATTGACCGTGACGGCCTTCGCCTCTTCCAGAACGACCGTTACGGTCTTCGGTACGTTGTTACCGAACTGGAGATACCGAAAGCCTACCGTCGTGCCCGTCGTGATATTCACGATCGGGGTGGAAATATCCTCTCTCTGCTCATATTCTGGACGGATGTGGGCATATTTTTTGCTTCCGTAGATGTGGCAGGCATAACCTGCGGAGATCCACAAATATGCGTCCAGGCCGTTGATATGCGGTCCCTGTGAAGTCATCTCCACCGGCTTCGAAGAAACCGGTTCGCCGTTTAAATACTTCACATCGCCGATGTACAGCTGTCCGTCCGTGCCCATCGCAACATCCACCGGCTCGAGCATCGCCTGGCGGGAATACTCGTCGGTACCGGTCTGTCTGTGGTAGAAAATGTACCATTTTCCGTTCACTTCCATGATGGAGCCGTGGTTATTTCCCCAGCGATAGGTCATGGTGCCGACGCCTTCGGAATCGTGCAGGATCTCTCCGCCGTTAAAACTGATGTCCCCGCCGTCGTGGAACGGCCCGAACGGCGTGTCGCTGATGCGATATGACAAAAAGCCGTTGCAAGGTTCGAAAACGCCCATCTCCGGGATGGGTTTCTCATACCGTCTCGAGAAAATGTAAACGTATTTTCCCATGACCTTCCGCGGGCTGGAAGCCTCGAAGAAAGCGTCGATCAGGGAAATGTGTCCGTCATCCCTCGGATCCCAGGGGCAGGTCGAATGCCCGAGCGGGTTCGAAACGAGGGTGTCCTCCTTTATGGTCGCCATGTCCTCTTCCATCTCGGCGATGTAGCACGGCGCAGCGCAGCCTCCCCAGTAAGCATAGACCTTACCATCATCATCCACCAAAACGCCGGGATCGAACCCTAACTTCGTCTCCACCGGGTTCTCGAACGGTCCCCACGGGTTCTTTGAAGACGCGACCACGACCAGACTGCCCTTCCGCTCTGCCGCGTACATATAATAGGTGTCGCCCTTCTTCACTACATCGGGGGCATACAGGATCGAATCATAGTGTGTCTCGTAGCACACGCCATGGTACGTCCAGTCCGTCAGGTCCTCTACCGGAGCGGACCATGCAACATAGTTTCGCCCGCAGTACTGCGTCCTCTCGATATCATGCGAGCCATACACATAGACCCGCTTCTCGCCGTTGTGCTCGAACACTCTCGGCTCGCCGTCCGGAACATGCTCCCACAGGGGCATGTAAGGGTTCGCGCCCTTAATAAACTTCTTCATCATTCTTTCCTCTTTTCTTTTTTTGTCGTTTCCATCTACCCGTCATAAGGTCATAACATGTTGAACTTTCTTTCAACTCTGCGCTCTCTCTACCGAGCCGGTCTGGCCTTCCTTAAACACGTTCAGGTGCCGTGCATCCACGGCAAATTCCAGGATCGGCATGGAGAGCATGCCCGGTCTGCGGTCGAACCGCAGGCACGAAATGCATGTGTGGGGAATGTGTCCGAGCATCATGCACAGGTGCGGGAACGGGATATTGAGAACGCGCGATAAGAGCGCCGTCGATGAACCGCCGTGACTGAATAAAACGAAGGTCTTCTGCTCATCGCTCCCGTTTATGTTACGGTAATACAGGCCCTCGCGCTGATAGCCGAGCGTCTTAAGCCACTCGTCGACCGCGGCCATCACATGGTCAATGTCGACCGTCGCCGTATTGTCCACGAAATCGGGAAACTCCCGCCACTTCGGATCCTGCAAGTCCACGCCCTCGTGCATCAATTTTCCTGAGCAGATCCACGGGTTCCCCTTTCGGTACAGATCCTCCAGACTTCCGAACCGGATCTCACGCATAAAATCCAGCGTCTCGATCTCGTTAAGCCCCGACAGTTCTGCAAACGGCTTCGCGGTCTGCTGCGCACGGCCCTGGGGCGAGCAGAATATCTTCTCGATTCCCTCCTCCATCAGTCGCTGCGCGACCACCTTCGCCTGTCTATGTCCCAGTTCGGTCAGGCAGTCCAGTTCATAGTTCGGATCTCCGTGACGTACCAAAATCAGTCTCATATCCTATCTCCTTCGTAACGATCTTCAAACCCGCACCCGCTACCGCGTTCATTTTCCGTTCCTCCGTTGTTTAACAGGGCATCCGCATCATGCGTATACCACCTAATCATACCATATCTTCGCTCTCCCGTGAAGGTAAAAGTCGAAATATAAAATGCATGCCCTATGCATTTATCAAATTTCGATGAAATTCCGCTGAAAAACAGTTGACAAGCCCAAATGTTTGTAGTATTATGTTGGATGTTGACGACAACATGTTTGTTCAACAAGCTGGCGTGGCACAGTCGGTAGCGCGCAACATTGGTAGTGTTGAGGTCACGGGTTCGATTCCCGTCGCTAGCTCACAAAGAATTACGGATCCGCGATCGCGGGTCCGATTTTTTTACCCCTAAGCCCAACTATACGTTGTAAAAAACATCTGTAACTATACTTTGCGGTTCTTGTATTCCCGAAATCACTCGATTATAATACAGACAAGTGATCACGAAATACATAAAAAGAAGGTGATTTAAATGGAGATCAACATAAAAGATACCCTACGCACATTACGACTTAAGAAAAAAGTCACGCAGGAGGCTCTGGCTGTCCATCTGGGCATTACCCCCCAGTCCGTCGGAAAATGGGAACGCGGCGAAGGCTTCCCTGACATCACGCTGCTTCCCTCTATCGCTCTGTATTTCGGAGTTACGGTCGATGAACTGCTCGGCGTAGAAAAAGCCCGGATCGAAGAAACCATAAAAGAATATGAGGCAGAAGGATTAAAGTATTGGAATAAGGGGGAAACGGCAAAATGTCTGGCACTTTGGGAAAAAGCCTATAAAGAATTTCCCAACGATTGCCGCGTTATGTCCCATCTTATGGATGCACTTTATTCCGATGCAGGAAATCCGATCTATAGTGGTGACACGAATTATGACTCTGAAGGTGCCGTGAAGCGTATCATTGAGTTAGGCGAAGCGATCCTGGAAAGATCCACCGACACGGAGCTTCGTGAAGGCGCCATACAGATCCTGTGCTATACCTATAATGATGAAAACGATAAAGAAAATGCCTTAAAATACGCGAATATGGGCGGTGATTTTCAGGTAAATAAAGACGGTCTGAGATGCAATGTCCTTATGGATGAAGAAGGCGTGACCGCCAATCAGCAGTATTTGGTGGATCTGGTCCAGACAGCCGCCTTAGTAGCTGCAGCGATTCCCTGGAAGAAACGGTTGACCTACGAGGAAATGATCGAAGCCTACTCCTTCGCCAGGGACATATATAAACGTCTGTTTAAAGATGGAAACGCAGGATTTTACTCGACCTCTATTGCCACGAACTGTTGCAACCTGGCACATCTGTACGCCGAACTGGGCGATGCCGAGAATACCCTGCAGGCCGTGGAAGAATGTGCTCACTATTCCGTTGCGGATCCGATCCCTTCCGATCAGGACTATACATTTACGGCTCCTCTGGTCAACCGGGTTCGACTCCCTCATAACGAAACCACCAGAAACAGTACCGGAAACTCCTGCTATTATTCCCTTCGCTCACTGAAAAATAAGAAATTCGATTTTGTAAGGAATGACGAGCGTTTCCAAAAGGCCATCAGCGACATGCAAAAGCATGAGATAAAGCCGACCGAAGAATAAACGATAAAAAGCAGGCTCCCGTTTCAGGAGCCTGCTTTGTCTATTCGCCCATGTCGGGCTTTTTTAAAGTGTTTTCAAATACGCCTCGCAGCGCGGCTTCATAAACGGTACAAACCAAGGCGCATCAAAAGCCGCCTTGAACTCCTGCGCATCTACCCAACGAAAACCGATGGTCTCGCCTTCCTGCAGGATGATGCTATCCTTCGGGATATCGGTCTCCAGCAAGTAACCGAAATAGATCGCGTGGGATTCCTCGCGAACCACATGATAAAGCGGTTTCAGGTCCTCCCTGCACGCACGGATCCCCGTCTCTTCCAACAGCTCACGAACGGCCGCCGCCTGCGGTTCCTCGCCTTTGATCGCACTGCCGCCTGCACCCGGCTCAAACAGTCCCGGGCAGTTCGGCTTCGCGTAGTCCCGATGCATCAGCAGGAAGGTTCCGTCCACATGACGGACCAAAACTTCAACGACCAAATGAAAGAGCCCCTCCGGTATCTTCTGTCCTCGAACCAGATCCACACCGGTCAGCGCTCCATTTCGATCATATGCGTCCCATAATTCCATAAAGAACCTCCAAAAAAGGCCTGAAAAACAAACCTGCAGGCTCCACCCGGGGATCCTGCTTAAAAACTACGAACGGATTAAAAGAAAGCACGTGACGGGAATCGAACCCGCGCCCTCAGCTTGGGAAGCTGATATTCTACCATTAAACTACACATGCACGTGATAGGCCGGAAAACCGGCCTATCACGTGAGAAGTTTGCGGAGCAAATCTTCCTTGTGACTGATCGGTTTTTTCGACTTATAAACTTCGCTACTCGAAGAGGTCGTACGA
>DBXX01000018.1:21980-38186 GCA_002309675.1 Lachnospiraceae bacterium UBA1201
GCCTTTCCTTCTTTGATCTCGCAATGTACGGTGTATTCTTGATTCACCGAGGATTTGTAATAATCTGCAATGGTGCTCGCCTCGGAACGGAACTGGATGCGATGCTCGGCCAGATATTTGTCGATATCTTCCTTAATGGACGCCGACAGGTTGTTGCTAAAATAGTACAACGCGTCCTCGCCCTCACCGGTCATCTCGTAATTTGTAACATTCCGAATGGTCTTCGAGCGAATGAGATTCGCTTCCTCGAGCTCCTTCACAACACCCTGAAATGTAAAGTAGGTCGTGTATTCTTTACCCACGAAGAAATCCGTCATCTGGCTGTTCGCCAACGGAAAATTCACCTTCTTGAGCATATACAATACCATAAGTTTATAGAGTGTTGTAGGCTCTGTTACCATAACTGTTCCTCTCACGTACGGTTCGAACTCGGCTGGCCTGCTATGTCCGGCACTTCGATGTGATCGCGAACCGTTATCCTCGATCCTCTCATTCAACGGGATATCCCGCCGAGTTTTATTATATCAACATGCCGGCATCTCGTCAAGTTCATTTTCCACAAACGCCGTGATTAACACCCACTCTCCCGGTAAATTCCGCTTCAAAAAGTCTTGATTTCCCCATTCTTTTATAGTATACTCTAGATGATTGATACATGAGCTTGTTCCAATCCGGCAGATCCTCATCCCCTGAAAATATAGGGGCTTTCGTTTATGTGTGATCGGCTGACATCGGTTTGCAAGGCAAACCTATCCTTTAATTTCCCCCAAAACAAAAAAATGGAATATTTTGAGAGGTCACTGTTTCTATGAGTAAAAGTAATGATCTGACATTGTCCGAACTGCGTGAAATCGCCAAAAGCCATGGTATAAAGGGCATTTCCACCATGCGAAAGCCGGAACTCATGGCGCTTTTGTACAGCGTTTCGAAGAAAGAGAAGGAGGAGCGCGAAGCCGCTGAACGAGCTGCTGCCGAAGGCGGCGATGCTGCCGACATTGCTGCGCCGACTCCCGATACCGACGAAACACCCACGGGCGATGCCGATGCGGCGGAGGCTTCTAAAACCGGCGCCGAAGAACCCGTGAAGAAGCGTCGTTTTATCAGTTCGATCGAGGCGAAATCTCAGGCACGTGAGGCAGAAGCTGCCCGCCGTTCGAGCCTGCGTACTGCACGGGTCGGACGTACGCCTTCCGAGATTCTGCGTACTCCGGAAGCCCGCGATGCACAGGCGACCGATCGCATGTCGCGCCCTCCGAGACGTCCTTATACGCCGCAGTTAAATCTCTCGACTTCATCGCTTTCGATGTCGAATACATACGGCCAGTCCCCACAGACGCCGCAGCAGCCGCGTCCGTTCCAGTCGAAATCCTTTACCGCTGCCCATCAGGTGCAGGGCTACGGTAAGATGGCTGTCCCGCAGGACCAGCTGGAGGGCAATGAACCCACCCCCCAGCCGTTCTACGATCGCCCGAACTATAATAACAATTCCGATCGTGAAGACGAGGATATCCCGCCTTACCGCCGCGAAGAAGAGGAATTCGTTCAGGCTCCCCGCGTGAGCTCCGGCTACGGCCGTGTTCGCACACCCGAGACGACGAAAGAAGAAACCCCCGCCGCTGAGGTGGAAGCATTGACCAACGGAGTCAGCGCCGGCGGCATTCTGGAACTTCTGGCAGAAGGCTACGGTTTCATCCGCTCCAACCACTATCTGAACGGGGACAATGATATCTACGTCGCACCGTCCCAGATCCGCCGGTTTAATCTTCACACCGGCGACTACATCGAAGGCATGCGCCGTAACCAGTCCCAGGGCGAGAAATTCCCTGCACTTCTGACGGTGAATTCCATCAACGGCATCCCTGCAGATACTTATACTGCGCCGACGCCATTCGATAATCTGACACCGATCTTCCCGAACGAGCGTCTGAGACTTGAGATGCCCGGCTGCGACATTTCCATGCGCATCATGGACATCATCTGCCCCATCGGTAAGGGCCAGCGCGGTATGATCGTCGCACCGCCGAAAGCCGGTAAAACAACACTGATCAAACACATTGCCCAGTCCATCCTCACGAACCATCCGGAGGTGCACCTGATGGTGCTGCTGATCGATGAGCGTCCCGAGGAAGTGACCGATATCCGTGAATCGATCGGCGCGCACGAAAGCTGCGAAGTCATCGATTCCACATTCGACCAGTCTCCCGAACACCACAAGAGAGTTTCCGAGATGGTGACCGAGCGCGCAAAGCGTCTGGTGGAGATCGGTCAGGATGTCATCATCCTGCTGGACAGTATCACACGTCTGTCACGTGCCTACAATCTGACCGTAGCGCCCAGCGGACGCACCTTGTCCGGCGGCCTGGATCCTGCCGCACTCTACACTCCGAAGCGTTTCTTCGGAGCTGCGCGCAACATGCGCGAAGGCGGCAGCCTCACCATTCTGGCCACTGCTCTGGTCGATACAGGCAGCCGCATGGATGACGTGATCTTTGAGGAATTCAAGGGCACCGGCAACATGGAGATCGTACTGGATCGCCGCATGAGTGAGAGACGCATCTTCCCTGCGATCGACATCGCCCGCTCCGGAACCCGCAACGAGCAGTTGCTCCTGAATGCGGATGAGCTCGAGGCCATCACGAAGGTGCGCAGACTTCTCTCTGATCAGAAAGCCGAGGAGGCGACCGAAAACATCCTGAACCTGTTCGAACAAACGAAAACCAACGAGGATTTTGTGGCTCGTATAAACCACTCGATCCGATAAAACATAAAACCGCTGCAGTAGTTATCTCTGCAGCGGTTTTTTATTTCCAATCTGTATTAACACAAGAAATGAGCATACCGGAAAGTGCAAGCCGGATAATAATTCCTGCCCTTTTCACTTAGGCCATATCTAACCCTCACATTTTTACAAAACAAAAACAGGCGAGGGGTTTTGAAACCACTCACTTGTTTTCCTCGCAAATTGTTAGTATTCCCTATGAAAAGAAGCTTCTCAGTTTATAAAAACCGAATCCTGAGAGTACAACCATAGGGTCTGTCGTCCTCTCCGCCAAATACCTTGACCTCAACAACTTCTTTATTCTTATCCAGAAGCGGTGTGATCTTTTCTACCATGAAACCGGGAACTTCACCGATCAATTCATCATTCAGATAGATCTCAATGGCATCCTTTCCTTCAAAGTTATCGACTTCAAATCGAACCGTAAGACTTTTATCAAACGGCTTCTCTTTCATCTTCAATGCACTAAGATTTTGGGTCGTGTCCAGAATTCCGCCCTTATGAGACATCGGAGAAGCAGTGATCATGAGCTCCGTCCCTTTTTTCTTTCCAAAAAGTCCCATACCGTAACCCCTCTTTCCGTCAATAGTCTACAAAAATCGACGCTTCGCTTTATAACTGTCTTAATTATATCAAATTCAGCAGAATTTGTAAAGGACTTTATAATTTTTTTACTTTTTGTCGTACGATTTCATAAGAAAGCACACCGGCAGCTACGGAGGCATTGAGCGAATCGATATCCCCCTTCATAGGAATGGATGCGATCATATCACAATGCTCACGTACCAGGCGGCTGACACCGCTGCCCTCGTTACCGATCACGAGGCCAATGGGACCCGTCAAGTTGAGATCATACATGACCGTTCCATCCATATCCGCACAGACGAACCACATGCCCTCTTTCTTAAGTTGCTCCATCAGTGCCGAGAGGTTAGCAACTCTCGCTACCGGTGTGAAAGCTACAGCACCGGCCGATGTACGTGCTACGGTCGAATTCACCGATGCGCTACGGTTCTTCAGGATCACCACGCCGTGGGCGCCCGCCAGATTCGCCGTTCGGATGATCGCGCCCAGGTTGTGCGGATCCTCGATGCCATCCAGCAGGATGAGGAACGGATCCTCTCCACGCTCACGCGCCAGCGCCAGCATCTCATCCACTTCGGCGTATTGGTAGTTCGCGCCGACCGCCATCACACCCTGATGATGCTTCGTCTCGCTCTTCCGGTCCAGTTCTTCCTTCGACACATAGTCGACTTTGATCTTCTTAGCCAGGGCCAGTTTCTTCACCTGCTCGATCGCAGGATCCTTCAGGCCGGACTGCAGCAGGATGCGCTCCGGCTTCGTTCCGGCGCGCAGGGCTTCCGTGACCGCATTGCGTCCTTCGATCGATATCTCTTCGTACCGCATTTATTACTCCTTTTCGGCGTCCTTCACGGTCGCCAGGCACAGTTCAAACAACTCCTCGAGCCTCTCCGTCCGCTTCTCCAGATACAGGTAACCGAACAGGCACTCCAGCCCCGTCGCCAGATGATACTCCTGCGGCGTGCAGCTTTTGGGAAGTGTCCCCGGCTTCGCGTTTTTGCCGCGCTTGAGGATGTCCTTCTCCTCTTCGGTGAAGAAGTCCGGATGCTCCGTGACGATCTTCGCCTGCGTTTTCGCATTGGCCAGACGGACACTCGCCTTATGGTATTTCTGCGGCGACAGGTCGCGCTTCGTCACCAGATCCTCGCGGATCATGAGCTCGTAGACCGCGTCGCCGAGGTACGCCAGCGAAAGCGGGGCGTACAGCCGCGCCGGCATTTTGCTGCGTTTCTCTTCGTTCATATCAAACTCGCTTCCATGTCGTTCCCTGGCGGGTATCCTCCAGGACGATGCCCATATCCAAAAGCTGCGCACGGATGGCGTCGGCTTTCGCAAAATCTCTGTCCTTCTTCGCCTGCGTACGCTGTGCGATCAGATCCTCGATGTCGCTGTCCAGTGTCTCCTTCTGCGTCTTTACGATCAGGCCGCAGATGTCGCTGAGCTTCACGATGGTGTTCAGGAAGGTATCCACAGCCTCCTTCGTGCTCTCCTCGGTGATCTCGACATTTGCCAGTTTTACCATCTCGAAGATCGCGGCCAATGCATCCGCAGTGTTGCAGTCGTCATCCATCGAGTCCTCAAACTTCGTAACCAGGCTGCCGAGCTGTGCGAGCGTCTCCGCCTCATTTTCGCGACCTTTTGCGGGATGCTCGGAAATATACGCCGACAGGTCGGAAAGCCGCGTTACGGCCGTGATAATACGTGTGAGCGCGTTTTTCGCAGCTTCCATCAGTTCCTGGCTGAAGTTCAGCGGGCTGCGGTAGTGCGCATTGAGCATGAAGAAACGCAGAACCTGCAGATCGTAATGCTTCGCGATGTCGCGCACGAGAAGGAAGTTACCCAGGGATTTGGACATCTTCCGGTTATCGATGTTCAGGAATGCATTGTGCATCCAGTAGTTTGCAAATACGCATCCGTTCGCCGCCTCCGACTGCGCGATCTCGTTCTCGTGGTGCGGGAAGATAAGATCCTCGCCGCCGGCGTGGATGTCGATGCTGTCGCCCAGGTAACGCTTCGCCATGACGGAGCACTCGATGTGCCAGCCGGGTCGGCCGTCGCTCCACGGTGAAGGCCAGGACGGCTCGCCCTCCTTCTTCGGCTTCCAAAGCACGAAGTCGAGGTTATCCTCTTTCTCCTCCGCGCCGGTGACCAGCAGGTCACGCATGCCGGACTGGAGGTCGTCCAGGTTCTTATGGGACAGTTTGCCGTACGGTTTGAACTTACGGGAACGGAAGTACACCGTGCCGTCCTTATCGTATGCATAGTCCTTCTCGATCAATGTGGAGATCATGTCGATCATGCCGCCGATCTCCTGCGTCGCGCGCGGATGCGTGCTCGCCGGGCGCACGTTCATGCCCTCCATGTCTTTCTTGCACTCTACGATATATTTCTCGGCAACTTCCTGCGCCGAGATGCCCTCCTCGAGGGAGCGCTTGATGATCTTATCGTCAACGTCTGTAAAATTCGACACATAGTTGACTTCGTAGCCTTTGTATTCCAGATAACGGCGAAACGTGTCAAACACGATCATGGGACGCGCATTACCGATGTGAATAAAATTATATACGGTCGGGCCGCAGACGTACATCTTTACCTTTCCGGGTTCGATCGGCTTAAACTCCTCTTTTCTTCCGGTCAATGTGTTGTAGATCTTGATCATGCTTTCGTTTCTCCTTTCTCTTTTTCAGCGAGCTGTTTTTCCAGCTCTTCGATACGCTTCGTCAGTTCTTCGATGTCATTCATGACGATATCGGGCATGTGGATGTGGTCCATGTCTGCGGTCGGCACGCGGGTATCCTTACGTTTTACCACGTGGCCGGGCACGCCGACGACCGTCGAATACGGCGGTACTTCCTGCAGCACCACGCTGCCTGCACCGATCTTCGAATTCTTTCCGACGGTGAAGGAGCCGAGCACCTTCGCGCCGGCACTGATCATGACATTGTCCTCGATGGTCGGGTGACGTTTGCCTTTTTCCTTACCGTTACCGCCCAGGGTCACGCCCTGGAACAGGGTGACATTGTCCCCGATGATGGTCGTCTCGCCGATCACCACACCGGCACCGTGGTCGATAAACAGGCCCTTTCCGATCGTGGCGCCGGGATGGATCTCGATGCCCGTACGGCGTGTTGCATACTGGGACACGGCACGTGCCAGAAAATAGTGCTGCTTCTTATACAGTTTGTGTGCGAGCCGATAGTAGACGATGGCTCGGAAACTGGGATAGAGAACGACCTCCATCGGTGTCTTGATGGCCGGATCGCGGTCTTGGATCACCTTAGCTTCTTCTTTAAAAAACTCAAACATATCTTTCCTCCGTTCCGGCAAAAGGAGCCGGATCCAACTGGGCTCGAGAGGCGGCGCAGACACGATCCGGACATAAAAAATCCGCGTGTGCGCTTCTCTCTCTGCGTACAACGTACGAAGAGACGATAATCAAACGCTACCGCGGTCCCACTCTTCTTAACGGCGCCGAACTGCCGTTCCCTTTTGAAGGCATATAACGCTGCCACCGGACGCACATACTGTTAGTTCCGCGCGTCTGCTCCCGGGTGCACTTCTCCTCTTTTGCTTCGAGACCGGCTTTCAGCCGCCGACCGGTCCTCTCTGGCGAAACGATCCAAAGGATACTCTCCCCGTTCATAGCAAAGGTGTATCCGAAATCCGGATACACCCATATAATAAACGATATGATTTGCAAATGTCAAGAGGCAATTACAAAACCGTTGTATTCACACTTTCCTCAGCGATGATGCTGATGGTCACGTTCAGGTTGCCGTTGCGCATGCGAACCTCATCCATGAACTCTTTGAGGCTGGCGTCCGCCTTGAATTTCGCCTCGTAAGTCAGCTCGAACAGGGTTCCCATGTTGCTGGTCTTCACCTGCTGCAGGCTGGCACCGGTCGTATATTTCTCGAACAGATCGTCGAAAGCCTTCTCAAAATTCAGACTCTCAGGCATAGTGATGCGGATCTGGCGTCTGGAAAAATCAATCTTCTTTACATTGACCGGGATAAACGAAGCTGCGATCATGACAATGCCGATCAACAGTACGAAAACACTCGCCTCTGTGTAGAACCCGAGGCCTACGGCCAGACCGGTCGCCATGCCGAAGAATACCGTAACGATGTCTTTGGAGTCGCCGGGGATACTACGGAAACGTACGAGCGCGAAGATACCCGCGATGGAAAATGCACGTGCCACATTACTTCCGACCATGCTGATCACTACGGAAACCAAAGCCGGCAAAACGATGAGCATCACTGCAAAGTTCTTCGAAGCCTTGCGTCTCGCGCTAAGCAGGTAGGAAAGGCTTACCAGGATGCCCAGACCTACGCCGATGCCGATCTTAAGAAGCACATCCTGAACCGTAAAATTCAAGATCTCTGCTGTGTCGTTTGTCAATGAGATTGCTGCCAATAAACTGTTCATAATAACTCCTACATTCTGTTGATCTTCTAAATGCGGACGGGATCAATCCGTGTCCCCCACCGCCGCGGGCGTAAACCGCGTACTGCCCGCATCGTGCTCACGCACGTATTGCATGTACTCCGTTCCGTATTTGGAAAACGAAGTCGGGAAGATGGAATACTTCGATAAAAGGCGGGCGAACCAGAGGGGAACTGCGCCCAGGACCTTTACCTCCATCAGGTGACAGTCGTCCATAAGAACGCGGCCGTACACGCCCTTATCCAGTTCCAGATCGTATCTGCGAACTGTGATATTCTTATCGAAGGTCACACGAAACTCCGGATCTTCCTTTCCGAACAGCGCCTTTCTCTCATAGGACAGGTACAGTTTCGGAATGACCGGATAGACTGAGCGAAAATAGTCCATCTCGTGAAGCATCTGGTGGTTCATGGACTGAACATTTTCCAGATCATCCTGCCCTGCCAGGTACGCGTCCGCGCGCTCTAACGGAGCCATGATGCGGCGCTTGCTGACCAGACCTTTATATTTCTTTTTGATCTCGATGAAGCATTTGGTCTTCCGGTTCGGCACGCCATAACTGCGCAGGCGCAGTTTCTCTTTATACGTCGGCTTTGCGAGCGACGTGCGGATCAACGTGTCGTCCGGCGTATCATAGTAGATATTCGTGATCAGGTAGTACCCTGTCTTCTTGCTGTACTCATCGATCTCCATGTACTCCAGGAGGTCATCCAAAAACGCGGGCAATACCGTATTCGGGACTTTATACTTCAGTTCATATCTTCGAAATGTATCTCCAGCCATGGATCTTTCCTCCTTTCTCTGGTATCTTACACGGAAAATGTGTAGAAACGGTGAAGAATTCGAAAACTATTTCGTAATTCTTCGTTCGACCCTATAATGACCCCGCTTCGGCGAGGTCATTACAAAAATGATTTATGTTTTATTTCAGGCCGAGGATCTCCAGAACGGTATCCTTCATATCCTCGGGATCGCACTCACGCTTATGCAGGATCTCTGCGTTGCGCAGCTCTTCGACTGCCGGCGGGATCGCCACGCCGGAAACCTCGTAGAGGCGGTCGACCTTCGCGAACTCATCGTCCGCAATATCCGGTGTCAGGGCGCCGACAGCGTCCAGAACGCTGGTCAGGAACTTATACGGGCTGGCGGTCGAAGCAACGACGGTCATGGTCTCATCCTGCGTCTCCTTGCGATACTTCTCGTATACTGCGGAAGCAACGGCCGTGTGCGTATCCATCACGTAGCCCTCCTCGCGGTAAACTTCGGCGATGCGCTGTGCTGTCTCCTCTTCGGTCGCATAGTTTCCGTAGAAGGAGTCGAGCTTCGTCTTCATGGCCGGCGTGATCGTATACTTTCCGTTCTCGGACAATGCCTGCATCAAGGCTGCGCAGATGTCGGGATCATTGCCCGCGATCTGGTAGATCAGACGCTCCAGATTACTGGAGATCAGGATGTCCATGGAAGGCGACGACGTAAGGATGAACTTACGGTTGCGATCATAGGTGCCCGTCGAGAAGAAATCAAACAGGACTTTATTTTCATTTGACGCGCAGATCAGCTTCGCGATGGGGATGCCCATCTGCTTAGCGTAAAATGCGGCCAGGATGTTTCCAAAATTACCGGTAGGAACGACAACGTTCATCGGCTCGCCGTTACTCAGCACGCCCTGCGCCAGAAGGCGGGTGTAAGCGTACACATAGTAAACGACCTGCGGTACCAGACGTCCGATATTGATCGAGTTAGCGCTGGAGAAGCAGAAACCTGCAACTTCCATCTCCGCTGCCAAATCACGGTCACCGAAGAGTTTCTTCACGCCGGTCTGGGCATCGTCGAAGTTACCATGAATGCCTACGACTGCAGTGTTCGCGCCCTTTTGGGTCACCATCTGCAGTTTCTGGATCTTGCTGACGCCGTCCTTCGGATAGAAAACGATGATGCGGGTCCCTGCAACATCGGCAAATCCTGCGAGCGCTGCCTTACCGGTGTCGCCGGATGTAGCGGTCAGGATCACGATCTCACGGTCCAGATGATTCTTCTTCTGCGCAGTCACCATCAGGTGCGGCAGGATCGAAAGCGCCATATCCTTAAACGCGATGGTCGCGCCGTGGAACAGTTCCAGATGGTAGGCATCACCGACCTTCACTAACGGTGCGATCTGCACCGTGTCGAACTTCTCGTCATATGCTTTCTCGATGCAGGAACGAAGCTCCTCCTCCGTGTAGTCGGTCAAAAAGAGTTTCATTACCTGGTAAGCGATCTCCTGGTAGGTGTAACCGGTCATCAGTTCCGGTCCGAATGTAAGCTGCGGGATACGGTCAGGCACAAACAGACCGCCGTCTTTTGCTAATCCCTGCAGGATCGCGCGGGATGCCGTCACCGGCTCGTTCGCGCCACGTGTACTTCTATATAAAAGATCCATAGTTTCGTCCTCCATGTAACAGGCTGCGCATGCAACCGGGTCAGATGTAGCAATATCCGCCGAAGCGGGTATCCAATTAAGTATATATCATTTTTATCGGCGTGTAAAGGGGAAAACGTCAAAACTGCAAACGGACCGGCGAGGCCGGTCCGTCGATTCATCATTCGATCATTATTTATCCTTACCGGATGCACGGAAAGCGTGACGTTCCACATAAGGGGAAAACAGTCCGCTCTTCGAAACGGCCGGGATGAGTGTCGTGGAAAATGCAAGTACGGTCACAACGCCGCCGATGCCTTGCGTGAGGTTCCCGAGAACGCCTGTGATGGCGCCGGCTCCCAGCTGCAAAACGACCAGCTCATAGAAGAGGTAACCGAGAACCATAAAAAGCTCACAGATGACTGCAGCAATGCCGATAGCCACTGCGCGATACTTAAGTTTAAGGGGCTTCAAAAGCTTCAGGGACAGGATCAGGATCAGGACCATTGCCCCTTTGATCACTGCAGTACCGGGCGCATACATGGTGTATCCGGCCAGAAGGTCACATAGCAAGCTTCCGACGGCCGCCGCGGCGGTTCCGTAGATCGGTCCTAAGAACAGACCGGCTAAAAGCACGAAGCCGTCACCGAGGTTGATACAACCGCCGTTCGGCATTCGGATATTGACAAATGCGCTGGCCACATAGATCAGTGCCGCGAATAGTCCTGCATACACGGGTAATAAGGTATTTTTTCTGTCGTTACTCTTCTTTAACTCACTCATAATTGACTCCTCCTACATTCGACAGGTTTTCGGCTGCCCAACAGCCTCCCCCGAAAACTGCATCCCGGGATTGAGAATAAAATAACACACATTATGACAAAATGCAATATGTCGTGTAGTAATAATTCCTGAACGCCCGTTATAAGTACAGATTAGAACAAACAAACGCCGCTCAGGCGGCAGGCGTAGGATCCACGAAAACACCCGAAAAACCAACCTTTACAAGAGACCTCTTGCTTTTTCGGTCAATTATGCTATGATACGTTTAATATAGGGCAGTATGGCCGCTTCATAGTGTGCGCGGTCTCCGATCTCCCTATATAGAAAGGAATACCTATGAGCGTTGGTTCATTCATCCGACGCAAGCGAAAACTCCTGCTCATCATCCTGATGGTGATCGGACTCGGAGGGATCGCCGGCGGCGCCTACCTGGTACTGAACTACAACAAAGATATAGAAGAAGGTTACGAACACCTCGCGGAGGAGGAAGCCCTCGCGGACGACTACCTCGCAATGTTGATGCAGAGAAAGGCCGCGAAACAGGCCGAAGCTTCTGCTCCGGCACAGCCGGCTTCATCCGAAGCCGCCATGCAGCAGACTCTGGCAGAAACGGCGGAGGTTCCGTCCTCCGGCGATGCCGGTGCCGAAGCAAGCGCTGCACAGATTGAGACGCAGGCTCCCGTACAAGGAGTTCCGACTGCGGCCCCCGAACCGGCTCAACCGGCTCCGCCCACGCAGCCTGTGCAGCCCATACAGCCTGCCGCCACCGTCGATACCAACTATGAGGATAACCTCTACCGGTTTTCGCCGGAATACGCGCAGGGTGTGATCGAATGTGTGCTGGAAGTTCCGGTCGCTAAGATCCGCCGCGGTGTTTACACCGGAGCGATCGAGCACGATCTGGACCTTTGGATGGTCGTAGCCGCCCGCGATGAATATGTTCTCGGGCAGACCCACTACTGCATCTACGGACACAACTCTACGAAACAGGACCTGTCCTTCAACAATCTGCAGCCCAACTGCAAACTCGGTGACACCTTTACACTCACCAACGAGGATGGCGCCTATGAATACACGATCACGAACCTCTTCTCAGAGAACCGTAACCGTGTTACCAAGAACTACGTGGATAACTTCAATATCGATAAGAACCTCTGCTACATCATCACCTGCGGCCGCAACGAGCACCGCTACCGTGACTTCGTCGTAGAGGGTACATTGACCAAATTCACTCCATTAGAAGAGCTGATAAAATAATCGCTGTATAACAACGGCGGGAAATGCAGATCGCATTTCCCGCCGTGTTTTTATGTCTCTGTTTCAAAAATCCTTGAAATGGATCACTGAGGAATATCCTCAGTCTCTTCCTCGGTTACTTCCTCGGTTACTTCCTCGGTCTCTTCCTCGGTTACCTCTTCGGTAGCTTCCTCAGTTTCCTCGTCGGTCTCCTCTTCGGAAGGCTCCTCCGTCTCGGACTCGGTCGGATCCGGCTTTCCAGTCGGCTGCAGACCCGTAAGCTCCTGTGAGTCGTAGTAGGACTCGCTCATCTTGTAAACCGAGAGCAGACGGTTCATATCTCTTGCGACCTCGATGCCTTCATCGGCCTTGAAGGTCTTCTCACCCTCTTTGTTGATCTCGAAATCGGAGAATGTGTAGCCAACATAGTGGTCAATATCGCTATTCCGGTCGAAGGTTCCCTTTACTTCATAAACGAGCATTACCTTGTTGAAGCAAGGACGGTTATAGTTTCCGAGCTGTGTACGCTCATCTTCCTTCAGTGTGAAGAACAGAACCTTAACGAGTTCGAGATCCTCGAATTCCTTCATCGTGCCCATCCACTGTCCCTGGTATACGCCCTCCAGAGCCTTCACCATCGGGGTGATCTTTTCTGTCGGATCTTCAACCAGTTCCGCAACATCGTCAGGATCGGTGAAGAAAGCGCCCTCGCCGTGAGCCTTGATCTTCTTTTCGGTCTCTTCTACGCTGTAACCCTTCTTCTGAAGGTATTCGCTGACTTCAACGGTGAATGTAACTTCCTCATCCTCGTCAAATGTCATCTTGTTGTAACGGTTCTCGCCGTTTACATAATATGTGAAGTAGCTCTTGGTACCTTCCGGAAGCTTATCCTTATTGATCTCAACCTGAATCATAGGAGCCTTACCGGTGAAAGTGATGATCTCATCGCTGAACGGATCGATGGCCTCAACTTCATCGAGACCGGAAACCGTTACTTCCTTTTCGGTCGTGCTGAATTTGATTCCGATATAGGAAAGGTCCTTATCCGGAATCGTAAGCTTGATCTTATCGCCGTTCTTCAGGTCTTCGTTCGGAGATACCTCAGGGAAAGCAAGCCAGAACGCACTGGGCATATCTACATCCTTCTTACTCTCAAGACGCGCTGTACCCTGGCCGTCATATCCTTTAAAGACCAGATTGTAGTAATCAAACGGATCAACGCTCTTGATATCATCCAGACCGCTTACGGTAAATGTCTTCTCACGGGTCGTGGGAACGACCTTATCGCTCTCTAAGCGGCTCTCGAAAGTTACTACGTACTTAACGACAACCGTGTCACCGTTCGACAGTTTTCCGGCCTTATCATAATCCGGTTCCAGCGAGCCGTATTTATTTGTAAGCTCCGAAACACCACTGGAGTCTTTTGTGAAACTACCGCTTCCGTTATAACCTGAAAAAACAAGCTGGAACCCTTCAAAAGGATCGAACGCCTGTCCTTCTTCCAGTCCCTCAACCTTAACGGTAAAAGAATCGTTCTTAAGTGCCAGACCATGCTGTGTCAGAAGCGTTGACGCGGAACCGTCGACCGTGATCGTAACGGTGTCGCCGTTCTTCAGATCTTTCTCGGGTTCAGCCTTGATCTTCAGCTGCTTAAAGATCTTCGTCAGTTCAGCCTCTGCTTCGGCACGGATCAGATCCGGGAACATTTTATCCATGTAGTCGCGGTCCTGGGCGAACTTTGCATTCATATCGAAGGACGCATAGCCCGAACCTTCGAAGCCTTTGATCGCTACGTCGATGAATTCCTTACAGTCGATAGACTTCGCATCTTTTGATTTGCCGCATGCAGCGAGTGCCATCATGGCAAACATCATAATAAACGCGAAGGAAAGAAAACGTTTTACCTGTCTCATTTGCAACATTATCCTCCTTAATATCCCAGTGATCAAAGATCACAGTTGTTGACGGTTCTGGGGAACGGGATGACATCCCGGATGTTGCCCATACCGGTCAAATACATTACACAACGTTCGAAGCCCAGGCCGAAACCTGCGTGGCGTGCACTTCCGTACTTACGAAGGTCGAGATAGAACTCGTAGTCTTCCTTCTTCAGGTGGCATTCCTCCATACGCTTTACAAGCAGGTCGTAGTCGTCCTCACGCTGGCTTCCGCCAATGATCTCGCCGATACCGGGAACCAGGCAGTCCATGGCAGCGACGGTCTTCTTGTCGTCGTTTAACTTCATGTAGAATGCCTTGATCTCCTTCGGGTAGTCTGTAACGAAAACCGGGCGCTTGAAGATCTGCTCGGTCAGGTAACGCTCGTGCTCGGTCTGCAGGTCGCAGCCCCAGAACACTTTATAATCAAACTGATCGTTGTGCTCCATCAACATGTTCACGGCTTCGGTATAGGTCACATGGCCGAAGTCGGAATTTACCACATGGTTCAGTCGCTCTAAGAGACCCTGATCCACGAACTGGTTGAAGAAGGCCATCTCCTCGGGAGCATTCTCCAGTACATAACGGATAATGTACTTCAGCATGCTCTCTGCGAGGATCATGTCGTCCTTCAGATCGGCAAATGCGATCTCCGGCTCGATCATCCAGAACTCGGCCGCATGGCGGGTCGTGTTGGAGTTTTCGGCGCGGAAAGTCGGTCCGAATGTATAAATGTTGCGGAATGCCATCGCGTAGGTCTCACCGTTGAGCTGCCCGCTGACGGTCAGGTTGGTGGGCTTGCGGAAGAAATCCTGCGTATAATCAATGGTTCCGTCTTCCTTGCGGGGAGCGTTCTGGATGTCCAGCGTCGTCACCTGGAACATCTCGCCTGCGCCTTCACAGTCACTGCCCGTGATGATGGGGGTGTGAACATATACGAAGTCGCGCTCCTGGAAGAACTTATGGATCGCGTATGCGATCAGAGAACGCACGCGGAATACCGCCTGGAAGGTGTTGGTACGGGGACGCAGGTGCGTGATCGTACGCAGGTACTCCATGGTGTGACGCTTCTTCTGCAGCGGATAATCCGGTGTGGAAGGTCCTTCAACGAAAACCTCGCCGGCCTGCATCTCAAAGGCCTGCTTCGCATCCGGCGTAGCAACGACCTTACCCTTAACGATGACCGCGGATCCGACATTCAGTTTCGTCACCTCGTCGAAATTCGGCAGGCTGTCCGAAAGAACTACCTGCAGCGGTTCGAAGAATGTACCGTCGTTGATCACCATGAACGCGAAGTTCTTGGAAACACGCAGGCTGCGGATCCAGCCCACAACCGTGATCTCTTTATCTACGTATTCCTTGGTGTTGCGAAATAACTCTCTGATATCTATACTTTCCATCTTAGTGTCCTCTTTCTGTCTCACGTCTTATGATCATGCCTTTTTGATCAGCATTTCCTTACCGCCCATGTACGGCTGCAGCGCCTTCGGGATGCGGATGTTCCCCTCGGCCGTGAGGTTGTTCTCCAGGAAGGCGATCAACATACGCGGCGGCGCAACTACGGTATTATTCAGGGTGTGTGCCAGGTACTTGCCGTCGGCTCCGTTTACGCGGATCTTCAGGCGGCGCGCCTGCGCGTCACCGAGATTCGAACAACTGCCGACCTCGAAATACTTCTTCTGTCTGGGTGACCATGCCTCGACATCGACACTCTTTACCTTCAGGTCAGCCAGGTCACCCGAGCAGCACTCCAGCGTACGCACCGGGATGTCCAGCGAACGGAACAGCTCGACAGTGTACTTCCACAGTTTGTCATACCACATCATGCTGTCTTCCGGCTTGCAGACTACGATCATCTCCTGCTTCTCGAACTGGTGGATACGGTATACGCCGCGCTCCTCCAGGCCGTGTGCGCCCTTCTCCTTACGGAAGCAAGGCGAATAGCTGGTCAGAGTCAGCGGCAGGCTGTCCTCCGGCAGGATCTGGTCGATGAAACGGCCGATCATCGAGTGCTCGCTGGTACCGATCAGGTACAGGTCCTC
>DBXX01000018.1:38196-88088 GCA_002309675.1 Lachnospiraceae bacterium UBA1201
GCGTCCATCTCGGCGAAGCTCATAACGCCGGTCACAACATCCGAACGGATCATGAACGGCGGTACCACGTAGGTGAATCCCTTATCGATCATGAAATCGCGCGCATAGGAAATAACCGCGGAATGCAGACGGGCAATGTCGCCCATCAGGTAGTAGAAACCATTGCCCGCTACGCGACGCGCACTGTCTAAGTCCAGACCGTTAAACGACTCCATGATCTCCGAATGATACGGGATCGGGAAGTCCGGAACCACGGGCTCACCGAAGCGCTCTACCTCGACGTTCATCGAGTCGTCCTTACCGATCGGAACGCTCGGGTCAATGATGTTCGGGATCACGAGCATCTTCTGAAGCAGGGACTCCTCGACTTCCTTCTCCTCAGCGCTTAAAGCGTCGATCTTCGCTCCGAACGAAGCGACCTCTGCCTTCACCTGCTCTGCCTCTTCACGCTTCCCCTGACCCATCAGGGCGCCGATCTGCTTCGACATGCGGTTTCTGTCCGCACGCAGCGCCTCGACCTCCTGCTTGATCTCGCGGTTGCGCTTATCCAGCGCGAGCACTTCATCTACCAGCACCAGCTTCTGATCCTGGAATTTCTTTTTGATATTTTCACGAACCACATCGGGGTTCTCTCTGACGAATTTAATGTCTAACATCTTTTATCCTTCCCGGCCGCCGGACATCCGCCGGACGCCGCCATTAATATTCCATTATACTGCGTCCGTTCAGACAGCGCTCAGTTTCTCGATGGCCTTGCGGATACGGTTTAAGGACTCCTCCTTACCGATCACTTCCATGATCTCGGTCGCGCCGCCCGGCGTGGACTGCTTACCGGAAACTGCCACACGCAGCGGCCACATAGCGTAACCGTTCTTGCACTCTTTCTTTGCAACATAGTCGGAAAGCGTCGCATACAGCGCGTCGTTGGTGTAGTCCTCCTGCGCCTCGAAGATCGGAAGCAGTTCCTTCAGCACCTCCAGGGAGGAAGCGGCATCGGTCTTCATCTTCTTATGCGCATACATCTCGACATCATACTCCGGAACCTCCTGGATGAAGTCTACCATCTCGTACACATCGGGGAATACCTCGATACGGGTCTTCACCATCTGTGCGAGCTTCTCGAAGTTCACATCACGGGTAACGGCCTTCTTCAGGTACGGAAGCACCATCTCGTAGTACTCCGTGTCGTCCATCTTCTTGATGTACTCGCCGTTCATCCAGCGCAGCTTCTGGTAATCGAAGACTGCGGGGGACTTCGAAATATTATGGTAATCGAACTTCTCGATCAGCTCCTGCAGGGAGAATATCTCCTGATTATCCTCCGGGCTCCAGCCGAGCAGAGCCACGAAATTCAGGATACAATCCTTCAAAAAGCCCAGCTCCAGCAGATCCTCAAACGAGGAATGTCCGCAACGCTTCGACAGCTTCTTATGCGTCTCATCCGTGATCATCGGGCAATGTATGTAGACCGGCACCTTCCAGCCGAACGCGTCATACAGACGGTTGTACTTCGGGGAAGAAGACAGGTACTCATTACCGCGAACGACGTGGGTGATGCCCATCAGATGGTCATCGACTACGTTTGCGAAATTATAGGTAGGGAAGCCGTCGGACTTGATCAGGATCATATCGTCCAGTTCCGCATTATCCACGGTGATATCTCCGTAGAGCTCGTCATGGAAGGTGGTCGTACCGGTCTGCGGGTTATTCTGACGGATAACGAAAGGCATGCCCGCCGCCAAGTTCGCCTCGACCTCCTCTTTCGAAAGGTGCAGGCAGTGCTTATCGTACACGGCAAATTCCTTACCGTCCACCTCGGTCTTCAGGCTCTCCAGACGCTCCTTCGTGCAGAAGCAGTAGTACGCCTCGCCCTTTTCGACCAGTTGCTTCGCGTACTTCATGTACAGGCCGCTCTTCACACGCTCGCTCTGTACATAGGGACCGCAGCCGCCGTCTTTATCGGGGCCTTCGTCATGCTTAAGGCCGACGCTCTCGAGCGTACGGAAAATGATATCCGTCGCGCCTTCGACAAAGCGTCCCTGATCGGTATCTTCTATTCTTAAAATGAAATCACCGCCCTCATGCTTTGCGATCAAAAACTCGTAGAGTGCGGTTCGTAAATTACCTACATGCATCCGGCCGGTCGGGCTCGGCGCATAACGGGAACGTATTTTGTCAGCCATGTTTTTTTCCTTCTTTTCGGTAGTTTTGGGCGAAATGCCCTTTTGCGATAAACAATTTCAAGGTGTCCATAGGGGCACCTTGAAAGTATTATAGTTCTTTTTTTGTATAAGGTCAAGCAGTTAATCTTCCGTTTTTGGGGCTCCCCCTGTGATCGCGATTCCGTTGACGAACACCTCTTCATCGTCGATCGGGATGACGAGGCAGTTGCGGCCGTCGATCATCTGCGTCTTTATCAGGCGGGCACGCTCCGGCTTCGATGTGATCTTGATGCCCTCCAGTTTAACTTCCATTTTCTTTGTGTCAATGATGTTCGTCGCCTGAAGCGGCTGCTCCTTAGGAAGCACGGAATCGTATACGGTGTCGAACCGCTGCAGGTTCTCTTCGGAAACGCCGCTGTCAGCTAACAGACCGGAAATATCCGCCTTCGATAATACGAGCGGCTCGGGCGCATCCTTGCTTTCTTCGATCCGGTCGGACAATATATCCTGGATGTTACGGACGTCGTCGTATTCACATTTTCCGCCGAGGGTCTCCTCCACGATGGCACCGAAAATATCACGCTGTCCCTTCGCGGAAATGGGCGTTAGACCGCCGATCAGCGCCGCCAGCATATCCGTGCGGATATCCTTAGCGTCCCGTGAGTAAAACAACGTACCCGTGATGTCGCTCATACGATCCGTGAACATCGGGAAGAGCATGGCGTGCATAGGCGCCTCCAGCTTCCACCGGCGGTTCGTGTTGCGGAACGAGTGGCTCTGCGCGTCATAGCAGATGTCATAATCCGTCAGGTTTACCGGGCACAGCAGGCAGAGAACGTAAGAATAAACGTCCTCGCTCGCATCCTCCATCTCGATCCCGTCCCGTGTGCGAGAAGGCACATCGTAGGCATCATGCGCCAGCAGGATCAGGTAGTTATCCCGATAGCCATAGGCCGTGATCACACGCTCGTAGAACTCATCTAAGATTCCGTCGTCCTCCAGTTCGGAGTCACGCAGCTTCAAAAACAGTTCCTGCAAATTCTCCCCGGGATTTCCCTCGGCATCCTCGGTCTCGCCGAACTGTGTACAGAAAAGATTATGTCCGAACGAGCCGGACATACCCTTCTTAAAAATCTCAAAATATTTATCTTGTTCTTCTTCGGACAACATCGCGAAGGTTTCGCGAAAGGAAGTGATCCGCTCGCCGTCGCCGTTTACATAACAGCCGCACATTTTGCGGATCGTGCTCTTCTCCTTGCGAAACCTTCTCCGAAGCTCATGTACTTCTTTTTTATTCACCGTCTAGTTCCTTTGCCAAATCTACAATGATCTGCACGCAACGGTCAATGCCGAGCGTGGATGAGCAGAGCGAAATGTCGTAGTTTTGGGATTTTCCCCATTCCTGCTCTGTGTAATGCTTATAGTTGAGACGACGTTTCTTATCCTTCTCGACTAAGCGCTTCTCCGGCGACTTTTCACTCTCGCCATACAAGCGGACGATACGGTCCGCGCGGAAGTCCATGTCCGCATGGATGAAGACATTCAGCACATCCTTGCGGTCCTTCAGGATGTAGTCCGCACAGCGACCCACGATGACGCAAGGGGACTCATCCGCTACACGCAGAATGACCTCACGCTGGATCACATACAAATAATCATCCGGGGACATTCCACGCATAACGCCGGGAACACCTTGGGCCGAAAGGCCGTAGGAAAGGCCGGTGTAGCCCCGTGCATGCTCGCCATGCTCCTCGATATACTTCGGATCGAAGCCGCTCTCCTCCGAGACCTGCTTCACCAGTTCCTTATCATAATACTTATACCCTAAAGCCTCTGCGACCATCTTTCCGATGGTACGTCCACCGCTGCCGAATTCACGGCTGATGGTAATGATCCTCTTCATAAAAACGCCTCCTTTCGCAGTCCGAAAACCACTGAAACACGCTCCGTTTTATATGTCTTTATTATAACTCAAAACAGGGTCAAAGTCAATCCGAAGTCTGCCTTTTTGCAGTCAGGCACACCCCGTCTCCGACGAACAGAACCGCACTGGTAAGCTTCGGATCCTGTGTCACTTTTTCCAGGAATTCCCGCATGCGCGTGTGGATCGTCCGGTTGCGGCGCGTTACGACAAAACGCGACTCTAGGATGTCCCCGCCGGTGAGGATATTGTCCGTGACCAAAAGGCCGTCCGGTTTAAGCAGGCGCAGCAGATCCGGCAGCCAGACCACATACTGGGCCTTTGCAGCGTCGAGGAAAATGAAGTCGAACCGTCCGTCCGGCTGCATCTCCTCCAGATATGGGGTTGCATCCCCGGTCAGAAGTTCTATGTCCTGCTGCGCGCCGGCCGCTTCGAAATTCGCACGGGCCTGCTCTATGCGCGGCTCGTAGCTCTCCATCGTCGTGATGTGACAGCCACCGTAGCTTTGGGCGACCGAATGCATCACCAGTGCAGAATAACCTACTGCGCAGCCGACCTCCAGAATAGTCTTCGGTTTACGTGTCATCACAAGAAACCGGAGCAAGTTCTCAGTCTCGCTCCGGATGATCGGCACTCCGTCTTCGATCGCGCGGGTGCGGATCGTTTCTAAAATATGTCCCCGGTCCTGTTGCAGGGATTCGATGAATCCCTCCAGTCGGATCTCGTCCAGATTCTCACTCATGTTAAGGTCCCTCGCTGCGCACTTCCCCGGATAAAACGTCCAGGATCCCGCGGCTGTCCATGTTCGAATATAAGGTATACGTTCCCGGCTGGAACTTATACGAGAAGAAGATGTATTGAGCATAGAATACATAAGCATCCTCGATCACACCTTGCTCTTTAAGCGCCTTTCCTAAGGGGAGCGGTTTTGTCTTCTCCGTGATCGATACCGAGACCGCACGCCCCGTCATCGAGCCGGTGTCTTTCTCGAACACGCGGTAGCCGAACTTATAGGCAGAACGCATACCGGTGACGACCAGATAGATCAGCATCGTGTAAAACAGGATCTTCACCGCTGTCTCAATGATCGCAAACGTCATGCCGGTCAGTTTCACGGAAGAAAGCACTTTTTTGTTGTCTCCGGGCTTCTGAACCGTCCGGCGTTTTTTATTTGCCATAGAATCTCCCGGCAGGCCGGCATAAGCCGCACCTGCCTGTTATCGTTTATTACTCTACTTCCATGATGATGGGAAGTACCATCGGGCTACGCTTGATACGCTTCCAGAGGAAGTCGCTCAGTTCGTCCTTTACGCTGTTTTTGATCTTAAGCCAGTCGGTAATGCCGTTATCCAGGCAGTCCAGAACTACGCTCTCCACCACACTGCGTGCTTCTTCGATCAGGTTCTCGGACTCGCGGACATATACGAAACCGCGGGACACGATGTCCGGGCCGGCCAGCAGCTGGTTGGTGTATTTCTCGAGTGTCATAACGACGATAATGATACCGTCCTGCGCCAGGTTCTGACGGTCGCGAAGCACGATGTTTCCGACATCGCCGACACCGAGGCCGTCGACCAGAACGGTGCCGCAAGGAACCTGTCCGACTACTGCAGCGTCATCGTCCGTGATCTCCAGAACATCACCGGATGACAGAATGAAAATGTTTTCCTTCGGAATGCCGAGGCTTTCGGCGATCTCCGCCTGCGCCAACAGGTGACGGTACTCGCCGTGCACCGGGATCGCGTACTTCGGACGAAGCAGTGCATAGAGAAGTTTGATCTCTTCCTGGCAAGCATGTCCGGAAACGTGCGTATCCTGCATGATGATCTTCGCGCCCTTCATCGAAAGCTCGTTCACGACCTTCGAAACCGCGCGTTCATTGCCCGGAATAGGATGCGAACTGAAGATGATCAGGTCGCCTGGCATGATCGAAACCTTACGGTGGATGGAAGATGCCATGCGGGACAATGCTGCCATGGACTCACCCTGGCTGCCTGTCGTGATGAGGACCATCTTCTCCTCCGGATAGTTTTTCATCTCTTCCAAGTCGATCAGCGTGCCCTCCGGAATGTTGATATAACCCAGTTCCGATGCGGTGCCGATGACATTTACCATACTGCGTCCGTCGATCACGACTTTACGTCCGTAACGGTAGGCAGTGTTAATGATCTGCTGTACACGGTCTACGTTCGAGGCAAATGTCGCAACGATGATACGCCGGTTGACATTCTCCGCAAAGATCGTGTCGAAGGTACGACCGACGGTCTTCTCCGACATGGTGAAGCCGGGGCGAATCGCATTCGTCGAGTCACAAAGCAAAGCGAGGACGCCCTTCTTTCCGAGCTCGCCGAAGCGCTGCAGGTCCGCGATGTCGCCGAATACCGGCGTGTAGTCGATCTTAAAGTCACCGCTGTGAACGATGGTGCCGACCTTCGTCGTGATGGCCAGTGCCGCCGAGTCAGCGATACTGTGGTTCGTACGGATGATCTCCACCTTAAACTCACCGAGCTTCAGGATATCCCCGTACGCAACGATGTGACGCTGTACGACATCCATCAGTTCATGTTCTTCGAGCTTCTTCTCGATCAGCGCCATGGTCAGGCGCGTAGCATAAACCGGAACATTCACCCGTCGAAGTACATAGGGCAATGCACCGATGTGGTCTTCATGTCCGTGAGTGATAACGAACGCTTCCACGCGGTCTAAGTTTCGCTCTAAGTAATCCACATCCGGGATGACCATGTCGATGCCCGGCATGTCATCCGTCGGGAACGAGAGTCCGCAGTCCACCACGATGATGCTGTTCTTATATTCAAAGGCGGTAATATTCATACCGATGGATTCCAGTCCGCCTAAAGGAATGATCTTCATTCCTTGACCAAATTCTATCATTCTTGTATCCTCCAAATCACTTACGAGCGGATCTCGGTGTCTTCGAGCAATTCCTCAAAAATCTTAGAGATATATTCCAATTCATCGTCTTCGTCAACAAATTCATAGATAATGTCTTCGCCTTCGTTTTTCACGGCGCGCAAAATATAGCAGGGAACGTCACCCTCGCCGTCGTCTTCTCCGTCATCTGAGCAGAGCAGGTAATCCTTACCCGCCACACGCGTCTGCTCCAATACTGTCAGTTCGATCTCTTCTCCGTCTGCTGTAAGCTTAATCTTCTCCATGGTCTCCCTCCTGCGTCTGACTGCGCAGGTTCTCTCTCTCTTTATCGTATTCTTTCTGGTTCAAATAACTACGCAGAACCAGTACTGCCGCAATCTGGTCAATGTATTTTTTGCGCTCGGACTTCGGTACGTCCATTTCGTCTAGCGCTTCATCCGCTTCGACCGTCGTCAAACGTTCGTCCATATAAACGATCGGAACTTTGACTCTCTTCTCCAACAGTTCCTTAAAGATCATGGTCTGTTCCACACGCTCGCCGTCGGAACCGTCCATCAAAACCGGACGTCCGAGCACGATCTCATCGACCTCGTACGATACGACCAGTTCGGCGATCCGCGCCAGCGTTCTGCGAAGTTTGTTTTCTTCCTTACGCGTGATGGTCTCAAGCGGCATCACGGTAACACCCAAAGCGTCCGTCATAGCTATGCCGACCGTCTTTGAGCCGTAATCCAAGCCCATCTTTCTCATGATCTCTCGATTTTGTTGTGGATATAATAATTTAACAGGACTTCCAGGATCTCATCGCGTTCCACCTTTTGGATCAGGGAACGTGCTCCCTTATGGCCGGTCACGTAGGTCGGGTCTCCGGACAGGATATATCCGACGATCTGGTTCACCGGGTTATATCCCTTCTCGACCATCGCGCAATAAACCGCTTCCATGATATCTTCCACGCCGTTCTGCTGCTCGGCGGTCTTCAGATCCATCGACACGGAATTATGCTGTGTAAAATTGGTTATTTCACTCAAAAAAACAATCCTCTCTTTCATTTGCTGTTACAATTGTATATTCTGATGCCACGTCCGCTCAAGTACCATCAATAGTATTTTAATACAAACCGAAGGCAAGTTCAAGTATAAATTTTGAACTCGCCCCGCATTTCATGAAAACCGCTTATGGTTTTTCTATACTTTCCGTTTTTTCTTTTGACTTCTTAAACCTGAATCTTTTCGCATCTGCCTTTATCTTACGCAGTCGCTTATCCCTGGTCCTCTTTTTGATCACAGGGTCTCTTATGTACTCTTCCAGCTCCGTGGACATATTCTTCTTTTTAAGGCGTTGATCGACGAAGCTTCGTATCTGATGGTAAATGATCGCAAAGAGCGGCACTCCGATCAGCATTCCGAAGAAGCCCCAAAGTCCGCCAAAGAGGATCAGGGCGAACAGAACCCAGAAACCCGAAAGTCCGGTACTGCTTCCGATGATCTTCGGGCTGATGAAATTCGCATCCACCTGCATGAGGACCATATCCACAACAAAGAAGATGACCGCGTCGATCGGTGATACGAGGAAGAGGATGATAAAGCACGGAATAAGGCCGATGTACATTCCGAAGAACGGGATCATGTTCGTTATTCCGATGACAATACTCGTCATTCCGACGTAAGGCAGCCCGAGGGGCGTGCCGATGAGTACATACAGGGATGCAAGCAGGATCGAGTCCATAAATCTTGCAAAAACGAAGCCGGAAAAGACTTTATCGGCATACTTAAGCTCTTCGTGGAACCGGCCGATCCTCTTCTCACGGATAACGGAATAACCGATCTTTCGCATCTGCGCAGTCAGTTCATCCTTCTCGTTCAGGATGTAGATCGCCAGTACCAGTCCGATACCGATATTGTATAAAACGCCCATCATATTTCCGAGGCCGTTCGTCACGGCATCGAAAATATTCGAGATCTGGGGAACCCACTCGTTGATGTAGTCCGAGGTGGAATCCGTCAGTTTCTCGAAATACTTCATGACAGACTCATCCATCTTGGGATTATTCTTGAAGACGCCATGCACCCATGTCTTCGCATTCGAGATATATTCCGGGAGGTTCGTTGTCAGTCCGACTACGGATTTGTAGAGTTCCGGGATGACGATGACAACAACGCCTGCGATCGCCAGCACCAGGACCAGAACGACCGTGATACTGCTGACCGCCTTTGCGATATTTTCCGCCTTTTCAGGCTTCGCCTGATATTTCTTTCTCTTCAGCAGTTTGTTTTCCAGCCAATGCTCCATCTGATTGTAGATAGGGCGCAAAATGTAGGCAATGACCAGGCCGCAGATGATGGGCGATGCTGCCGAGATCACTCTCTTGCACGCGCCGATGATCCAGCCTATGTTCATTACGCAATATCCGAAAAGAATCGACGCGGCTATGACCAAAAACGCCGTGACGGCAATGGACGCATACTTATATACGCCCAGGCGATGCCAGACGTTTTTTACGCTATCCTTATCCGTTGTATCATCATTTACAATCGGGATCTCTATCGGATCCTGGATGTTATTATCCTTCAGCTCGTCCATATACTACCCATCTCCCTTGGTAAACAGGCATGCCCTGCAACCGGCCACGCCACGTTCGTTCAAGAACCATCAGATATATTGTAATACAAACGGGAGGCAAGTTCAAGCCAAAAACGGAGTCTGCCCCAAAACGCAGTCGCTTCCGACTGCCTGTGCGGTAAGTGTCACTTCGACCAGCGTGTTGGTCGCCAGTTCCGCCTCTTCGACCGGCACGGCGACGCGGATGTAATTCGGCGTAAAGCCGAGATAATACTTCTTTCCGCCGATCTCCGCCAGTTCCTCGACTAAGATCTCCGCCTTCTCTCCGGCAAATGCATTCCGGTATGCCCGGCTGTGGCGCTCACTCATCTCGATCAGCACATCGCTGCGTGATGCTTTTACATTTTCCGCAAGCTGCCCTGTCATCTTTGCAGCCGGTGTATCCTTACGAGGGGAAAACTTAAAGACGTGCATCTCATACAGGTCGATCTCCTCGAGGTAACGCACCGTCTCGGCAAACTCCTCCTCGGTCTCGCCGGGAAAGCCCACGATTACGTCGGTCGTCAGCGCCGGACGGTCGTACACGCTGCGCAGCAGTTTGCAACAATCGGCATATTCCGCCGCCGTATACCGGCGGTTCATGCGTTTTAAGGTCGCATCGCAACCGCTCTGCAAAGACAGATGGAAATGCGGGCAGACCTTCGTCAGTTTCTTCAGTTCCGCAGCAAACTCCGGCGTCACGATGCGCGGCTCCAGCGAACTTAAGCGAATCCGATGGATCTGAGGTATCTCATGCAGGCGCTTCAGCAGCGACAGCAGCGGGGATACATCGGCCGCGCCGGCCTCTCCCTTCTGCTTCCAGTCGCGTCCGTAGGAGCTCACATGGATGCCCGTCAGGACGATCTCACCGATGCCCTGCGCCGCCAGCTGCTCTGCCTCCGTGAGGATGTCCGCTACATCGCGGCTGCGGATGCGTCCGCGGGTCAGCGGGATGATGCAATAGGTGCAGAACATGTTGCACCCGTCCTGGATCTTAATATATGCGCGGTTTCGCGAAGAAGCCGCATCGACTTTCAGGTTCTCGTAGCAATTCTCGTGGGCAATGTCGAGCACATCGACCAGGGTAGGCTTCTCGCTCTCCTGCCCCGCAGGAAGCGCGCTTATGTATTTCTCGACGATCGAAACGATATCGGCCTTGCGGTTATTGCCCACGATCACGTGGACCAGAGGATCCTTCTTCAGTTCCTCGTATGCGGCCTGCACGTAACAACCCACGGCCACGATGACCGCATCGGGGTTTTGCTTCGCCGCCCGGTGCAACATCTGCCGCGATTTGCGGTCGGCGATATTCGTGACCGAACAGGTATTGATCACATATATGTCGGCCGGTCCTTCAAACGGAACGACCCGATATCCTGCTTCTTCGAACGCCAGCGTCATCGCTGACGTCTCGTAAGCATTGACCTTACAGCCCAAATTGTGAAATGCGATAGACTTTCTGTAATTATCCATTTTTGCTCCGTTCTGAACGAAAACTTCTTGACTTTTTCGAAAAAGATGATACTATTATTTTAGGCGTCTGTGACGCACTAACGTAAAAGGAGGTGGTTTTTCATCATGAAAACCGTTCAGATTTCTTTAAACTCTATTGACAAGGTAAAGTCTTTCGTTAATGACCTTGCTAAATTCGATACCGATTTCGATCTTGTATCCGGCAGATACGTTATTGACGCTAAATCCATTATGGGTATCTTCAGCCTGGATCTCTCCAAGCCGATCGACTTGAATATCCATGCAGAGGAAAACATCGATACTATTTTGGAAGTACTTAAGCCGTATATCATTGAGTAAGATCGAACTCGTTCGATCTTGCTCTCGAGAAGTTTGGTTTTATCAGGGAGGCCGGAATCGGCATCCATGAGAAAATAAACTTCGAGCACTATGTTCTGGTATGCGGAACTAGTGAGAGATAGGTTCAATATAGTTTATGACGGTTGAAAGCGGGTGGCGGTCGTGCCACCCGCTTTTTCTATTGTTCTACAAGGTGTATAAGGCCTCGCCTTACTTACACCAGATCATCTCCGCGCTTTCGATCGCGGTCTTTACCATCTCATCGATCTTTTCTTCCAAATGACGTTCGGATGCCCGGATGACCTTTGCGCTCGGCTTCGTCACGGGGTGCTTCGCCACGAAGATCGTGCAGCAGTCTTCGTACGGAAGGATCGACGTCTCGAACGTTCCTATCTTATTTGCGATCTCAATGATCTCCTGTTTATCAAAACCGATCAGCGGCCGGAATACGGGCATGGTGCAGACCTCATTCGTCACCGAAAGGGAGGCGATGGTCTGGGATGCCACCTGGCCGATGCTTTCACCCGTGATCAGGCCCAGGCAGCCGGAATTCTCCGCGATCTGCTGGGCAATGCGCATCATATAGCGGCGCATGATGATGGTCAGTTCCTCATGCGGACATTGCTCGTAGATGTACATCTGGATGTCGGTAAAATTCACCACATAAAGCGGGATCGGGCCTGCATACTTTGCTACCTGACACGCCAGATCCACGACCTTCTGCTTCGCGCGCTCGCTGGTATAGGGCGGCGCATGGAAGTAAACGGCGTCGATCTTCACGCCGCGCTTTGCGATCATGTAGCCGGCCACCGGACTGTCGATGCCGCCCGACAAAAGCAGCATGGATTTTCCGTTGGAGCCGACGGGCATGCCGCCGGGGCCCGGAATCTCGAGCGAATAAATATTGATGACCTTCTCGCGCACCTCAACGTGCAGCGGGATCTGCGGTTCGTGCACATCCACGCTCATACCGGGAAATGCATCCAGGATCTTTTCACCGAGCGTCGCGTTCATGGTCTGGGAATCCTGCGGATAGGTCCGCTTGATGCGGCGTGCGAACACCTTGAACGAAAGCTCGCAGTCCTTTCCGTACGTTTCCTCCACATATTTGACGACCTCTGCGGTCAATTCTTCGAAATCCATGACCGGAATCTGCTTCACCGGGCAGATCGCCGTGATTCCGAATACATGCTGCAGCGCTTCACATACACGGTCGTCATCATAGGTCTCGGAATCCTCTGTCTCCAGATAGATGCGGCCCGGCTGTTTCTCCACCCGACCCGTGATACCGTAGTTCTTAACGGCATGGCGGATCTGCTTACACAGGGCGTCTTCAAACAGATGACGGTTCTTACCCTTGATCGCGATCTCCGCATATTTGATCAAAAACATAAAGTGTTTGCTCATCTTCTATCTCCTTGAAAAACGGCTCAGCAGCGGGTACATCGTCTGCAGGGCCTTAAGCGTATCCTCAAGATCTTTCTTCGTCGTCTGCACCGAAAAACTGAAACGCAGCGTAGCTTCCAAATATTCCTTCTGAATGCCCATGGCCTTCAGTGTCGCGGACACGGCAGGCTTATTTGACGCGCACGCAGAGCCCGAAGACACATAGATGCCCATCTCCTCCAGTGCGTGAAGCAGGACTTCCGCCTTCGAAATGCCCGTAAAGCCTGCGCTCACGATGTGTGGCGCCGTCACACGGATATCCGGTTCGTTATCATTGTCGGTCGGGATGCCGTGCACCTTGATGCCCGGGATCTCCCGAAGTCCGTTCACGAAGAATTCCTTCAGTTCATACAGTCGCTCGATATCTTCCCGCTTCGTCTCGCTCAGCATTTTTGCAGCCAGGCCGATGCCTGCGATGCCCGGAACATTTTCCGTGCCCGAACGAAGTCCCTGCTGCTGACCGCCGCCGAACAGGATCGGCTTCAGTTTCACGCGGTCGTCGACATACAAAACAGCAATGCCCTTCGGGCCGTGGATCTTGTGGCCGCTGATCGACATCAGGTCGATTCCCATCTTCTTCGGCAGCAGGTCCATCTTCGTGAAGCCCTGGACCGCGTCCACGTGGAAAATGATATCCGGCCGCTCTTTCTTTAACATGGCGCCGATCTCGGCTATGGGCATCATGGCGCCGAC
Organism: Lachnospiraceae bacterium UBA1201; assembly: GCA_002309675.1. Taxonomy (GTDB): domain Bacteria; phylum Bacillota; class Clostridia; order Lachnospirales; family Lachnospiraceae; genus UBA1201. Next base: position 51,724 of record DBXX01000018.1, read on the forward strand.
TTCGTTGTTCACCGCCATGATCGATACCAGGATCGTGTCCTCGCAAAGCGCCTCGCGGACCTCCTTTGCCAAAACGCGTCCGTACGCGTCCACGGGCAGGTAGGTCACGCGGAAGCCCTGTTCCTTCAAGTATTCCATCGTCTGAAGCACGGCGGGATGCTCCACCTGCGTCGTGATGATGTGCGATCCGCTCCGTTTATATGCCATCGCCGTTCCGATGATGGCCAGGTTATCCGACTCGGTTCCGCAGGACGTAAACAGGATCTCACGGTCGTACGGTTTCATGCGGAGCTCAAAGCCCAGCGCACGCGCGATCTGTTCTTTTGCCGCACGCACCGCAGCCTCCGCATCCACGCCCTTCTGGTGCATGGAGGAAGGATTTCCGTAGTCGGACTCCATCATCCGCGATACGATCTCCCGCACCTCATCTAAGGGGCGCGTCGTCGCAGAATTATCCAAATAGATCTCTCTCATGTTACTTATCTCCGGTTTCATTTTCTTCCAGTCGGAACATCAGGATCGAAAGCAGGCACATGCCCGCCGTCTCCGTGCGCAGGATACGCTTTCCGAGGGAGATCGTATGTCCGCCGGCCTCGCGGGCCTGCCGGATCTCATCCTCGTCGAAGCCTCCCTCCGGGCCGATCATCATGGCGATCTTCTGTCCCGGCGCGATCTGCGACACGATACGCCGCGTCTCCGCCATGCCCTTCTCATTTTCATAGGGCACCAGAAATACGTCCGCGGCCGATGCTTCGCGCACTGCCTCAGCGTACGAAAGCACGCCGGAAACCTCCGGGATCCGCGCCCGGCCGCACTGCTTCGCCGCGCTCTCCGCGATGGCCTGCCACCGCGCCGTCTTCTTATCTCCGCGGCCTGCCTCCAGCTTCACCACGCAGCGCTTCATGGCCACGGGAACGATCCGCGCCGCCCCAAGTTCCACCGCCTTCTGGATGATGAATTCCATCTTCTCAGACTTCGGCAAGCCCTGGTACAGCGTGATCGGACAGGGCAGTTCCTGCCGGCTCTCCTGAAAATACGCGACCTTCGCAACCGCCGCCTTTTCTTCCTCGTCGAAGGACTCGAGAATGCAGTAATACTCACCCTCCGGTCCCTCTGACGCGCCGGTCTGCTCGCTCACCATGAGCGCCTCACCCGGCCGCATCCGCAGCGCGTTACGAATATGTGTATAATCGTCGCCGCCGATCCGGACATAACCGTCCGCGATCTGCTCCGGCCTCACAAAAAATCGTTGCATAATCTACTCCCCGACCTTACGGCAGACGAAGCTCACCCAATCCTTCTGATGATTTACCTCGAGGATCTCAAATGCAGGGTTTCCCTCGAGCGCCTCACGTACGGTTTCCTCTTTCAGGTTAATGATACCCGACGTAATGAAGATGCCGCCCTGCTTCAGATGCGGTGCGATCACGCCCTGCAACGGCACGATGACCTCCGCCAGGATGTTCGCTACGACCACATCGTAGCAACCGTAGCCGACCGCGTCTTTGATCGCGGGATCGCTGATGATATTGCCCGTAAGCACACGCAGTTTCTCCGGGGCAATGTCGTTCGCCTCGCGGTTCTCGTTCGTAGCCACGATGGCTGCCTCGTCGAGGTCGGTTCCGACCGCGTCCGCCGCTCCAAGCAGGATCGACGTGATGGACAGAATGCCGCTTCCGCAGCCCACATCCAGCACATGGTCGCCGTCCTTCAGGTATTTGCGCAGCGCACGGATGCACAGCTGCGTCGTTTCATGCATGCCGGTACCGAACGCCGTGCCCGGATCGATCTGCACGAGAAGCTTATCTTTATGCTCCTCGGGAACGGTCTCCCAGGTCGGTTTGATCAGAATATCGTCCACGGTAAAAGGCTTGAAGAACTCTTTCCAGTTGTTCATCCAGTCCTTATCCTCCGTCTCGGAAGCGTCGATCTCAAGGCTTCCGACCGGCACGAACTGACCGATCTCCTGCATGCCCTCGCGTACCGCCTGTAAGGTCGCAGGGATATCGTACGTATTGTCCAGGTAGAAGCTGATCCGCGCCGTTCCGTCGTCCGGAGGGAGTTCGGGCAGAATGTCGATGAACATGCCCTTCGTCTCCGCCTCAGTCAGGGGAACATTGTCCTCGATCTCCATGCCGACGATACCGATCTCATCAAATAATTCGCCGACAAAATCGATCGCCGCCGTCGTTGTATGCAAAGTAAACTTATTCCATTTCATAAAAATCCTATCTGAAATGTCTGTGATTTCACAAGGCATTTCACGGGTCTGTTCTCGGGCATGCGCCCAACCCGCCATCTTACATCTTACAACACCTTCTCAAAATGTGCAAGGGGAAGTCACGGTGCCCCGGGCATCGATCGCATCCTATATCGAAAAGCAAAAGCAAGATCATAAATAATTACGGAGTACAATTAATATGATTTCCGACTTTAGTCCCTTTTATCCTCATAGGCCCTATCCGGTGTTTCCGGTGCCTTCACGCGTGGTCGAACTGACATTGCGAAAGCAGAAGGCGAACGTGGCCTTTTATGGCTCGCATTTGGTCCTGGTCCTTTCGGGTGTCGTGACGCTGAGCCCGTCCGCCGCTTCGGGGGCCGGGCCTGAGGGCACGTTTTCGGGCGGTCACGCCTGCTTCTCGCCGCATTCCTGCTCCTATTCGGTTTCCGCCGGAAACGCTGCAGTCAGCAGCCTCTGCATCTACGGTTTCGAGGAGCATAGGCTTGCTCCCCGACTTCCGACGTCCGACTATTATTCCGCCGCTCGTTCTTCTCTCTTCTCCCACATTCCGCCGGTCAGCCGCGTTCCGGCCTCATCCCTTTCGTACCTGACCGAATCGATCAATGATGCGCTGAAAAAAGACCCGTTCTGCGGCGATCTTACTGCAGCAGGTCTGCTCTATCCTTTTATGCTCTCTATGGCCGCAAAGGCGCCGTTCGCCGGTCATCCTTCGGACACGAAAAACATCCGAGGAGAGACCCGGTTCGGCCCATCCTCTCCGCTTCGGCACGCGGTCGACTTTATTTTGAAAAACTACGCATCCCCCATCGGAATCACGGATATCGAACAGGGGGCGATGGCTTTAGGAAGCTCCCGCACGCATCTGTCGCGCCTATTCGAGGAAACATTCGGCCTTCGGCCGGTCGAATACCTGCAGCAGTACCGTCTGCACCGCGCCGCGCTGCTGCTAAAACACACCGACACCAGCCTCGAATACATTGCCCGCGAATGCGGTTTCTCGGGACGGAGCTACCTGAGTACCGTTTTCGCCAAACACTATGGAGAGAGCCCCACCTCCTACCGAAAACGTCACGCATACGCATCCCCTCCCGAAACGCCATGATGGTCTCCTTACGCGCAAATCTTTCAATTCTTCCTTTTTACGCGTACTATTTCCACGCCCACAGCCCATCTCTTACGCGCAAACCCTTCATTTTTTCACTTTTGCGCGTAAGCTTCTCCCGTCAACGATCCTTTCCCTACGCGCAAACCCTCCAATTTCTCACTTTTGCGCGTAAACTTCTCCCGTCAACGATCCTTTCACTACGCGCAAAACCTCCAATTTCTCACTTTTGCGCGTAATCTATCCTCGCCAACGCCCCATTTCCTCCCCTCGGGCCTACACTTCCGCCCCGCCACTAAGCCTCGCAGGTCACATAAGCACACAAAAAATCCCCGAGGCAATGCCCCGGGGATCTGAAATCTTACTATGAAATTCTTACAGACGGAATCTCGGTCCGTCCTCTTCTTTGCTGGCTTTACCCTGCGCATCACGACGATCGTAGAGCTGTGAAGCCTCGATATACTTCTGCATGAACATGATCAGGAACATGAGTTTCACTACCAAAAGAACTGCCGTCAACCATACCGGGAACTTCGAGATAAAAGCAGCTGCTTCTGTCACGGCATAGATGCCGACGATGATGTTCCACATGTTACGAAGTTCATAACTTCCCATGACATAACCGTATGTATCCTCCATGCCATGGATACCTTCGATAACGATATAACCGATCGCGATCGACGCAAAGATCTCGGCGAATTTAAGCACCTGATAGAGAGCATATGCCCAACTAATAACTCCTGTCAGATTCAAAACAAAAATCGGGATCGTCGCAAACATGGCGATCTGAGCGAACTTATAAGCCAGTTTCAAAAGATCATTCTCGAAACGGACAGCTTTCATGCCCTTTCTCAAAAAATAATAGCCTATAAACGAAGGCAGGAGCGGCAGGATCGCCGTTTCGCCGATGGGCGCACGAAAACAAAATGCAACAATTAAAAATCCGATCGCAGCAATAGCCATATGAATGATTCCTCCTAATTTCTCAACTGCCTATTATTATACACGTTTCGCCTGCAAATGTAAAGGAACTCAACCCTCTTTTTTCGGAAGCAGGTCGTGATGCTCCAGTGTTTCCTTCATAAGCTGAATCAGTTCCTCACGAAAGGCATCGTAGTTCTCGGGGTGTACGGTCCCATGCGCCGGGATATCCCCGTCTTCATAGGAAAAATGGACCTGAAACCATTCTTCGTTATTGTAGTCCTCGGCCGCTTTTTCCCAACCGTACCATTGCATTACTTCATACTTTTTTATGAGCGCATCTACCCTCTCGAAAAGTGCAGGCGTGTCCGGAAGTTGCACATACAGATCGATCTTTCCCTGCTCGAAGAAGGTTCCGCTGTTCGACACGATGTGCACGTCGCAGTTCTTCTCACGGATCTCCGGCTGCAGAATAAAAAACTTATACTCGTCACTGCCGCTGTTCCCCCTTTGCAGGAAGTTCACCAAAAAAGAAGTCATTTTTCCATTCACACCGCGTTCGATGATCTTTCGGTTCTCCCGCTCTACGATCCGTTCCACAGACGGTTTCAAGATCTCTTTAAGCTCTGTACAAAAATCCCGGTATCCCTTGGGAAATGCATTCGAGCCATGCGCAAACAGCTTCTTTCCGTCCCTGAAGCAGATCGACAGCGAGAAGCCGTCGCCGTCCAGCACATGCTTCGCCACACGGTCGAAACCGTTCCACTTACGCAGATCGTACTTCTTATACAAAGCCGCAACACGGGCGGCTGTCTCCGCATCCAGGTCGGTCGACGCCTTTTCGAAGGGGTACTGCATTCCCTCCAGGGTAAATGTCAACGGTTCATCGAACGAGATCCGGTAGCTGTGGCTGTTTCCGCCGATGCTACCGATGTATCGGTATTCGAACGTTTCGATATTGCTTTCATTTACCTCTGCGTTCTCGCCTTCCCCTTCTGACCCCTCATACTCTAACGGATCCGCCGGCGCCATCCTAAATATACGGCGTACTTTATCCATGAATTTGTTCTTCATTTTCATTGCATCTCCTTTAAAGCGTCTTCATCATGCAGAGAGACTCCGGCATATTCGCATAGGGTCCGTAGTTTTCGATCACCTCAAAACCGGTCTTGCGATACACATGGCAAGATTCGGCCAGAAGTTCCCCGGTCTCGAGGATCACGCGCTCGTACCCGAGTTCTTTCGCCCATTTGAGCAACTCGAGCACTAATTTCGTTCCGAGACCGTGTCCCTGGAATTCTTCCCGCACGAAGACCCGCTTTAATTCCGTAGCGTATTTGATATCGTCATGCGAATACTCCCGGATCGCGCCCGCGCCGGCTACTGCATCGCCCGCGTAGATCACGATCACCTCTTTTATCTCATCCAGTTGGTTGAACTGCTGATATTTATCTCTTTTGATGACCTTTCCGACGCGCCGCTCCAGGTCCATATCCAGCAGCCGGCAATTCTCCGCGAAATCCGGATCCGCGCCGTTTGTACGTACAAATCGAAAGTCTCCCGTCATCTTCTTTCCTCCTCTTTCTTCTCTCCGTAATTATACCATAGAATCACAGCGCGTTCACATAATCTTTACGTTCTCATCAGAAATCGAAAAATGCAAAGATGCCGCTTGCAGATCAGGCAAAAAAGCGCCCACCGGACTCTCCCGGTGAGCGCTTTGCATTTGTCAGCGATATATTAATGATCCTAAAAGACTTACCTCAGCGGTTGTCCACCTGCTCAGGCATCATATCATGGTAGCGCATGCGGTCCCATGCCACCTGCTCCCAGCGGGTGCCGGGCTTGCCGTAGTTGCAGTACGGGTCAATGGACAGGCCGCCGCGGGGCAGGAATTTCCCCCAGACTTCGATGTATTTCGGCTCCAGAAGCGCGATCAGATCCTTCATGATGGTATTGACCACATCCTCATGGAAATCGCCGTGATTACGGAAGGAGAACATGTACAGTTTGAGCGATTTGCTCTCCACCAGTTTCTGGTCCGGAACGTAGGAAATAATGATGTTCGCGAAGTCCGGCTGGCCGGTGATCGGGCACAGGCTGGTGAACTCCGGACAGTTGAACTTTACGAAATAGTCATTCTCCGGATGCTTGTTTGCGAAGGACTCCAGCACCGTGGGGTCGTAGTCGGTCAGGTAAACGGTCTCCTTGCTGCCCAGTTTCGTCAGGTTCTCTTTTTCTCTCATACTCTTTCCTTCCTTTCATTTGCGATAGTTTCGACCGTTTCACCGAGAGGCACGATCTTTCGCGCCAGGTACATAAACGGCGTGTCTGCGAGCGCTACGACCGCCTTAAACACGTATGTAGTGATCAGGATGCTTAAAAATACATTCGTCGGATATTGACCCCAGAATGCCAATGTCGTGAAGATCACGGTGTCGATCAGCTGGCTGGTCAGCGTGCTTCCGTTGTTGCGCAGCCACAGCTTCTTCTTGCTGTTTCCGGTCTTGCTCCAGATGAAGTGGTACAGGAAGACATCCAGGTTCTGGCTGCAGATGTAGCCGATCAGGCTCGCGATCGTGATACGTGGCACCAGGCCGAACACCACCTTCAGGCTTTCATTGATGTAATCGTTCTCATTCGGCGTGAACCACAGGATCAGCTGCGTTCCCAACAGCCACAGCAGCATGATCGAAAAGCTGTAGGCGACTGCCTTCGTCGCATGCTTCTTGCCGTATTTCTCGGACAGGATGTCCGTCACCAGGAAGGTCGCCGCGTACAGGACATTGCCCGCGGTCGTCGAAAAACCAAACAGGTCAATGTTTTTGCAGACCGCAATGTTTCCGAGCAGGGTGCTGAAGACCGCGAACGCGTACAGGCCGTTCTTTCCGAACACCTTATACAGCCCAAGCACACTCCCCAGGTAGATCAAAACAGTAAGTATAAAAATCAATTCATTCGGCATGTTCCATGCTCCTTATAAAGTCTCGTATTCGATGGGATCGGTCATTCCGTTTTCGGCAAATGCGCGCAGGCGGTCGCGGCAGGTTCCGCAGACGCCGCAGGCCTTCTCGTGACCTTCGTAGCAGCTCCAGGTAAGTTCAAACGGAACGCCGAGTTTCGCGCCGGTCGCGACCACGTCCGCCTTAGTCTTATCGATAAAGGGCGCCACGACCTGCAACGCTTCTCCGCTTCCGATGCGGATCGCGTCTGAGATCGCGCGGTTGAATGCTTCGCTCGTGTCCGGATATGCATTGCCCGCTGCGTCGTCGGCATGGGCGCCGTAGTAGATCACCTCACAACCGTGGCTCAGCGCGACCGCAGCCGCGGAGGACAGAAAGAGGCCGTTGCGAAACGGCACGTAGGTATTGACCGGAGCGCCTGCAGTCTTCGCGAGCTGGTCGGCATAAGCCTCGTGCGGAATCTCCTGCGCCGCGCCCTCCAGCAACGTACAGTCGCTGCCCGCGAAGATCGCGCCCAGATCCAGCGTCTGCCGCTGAACCCCGTAGTAGGCCGCGATCCGCTCGGACGCCTCCATCTCTTTTTTATGCTTCTGTCCGTAGGAGACCGACAGGGCCAGGACCTCGCCGGCGCCGTACTCTTTCACCGCGAGCGCCAGGCAGACCGAACTGTCCAGGCCACCGCTGAATAACACCAATGCTTTCATAAAAAACTCCAAAAAAATAAGCTCTGCAAACCGCAAAGCCACTTAAACACAGTATAGTAAGGTCCGCTTCGGCGAACCCTTCTGATATTCTGTAAAGCAGTCCCGGTTTTGTTTAACGTAAGGAAGGTACAAATGAACTTACGAGCACCCCGATTATAGCAGAAGTCCTTTCACATTTCAACCGCTAATTTCCAAATCATTTCTTTGTTGTCGCATTTTCCTGTTTATGGTATGATAAAAACAACTAAACGTGTAAGGGAGAACCCCCTATGGATCACAAAAATTTCGAGCGTTTTGATATGGCGAGACCGCCGGTCCGCACCAAATGGTATCTGCGTCCGCTGACGCTCCTGCTCAGCCTGCCGGACGTGTGGAAGCACCATGTCAAGATCACAAAAAACCGCGTAGAGGGGCTCAAGCCGCCCTATGTACTTTTGTGCAACCACAATGCGTTTATGGACTTCAAGGTCGCAACGAAGGCCATCTTCCCGCACCGGGCCAATTATGTCGTGGCCATCGACGGTTTCATCGGGCGGGAAAAACTCCTTCGCAACGTCGGCTGCATCTGCAAACGCAAATTCACCAACGATTCCGTCCTGGTCCGCCAGCTGCACCAGGTCATCAAAAACGGAGACGTCGCCGTCATCTATCCGGAAGCGCGCTATTCGCTCTGCGGCACGACGGCGGTCCTGCCGGAGTCTTTGGGAAAGCTTTGCAAACTGTTGAAAGTGCCGGTGGTGACCATGATCTGTCACGGCCATCACGTGAATTCGCCGTTTTGGAACCTCCACGACCGCAAGATCAAACCGACCGAGGCCGAAATGACCTGCATCTTCACTCCCGAGGAGCTCGCCGAAACATCGGTCGATGCGATCAACCGGAAGATCGTCGAGATGTTTCAGTACGATGACTTCGCCTGGCAGAAGGAGCGCGGACGCAAAACGAAATACAAAGGGAACGCCGAAGGACTTCATAAGGTCCTGTACCAGTGCCCCGTCTGCGGTACCGAATACCGTATGAACAGCCGGGGTGTGCAGCTCTTTTGCGAGGCATGCCACAGCAGCTGGACCATGAGTGAACTCGGGGAGCTGCATTTTGATGAAGGATCCACACAGATGGACACGGAAGCAAAATGCCAAACGACGACCGTTCCGACCGGTTTCACCCACATTCCCGACTGGTATGAATGGGAACGGGCCAATGTCCGGGCGGAAGTCGAGGCAGGCACCTACACCACCGGCGACCTCGCCGTCCACGTCGACACCCTCCCAAACGCCAAAAAATTCATCCGTTTGGGCCATGGAACCATGCGCCACGACATGACCGGCTTCCATGTTCAGGGCACCGACGATGAGGGAAATCCGTTCTCCATGGAGATTTCGGCGCGGACGCAATACTCCGTCCATATCGAGTACGAATACCTCGGCAAATACGGCGACTGCGTGGATCTGAACACGCTCGCTGACACGTGGTACACCTATCCGCACGGCAACAACTGGGCCGTAACGAAGATGGCGCTGGCCACCGAAGAACTGTATTATCACTATCGCCGACAGGAGGGACGTCCCTGTAAGCCGGGACTCGCATAAAAGAAACAGGCAGGGGAAACTCCCCTGCCTGTTGTTTTATAATTCATCAACGATCTTATGCACGATGCCTTCCGGCTGCTCCTTCGCATCCCCGAAGTTCGCTCCGGCAGCCTGCACCCACGCCTCGATCTCATCGATGCTTAAGTTCTCCCAAGCGCCGTTCTTGCGGATCTCCACGGGCAGTTTGATCTTGATGCCTCCCATGCCGGCAAACAGTTCATCCGGGAAGAAGATCCTCGGCTTCTCGCGGCGCAACAGCCTCTCGGCGTAATCCCGCTCGGATGTGATGGGCTTCTCATAGAGGATGCCGCCGTTTACGTCATCGATCGCGTACTTAAAGTGCGTGTCCGATCCTGCCTGGATCATCAGACCGAAATGCAGCGCGTAGCAAAGTGCCGCCAGATTATCATTGGCCGTATTCGCGGTATTGATACCCTCGATACCGTCGACATCTTCGGGATACAGGTGGATCTTCTTGATATAGTCACGGTCGCGGAACGGGTGCGCCTGCATAACGGCGCCGCCGGCCTCGTGGACCGCTTTTATCATGTCTTCCCGCGTCCAATGCGGGATCTCCGGGTGCTGAAGCAAAAACTCGCGGTCAATGCCGTAGAGCAGGTACTCATCGCCCTCGAAGTTCTCCTCGATGCCGAAGAAGACCTTGAAGCCGATCGCGTCACCGGCCGCCTTCGCTTCCTCGTAGCCGCGCATATATGCGTCCACATACTCCGGCCAGGGAAGCTCCCTGGAAGGCCGCGTATTTCCGTGGAAAAAATGGTCGGTAATAAAGATACCGTCGTAACCGCGCTCCTTAAAGATGGCGGGATACTCGCGTCCCGGCGTCACACCGCAGGCGCTGCCCTCCACCGTGTGCAGGTGCGTCTCATAGCGGTACAGCCCGGCCTCGGAAGGATCCCAGGGCTTCGGCTCTACCAACCGCATCATCAGCGTTCCGACCGTAAACGGAAGGAACGGGAATTTATTCGTACCAACATGCTCAAAACCGTGCGACTCGTACCATTTGCGAAGCACCTGGTTTTCCTCGATGATACCGATGCGCATCACTCGGGATCCCCGCTCGACCGCTGTTTTGATCGAATGCTTCAGGAGCTGCCCGCCGATCCCGTTATGACGATACGCCGGCAGGACAGCCAGATTACTCAGTTCACATGTCTTTCCTTTTGTAAGCGAATAGTATCCGACGAGTTTCTCACCTTCAAAATATCCGAACATCGGACGATGCTCTTCGTGAAACTGTTTGCCGATCCGTTCTTCATCGGTCGCAAAAGCGGTGAACCGCGGTGCATTTTCCGGTGTAAAACCCAGGTCATCCGCCACTGTTTGAAAACTCTCGCGGATGACTGCCACGCACTCTTTGATCTCTGTTTCTCTGATTTCTCTGATCATACTCCTATCCCCCCTCTACGCTCTCCCCGAGCGTGATCTTTTCCGGTCCGAACCCCGGGTCTTCTCTTCGTCAGCGCTTTCCTTCATGCCGCGACGGATCCGGATGTCGGTGCCGCTTAGTCCTCCCTTCGGAACACGGGGATGTCGACCCCGATTTCATCCATGTACTGAGCTACTTTATTGAATTCGCCCCGTTCGAGGAAGATGCCGTTTCCTGTAGCTTCTTTCGGGATAAAGGAAATACACTCCTTAAATTCGCGAAGGAACGATACGGTGTTCCAGCCTGCCTTCAGTTTCTTTCCATTGTGGTCATCGTAATCGATGCCCTCCTCGTCGAGCACGATCGTAACCGTCCCCTCATGCTTCATGAGTTCGTCTCTGACTTTCCGAACCGTGCGGAACATAACGAACGAAAAGAAGAATAAAAGGAACAGTATAACGATCGTGATCCAGTCCAGCAGTGCATTCGTTGTAAGGCCGGTCTCCATACAAACGCCCAGCCCGGCAGCAACCACCAGGCTCAGTACCATGGCGATTGGACAGAACAGGAAGAAATTCCGCAGTTTGCACTTTGGATTCTTCAGCAGAGCATGAGCCGAAACGAGGATATTCGTGATCTCCTCTGCCTGTGATTTAGTGGTCTTTCCATTCGTTTCGATCGTTAACATGATCATTCTCCCATCTCAGAAGCAAAAAACTTCTTCACTGCCTGCCAAACGATATACAGGTAAGCAAATCCGATCAGTGCCGTGAAAAACTGGGTCACTGAAAACATGGTCTGAAATACTCCCAGTTTTTTACGCAGCGGGCTGGCTTCCGGCAGGAAGGTCGGCAGCAGCCAGAGCGAAATCGTCAGGCCCATGAACGCGCCCTTCGCTCCCGCCGCGATCACGGAGGTGACCACATAGGTCACGTTATTCTTCAACGTGTTCTTCTTTAGCGTCGGTCTCACAAAGAAAAATGCGACCACGACGAGAACCACATTGCCCGCCATGATCAGCGGGACGATTCCCGGAACCGCCGTCATGACCGGGGCGGCAGAGATAAAATACGCTGTCACCGGGGTAATGAGTGCGAGCAGGAGCGCGTATTTCAGCCCTGCCGTCATCAGGCACAGCACCAGACACATATTTACGATCGGCCCGGTGATGTAGACGCTCAGGTTCTTAAACACCTGGCTCACCATGCAGACCGCAAGCAGCATGGCCGTAATGGTTATCTTTAACACTTCGCTTTGTTTGGTTTTCTTGTTGTTCATAAGTATTACTCCTCCATATGTCCGTCACGATGCATGGAAAACCGATCCATCGGATATGCTTTCAGGTTCTCCAGGATCTTACGGCCGTCCGCGCCCGACAGAAGCGCTTCGCGCGCCTTCGTGATCTCGAGCTCGGTCTGGTGTTTCGACGGACCGCCCACGCAGCCGCCGGGGCACACCATGCCCTCGATAAAATCTTCTTCCAGACGCCCGCTCTTTAACAGAAGCAGCGCCTTTTTGCACTCTGCACCGCCTGCGCATTTCAGCAGCTTTATGCCCTCGGTATCCTCGCCACGTTCCTTCATGCACTCGATCACGGCCGCAGCGACACCGCCGCTGGTGGCGAACCTTTTCCCCCAGGAAGATGCCTGCTGGTACGCTTCATCGACCGGAACGAACTCGACATCCTTCGAACGCATCAACGCGCGGATCTCGCCGTAAGTCACGGCGTAGTCCGCATTGTCCGGAACGCTTTCATCCAGGGTCTCCGCCTTCTTCGCGATGCACGGGCCGACAAACACGGTCACACAGCCCGGATGGGTCGCCTTCAGATAACGCGACACCGCGCACATCGGCGAAACGGTCGTGGACATGTTCTTCTCATAGATGTCCGGGAAGCTCTTGCGCAGCATGTTGATAAATGCCGGGCAGCAGGATGTCGTCATCTTCCGCCCCTCTTTGCGTGCCTGGCTCCACTCCAGCGACTCGTAGGCCGCTGTCATGTCGGCGCCCAGGCCCACCTCCACCATATCGGAGAAACCGATCTTCAGCAGGGCCGCGCGCACGGATGCCATGCTGATCTTTTCGCCGAACTGGCCTTCGGTCGCCGGCGCGCACATGGCAATGACTTCGCGGCCGGCCCGGATCTCCCGGATGATATCCACCAGGAAGGTCTTCGAACCGATGGCCCCGAAGGGACAGTTATGGATGCAGTGTCCGCACTGGACACATTTGTCTTCGTCGATCTTGCAGAAGCCGTACTCGTCGTACGAGATGGCCCCCGTAGGGCAGGAACGTTTACACGGCCGCTCCAGATGCACGATGGCCTGATAGGGGCACTCCCGCGCGCACATTCCGCACTCCTTGCATTTCGCCGGGTCGATGTGCATCCGCGTGTCGCCGGGACGGATGGCCCCGAAGCGGCAGGAATTCAGGCACGCCTTACCCAGGCAGAAACGGCAGTTATCCGTGACCGAATACGCGGAGATCGGGCAGTCGTCGCACGCGGCATCGATGACCTGCACCACATTCTTCGAATCCGGATTGTTGACCGGATTTAAGCCACAAGCCAGGCGTATCCTCTGGCGTATGATCTCACGCTCTTTATATACACAGCAACGATAGGTCGGCTTGGGGCCGGGAATGATCTCATAGACCAGTTTTTCCAGATGCTCCGAATCCAGCTGATCCGCCCACGCGAGGCGACAGACCCTCTCCATTATACTGTGCTTTAATCCTACGATACCGGTATCATTCGTGATCATACTCTATCTCCCATGCCTCCGGGATTTTTAGTAAGCGGAGGCAAACGCTATCGACCCTATTATACTCCACATGCTCCAATAAAACAACAAACAAATCTAGCAACCGATGGCGGGGAGCACCTTTGTTTCGATAAACTCCACGCGGTCGAAGATCCGCGGCTTAAAAGTCCCCGTCACACCGACAGCCACTTTTTTCTCCATGTTGACGTAGATGATGTTGCCGCTGTCTCCGATGGCTGCAAAAACCTCGCGATCCTCATAGGGTCTGTACCAAAGGTAGCCGTAACTCATAAAGCCAAAACGCTCCCCGAGCTTAAGGTGCGGCGCTGTCATCTCCCGCAGGTATTCCCGGGAAATGATCCTCTTTCCCTCAAACTCGCCGCCGTTTGCGACCAACTCGCCGAGCCGCGCCAGGTCGCGCGCCGAAGCGCACAGGCCCCAGCCTGCCGTGACCGCCCCCTGCGGATCCGAATACCATTCATACGCACGCGGTTTCTTATTCATGAAGAAGTCGAACTGATCTTCCTTCGAACTGTCTCCGTGCAGGATCCGCTCCGGCAGCCCTAACGGCAGAAACAGTCGCTCGTTCGCCAGGTCAATGCATTTCATACCCGTGGCCCGTTCAATGACCCCCGCCAGAATCTGGATGCCCAGCGTGGCGTACTTAAACTCTCCGGTAATGCCCTTGCGTCCGCCCAGGAAATCCAGCATGGCCAGTGTCCAGTCGTCCGAAGTGCACACCTTCTTCCACGGCTCCGATGTGCATTTGTACGGCGCCGTCATCGTCAGCAGGTGCCGGATCGTTACCTCGAAGATCGTTTTTTCGCCCCGCTTCACCGTGTAATCCGGAAAGAAATCCATCACCTTCTGATCCACGCTTCGGATGCTGCCCATATCGAGTGCGATCCCGGTAAGCAGCGCCATCACGCCCTTCGTGACGGAGTTCACATTGACCGCGTCCTTTGTATTATATCCCCGCCAATGATCGTCGTACACCGTCTCACCCTCCCGGATCACGTAGATCTGGCAGATGTTGCTCTCGTTTCCGGTGCTTTCTTCGACCAACTTATGCAGTCGTTCTTTGCTCATAAAAAAGCCTCCTATCAGGATAATATGGACGTCCTAACAGAAGGCTAACATGATTAAAAATTGTTTTCAAGTACTTTTTCAGATTCTTTTTTCTCTGTTTTTCGAACCCCGACAAAGCGCATCAAAGCGTACGTCACCAAGCCTGCCGCCAGGATGACGACGATGTCGACCGGTGCCAACACGATCCCGGGAAGGCCGTCGAAGAAGAAGCCGGTCCCGAAGCGGTACAGATGGCCGTGCAGCAGGATCATTTCCCCGATGTACATCAGAAGAGTCGTGGCTGCCGCAAAAACAGTGGGGAACCAAAGGGCTATACGCCGGCTCTTTTTCAGCAGTAAGGATCCCGGGAAAATGCCGGTCGTCACGCCGAGTAAGATAAAGAACACGGACATCAGCGTTGCCGAGAGCGGCGAGACATTGATATTACCGTCTCTCCAAAATGCCGTGAAGCAGGCCAGAATACACATTCCCAGGAAAGCCGCAGCGCAGATCGACTGCAGGATCAACGCCTTCTTCCGGCTCTTATCCCCGGCCTTTATCATCTGGGCGAAGCCATACACACTGTTCATGATCGCGAGGATCAGAACGACCGAAATCAGGTAGAAATGCAGTTTAAACGCCGGATTGTAATTTCCTATCAACAGGTCTACCGGTGTTTCCGTCCGGATCGATGTGCTCGTAATAATATCGACCCCGGCATACTCTTCCGGCGGAATATATCGGCACATAAACATTTGCCAGTCGGCGAGTCTTGAGACCGTTTTTGTGACAGTCTCGGTCGAAGTCACCACGACCTTGTTTTCAAATAACAGTTCGAAGCCGAAAAACGCGCCGACCGACAGGATCAAAGCCACGACCGTCGACAGCCGTTTAAAAAGCTTCACGATAAGCGGCATCAACAATACACCGATGATCACGGCAAATGCGATCGGTGTGTAGGGGATGATGTATTTCGGGTAATTCTCCTTCATGACCGTCCCGTCCACGATCATATCCCGGATCACGCTGACCCCCATAAGCAACGGGTAGAATGACAGGAGCAACGTACCCAAAATCGCCAAAAGCCAATACCTTCTGAATATCTTCTTATCCACGGCAGATCTCCTTTCATGCCTGCCTGTCGGGCAGTCGGATATCCGCGCTGCTTGGCAGACTATTGCTATAGTCTATTCTATCGCAATAGTCCAGATATGTCAAGCACTTTTTTTAATGTGACTTTCGCACACCGGCCAGCCCCAGCAGTTCCTTTCGGTTCTTCACGCCGAGTTTGGAGAAAATGCTGGAAATATGGTTTTTCACCGTAGATTCCGAAATGAACAGTGTCGCACTGATCTCGTTGCGTGTTTTGCCGGAAAGATACTCTTTAAGAACATCCATTTCCCGTGAGGTCAATATCCCCTCATCCAACAGTTTTTGCAGATATACCGAGATACTTCCTTCTTCGTCATTTTCGACCTGAAGCGCAGGAGGGGTCTGTTGTACGTTCTCGATCTCTGCCTCAGATGAGGCCGGAACCACAACGATCTCTTTATTTCTATCCTTCTTCAACCAAATCACTAATATGACGATAATGATCAAAGCAGCCAATACCACTCCGATGATCAGCATCAGGAAGTTTGACGTCTTTGCATCGGAAGACATATTATTGACCCCGGCAACCAAACGACGCCCGGTATCCAGGTAACCATTGGCCGCACGCGCGATCACCTCTTCAGGAACGGCATCACCCCTTCGGTCGGAATTAACAACGTTGTAATTCTCACCATCCCGAATCAACGGGCTGACTTTATCATCGAGGATGCGGCAGGCCAGAAAATCTATGCTTCCGTCATGCCCGACCGTTGTATCCACATTTTCGAAGATGACCGGATGAAATACCAGATGCTCCTCATCCTCGGAAGTGTTATTCTCAAAGGTGCAAAAACTGAATTCTACTATGCCGTTCGGTACACCGATCCCGATCTGGTCCGCCGGATGCACCCACACGGCCCCTTCCTGTTTCGCGGAGTTTCCGGAAATCATGCAGTTAGTGATGTAGACTGGCGTAGTTTCCGAACTCTCGATCAGAATTCCGCCGCCCATCTGCGCATGGTTGTTCAGGATATTGCAGCTATCGAGCATAACCTTTGAATTCGTGATCAAAAGCCCGCCGCCGCGTACTGTCTCGTTCCCGTCAATAGTACTCTTTTTCAAAAGCAGTTCGGAATTCACCAGCGCCAGTCCGCCGCCGCCCTGCGGAAAAGAATTCTTTTCGGCAAATGCGACATGGCAGTTATCTTTGACGGATATGTTCTCTGCAGTTCCCACGACGCCGCCGAGAACCGCGACACCGCTGTAGACTGTATTCGCGGAAAATGTGGTATCTGTCATCTCAAACTTGAGTTTTTTACCGTTGATCCAAAGTACGCCGCGCTCACACGTATTGCCCGAGAAGTTACAGTTTTTAACGGCAAGTTTCGCCCTCGTTCCGAGATCGACGTTTCCGTCCGTATACTGGAAATACATCGCCGCTCCGTATTTCGTGCAGTAATTGCAAATGGTGCAGTTTGTCAGACTAAAATCCAGAAAACCCTTCGCGAAAATGCATCCCTTGTTCGTGCGATCCCCGTGATAATCGCCAAAAGAAGCCACATCCGCCGGATCCCCCTTCGGCATCTCGTAACAACCGTCAAATGTTATGTTATCAAAAGATACCGTGATCTTCTCACTCTCGATTCCGGATCCGATAACAAAAAAATGAGCGTCTTTTAACAGGGAACCCTCCGGCTTCCCTACGATCTTCACGCTGTTTTCTATCTGAATGTATATATCACTTTCATCGAATTCGATATCACCGACATAGAGAACTTCCTGTTTCTCTGCCAGGGCCTTCATCAGTTCCGCACGGGTGGTGATATATGTGGGCGTATCCGTTCCGCTGCCGGCACTAATTTTCGCAGTATAACCGACAAACGCACATATCAACACCAACACCAGGAGCAGCAACATCTTGATCCTGAAATTCATGTTCATTCTCCCTTATCCATCAGTCTTCTGTTTCGGAGCTTCCTCATCCTATCATCTTGATTTAATTATACATCGATTACCCTTTGGTTTCAAGTATCGAACCCAACACAAAAACGACCGGATCACGTATCCCGATCCGGTCGTGGCTGGTATGAACTATTCCTTTTTACTTTACAATATACACAGCCAATGCCAGTGTATTGCTGTAGTCGCCGCTGTTTAATATCTGCGACTCAACGGAAATCTCTGCTCCATTGCGGAAATAGTTGAACGTTGCAGAATTGAAGATGCTGTCGGTCTGCGGAGCCTCTGTAAGCTCGTTGCCGTATTTGCCGAGATAATCGTAGATCTTTCCTTCATCGGCGAGCGGTTTGCAAACCTCGAACGCAATCTTTGCCAATGCGTTGATGTCTTCAACTTTTGCATCGTTGATATAGGTTACCAGAACCTTCTTCTTCTGTCTGGTAGCATAGGTATATGCACCGTAATCGCTCTTAATATCATCATAATTGAAGCCGAACACTTCCTTCATGATCTCGGTCTTCCGTGCATCATCCGGCGCATCTACATGCTCGGTTTTGCCATTGCTGTAGGAGATCGTATATCCATGGAAAGCATCCTCGTTCTCCTCTTTCGCGTCGTCGATGGTCGTATACTTCTTCATGCTACTGTCCCGCCGGAATCCGGTCTTCTCTGAATTCCAAATATATGCGGACGCGTCGATCTGTTCATTGACGTCTGCATAATCTGCAGGATCCTTCAGATAGTACATGGTATATTTCTCAGTACAGTTTCCATCCTTGTCGAACTCGTTAACTTCCTGGATCTCACTTACTTTCCAAAACTTCTCAGCCGTGGAGCCTTTCGCGGGTGCATACTTATCTCCGATCACTCCGGAAATATAACCGCTGCCTCCTCCGTTTTCGGCAGGTGCTTCCGTCTTTCCTTCGGCCTTCGTTGCACCGCCACCGCCGTTATTGTCTGCTTTTGTCGTACTAGCCAAGCCGCCGCCACCGGAGTCGCCTCCCTTATCGCACGCAACCACAGCCATGACCATAACAAGTACCAAAATCAGCGCTAATACTCTCTTCATCGTATGCCTTCCTCCCTTTCTGTCTGAAATTGTTTCAAGTTCTATAGTATACAACGTATACACTTTATACTATATTGTACAGAAATGAGTCAGACGTGTGAATAGGACTTAGGACGTCCAAAGTCCTATTTTAGTCCCCTTTCTTTCTTCGCAGCATAGGTGAAGTCAACATTGTCCCAGCCGTGCTCGAGCGCTGCCGCCAACACCCGGCAGAATTCCTCTTCATCGTAGGTGGTCCCATCGATGGCGCTCAGCCTCGGTAGAGAAACCAGACGACCGTTTCTTCCATGATCAGGCGGGGCCGGAAGCCTCCATTTCGATTTCTTTATCCATCTCTTACCTCCGTCAGTCCGATGTCTCTTTCTGCTTCCTTTCGTCCGTGATGATATGCTCCACACTGGGGTGTTCCCTCTGCAGGTAGTCCTTCATAAACGTGGGAAATGCTTTATATTGGTCCAGTTTTTCGATGGGAAGCCAGTACATATGCTCCCGAACGCCCTGGGTGTAGCTGTCGCTCTTCAGTTCCTTCGTTCCCCTGGGTTTCATCAAATAGTAGAACGCGATTTCGTGGCAGTCCAGCCCATGGAGACTCCCGGTGCTTTCGTTAAAGAAATTCTCATGAATGACCGCCAACCGGTCGACCTCATACGCAATACCGGTTTCTTCCAGCACCTCACGTTTTACCGCGTCTTCCGCAGTTTCTCCCATGTGGACTCCGCCGCCGATGGAATAATAGTAATCGTCGATCTCATTGCCCGCGAACAGCACGCATCCATCTTCAACGATAATGGCCGCCGCGCGGTACCGGAACCATTTGTTACCTTCCGTAAAACAGCAATTATGCTCCATGTTCCTGCCTCCCTTTTTTATGATATTTCGACCATTGTAATCGATATGGAAACGGATGTCAAGAAATAAAAAGGCAGGAGGGCGAGCCTCCTGCCTCTTGGGTTCATTATGCGAGATCTTCCATGCCCAGCGTCTTAACGCCTGCTGCGTTCAGAAGTTTCTCTGCCTTTGCATTATCATTCGTTTTGATCGCGATCGGCGCGCCCTCACCGTCAATGGACAGGCCGTAAATGTAGCTGATGTTGATGTCCGCCGCATTGATCATGCCGATCACCTTCGCGAGGCTTCCGACCGCATCCGGTACGACTACGGCGATGACCTCGTCGATACGGGCTGCAAAGCCGGCATCCTTCAGGATCTGCTTCGCTTTTTCAGGTTCATTGGACAGCAAACGGAGCACTCCGTACTCCATGGTGTCCGCCAGACTTGCGGACAGGAGGTTGATACCGCCCTGCGCCAGGATCTTTAATAACTCTTCCAGTCTTCCTTCTGTATTCTCCAGAAAAACCGATAACTGCTTTACGAACATAGTGGTACCTCCTTTGAATTATTGATAGAGCTTACGCTTATCCGTAACGTGCTTACTCTTTCCGTCGAAGTGCTCCAAGCCGTTCGGCTCGACGAGCTTAACCTTCGCGTTCAGGCCGATCGCCATCTTGAGTTTATCATGCACTGCCTTCGACAGTTTCTCGAGGCTCTTGACTTCATCCGTGAAGACATTTTCCGCTACCTCAACCTGAACTTCCAGGGTATCGGTGTTATCTACGCGGTCTACGACCAGCATGTAGTGCGGTGTGGTGCCCTCAACGGTAAGGAGAGCTGCCTCGACCTGGGACGGGAATACGTTTACGCCGCGGATGATGAGCATGTCATCGGAACGGCCGCGGAAGCGTTGGATGCGGGCCATGGTACGGCCGCACTCACATTTGTCGTACTCGATTGAAGTCAGGTCCTTCGTTCTGTAACGGATCAGCGGCATGCCTTCCTTCGTCAGGTTCGTGATAACGAGTTCGCCGTCCGACCCCTTCGGCAGCTGCTTCTGGGTCGCGGGGTCAATGATCTCCGGCAGGAAGTGATCCTCCCAGATGTGCAGGCCCTTATGATACTCACAGTCGCAGGCCACGCCCGGACCCATCATCTCAGTCAGGCCGTAGATGTCGTACGCCTTGATATGAAGTCTGGACTCCATCTGGTCGCGCATCTCGTTCGTCCAGGGCTCAGCGCCGCAGATCGCGGCCTTCAGTTTGATCTTATCGATCAGGCCTGCCTTCTCCAGATCCTCTGCTACATGAAGCAGGTAGGACGGGGTGCAGGCGATCGTCGTTACGCCGCAGTCGATCATCATGTCGATGAGCTTCTGTGTATTACCGGTGGACATAGGAAGAACCAAAGCCCCCAGGTATTCTGCGCCGTAGTGCGCGCCCAGACCGCCGGTGAACAGGCCATAGCCATAGCCGACCTGGATGACGTCATCACGGGTGATTCCTGCCATCGACAGACATCTGGCTACACATTCCGCCCAGATCTCGATATCACGGCGTGTGTAAACAGCGATCTTCGGCTTTCCGGTAGTTCCGGAGGAAGCATGTACGCGGACCATCTCCGATTTAGGAACCGCAGCCAAGCCGAACGGGTAGGTGTCCCGCAGATCCTGGTAAGTGGTGTAAGGGAGTTTATCCAGGTCTTCGATGCCCTTGATATCGCCGGGCTCTAAGCCGACGGCCTGCATCTTCTTACGATAATACTCCACATTATGATAAACACGGTTTACGACCTTAACGAGTCTCGCGCTCTGCAGCGACTCGAGCTCGTCTCTGGACATACATTCCTTAGTTTCATTCCAAATCATTGGCGGTCCCCCTTTATGGTCCTCATATTTTAAACTCTATTGTATTTCGTGAGTCATGTTTCACGGCTCTCCGTAATATCATTCAGTATAGCAGATTCATCTGTTATTGTCCACCTTTTTCGTTGATAAATCTACACTTCACCATTGACAGCATGTTTCGCCGCGATCATACCGGATGTGTAGCAGCGTCCCAGCGAAAGGCCGGTCTGGTGGAAGGGATAGTCGGCGCCTCCGTAGAACGGACCGCCCAAATTGCCCGCGCAGTACAGACCGGGGATCACGTTCCCCGCAGCATCCAGCGCCTGCGCGTTTGCATTGACCACGACGCCCGAAACTTCGGCGGAAACGCGGATGTGCTTGCGCGCACCCCAGAACGGAGCCTTCGCGATCTTATGCATATACTTCGCGGGCTTGCCGAAATCGGTATCGCAGCCCTGCTCGCACAGCTCGTTGTATCGGTCAATGGACGCCTTCATGGCTTCGTACGGGATGTCGAGCTCCCGCGCCAGTTCCTCCAGCGTGTCGCAACGGTGCAGGTCGATCAGGTTCTTAAACACGCCCTGCGGGTTTTCGACTGCGCCTGGGATGAATTTCTGCATAACGACCGGCGGCACCATGCCGCTGACAAATTCGTCCTTCGGCCAGTTCACATAATCATCGTCGTAGATCGTGCAGTACCAGCCCTTCGAGCCGCTCTCCTTGTGGTCCGCATCGAGCATGGAGCCTTTATACGAAGGCTGATATTTGAGGATATTGCCCATATAGACGAAGCCGGTGTACTCGTTCGTGAAACGCTTTCCCTCCATGTTCAGGTACAGGAAAGGCTCCTCCCACATCAGGGCCGAATCGAAATCATGCATCATCTTCGTGTGGCCCAGGTTTTCCATCCGTGCACCCGCGCTGATCGCAAGCACGTGGCCGTCGCCCGTTTTACCGAACTGCTTCTTATCAAACGGGGCAATGTCCGGGCACCAGCGCGCCACCATCGCCGAGTTGTTGGTATAATCTCCGGTCGCGAGGATCACGGCCTTCGCCGCATTGAACCGGATATATTCGCCCTGCGCGTTCTTTCCGATCACGCCCGCAACGCGGTCGCCGTCCATGACCAGCGAAACCGCCGGTGTGGAGAAAAAGGTCTCCAGATTCGGATGCTTCGCCTGCACGTTTGCCAGCACCTTCCGCAGGGCATTGCCCACATTCAGCGGCTTCGGGCCGAACCACGGTGCCCAGAAATAGCAGTGATCGTCGCCGTATTCGTAGCTCTGCTCCCGGTCCTTCCAGGTCCCGGTGAAATCGCCGCTGGTGCACATGAACGCGCACAGTTTGTCGCCGTCGTTTAAGAGTTTCGCGCTCTCCGTGTTGCTGTCGACCTTGCTGCCGTCCCCGTATTCGGTCTCAGACGTCATACCGGCACGGTTCCACAGCCACATCATGGCCTCCTCGGAATGCTCCGCATAAGCCCGCAGCTGCTCGGTATCCGCCCGCCAGTCGCACAGACCGTTCGTGTGGTGGATCCACTTCGCGATACCCGCCTCGGTCGAACGTGACTTGATGATCGCCGAACCGCAGTTTCCCTGCGACACCACGGTCGCTTCCTTCTGCAGCAGCGCTACCTTCGCGCCGAGCTCTGCTGCCCAGCCGGCCGCCGGAACGCCTGCGGCGCCCGCTCCGACCACGACCACGTCGTAATCCAGGACCCGGTCCGGGATGATGTCCCTAAGCTCGCACACTGAGCCCGCCACCTCGGCGGCCGTCAGGTCCCCTGGCAGTTTCATTTCTTCATTCTTACTCATTTTCAACATTCTCCTTCTCTTATTTATTTCTACACTCATGCGGGTGACTGCCCGCAGAGGATATTACACTGTGATCTCGATCGATATCCCCTCGATCGCCGTAACGCAGGACTCATAGTAGCCGTCCCCGGTCGTCCGCGGCCCGCTCGTTACCTCATAACCGTCCAGCCTGAGCCGCTCGGTCAGTTCATCGACCCGCTCCTTACTCCCAACGGAAAATGCCACATGCGCATAGCCGGTCTCGAACCCTTCCGGTTCACGTGCCGCCACGCTCGGCCGGGTCATGATCTCCAGCCTGGCTCCGCCCTCAAACGAAATAAAGTAGGAACGAAACCCGGTCGTTTTATTATGATAGCCGGCGTTGGAAGTTCCCTCCAGATACTTCACGAAGAAATCCCGCGCCGCCTCCAGGTCCCGTACATACAGGGCCATATGTTCAACTCTCATCGTATTACCTCTTGTCTTTTACATCTGCCACGCAAATGATTTGATCCACCAGATATTATCATAAAATGTGACCGAAATGTCAAGCATGACCGTCCGGGATCCGGATCCTCTTCTTCCCATTCGGACATTAAAAAGCGGATGCCACCTGTAAATGCAGTGTGACATCCACTTTAATTCTTTATTCTACCGGCCGATTCCGTTTTCCGAAAGCCAGGCTGCCACATCCTCGGGAAGCTTCGAACCTCCTGAGTAATGAACGGACAGTCCGGTGCCCATCACGGCATTCGGCGCCAGTTTTGCTATGGCCGTCAGACTCTGCCCGAACCTTCCGCCGCCGTGGGAACAGAACGGCAGGATCGTTTTTCCGGAGAGATCGTATTCCTCCAGGAAGGTCGCGATCGGCATCGGGATCGACGCCCACCAGTTCGGATATCCCAGAATAATAATATCATAATCATCTATGTTCGGCAGATGCTCCGCAAGCTCCGGCCGAGCCTGCTTGTGCTGGTCCTCCTGCGCTTCCATCAGGACCGAATTGTAATCCGAGGAATACGGATGGACCGGCCGGATCTCAAAGAGATCGGCTCCCGTCTGTTTCCGGATCTCCCCGGCGATACCGCGCGTATTGCCGCTCCAGGAGAAATAGGCGATCAGGATCTTTCCGCCGGTCTCTGCCTGCAAGGCAGCTTCTCCTGCCGTCACAAAGCCCGAACGGCTGTTATCCGCGTTTCTGACCAGACGCAGCCCCAGATTGTAGCTGTGCATGTCTTCCTGGCCTGCGGCCCGGTAAGCGCTGCGCATGTTCTTCGCGAAGTCGTTCCATCCGCCGCCGCGGTACACGTGTCTGGTGCCGGAAGCCGGCCCTGTCGGGTTATCGCCTGCCGCCGTATCGTAGTCACCGTAGTAATCCCAGCACCACTCATTTACATTTCCATGCATATCATAGAGGCCCCAGGCGTTCGGCGTAAAGCTGCCGACCGCGACCGTCTTCGCCCGGTATTCGCCGGGTCTGGCTTCCAGGACTGAATTATCAAAATAGTTTTCCTCGATCTCGTACGGATAATGTCCGTAGAAATTCGCTTCCGCCGCGCTTAAGGATCTCTCCGTATTAAACGGAGTCTGTGTTCCTGCGCGGCAGGCATATTCCCACTCTGCTTCCGTCGGCAGGCGGTAACCATTTGCCGCCAGGTTCCATGACACGCCGCCTTCACTGATGCTGTAGACCGGTGTAAGGCCCGCGTCCACGCTCTTTGCGTTCGCATAGCGGATCGCATCCGTCCATGTGATGTTCTCCAGCGGCAGGTCCTCTCCGGTAAATGTGGAAGGGTTCTCTCCCATCAGCCGGATATACTCCCTCTGTGTGGTCTCGTAAGGGTCCATGTAGAACGCGCCCACGGTAACCTCATGCTGCGTCTCGTCGTCGATCCGCCAGTTCTCGGTTTCCGGGCTTCCCATCAGAAACGCACCGCCGCGAATGAGACGAAAGCCGTCCTGTACCTCCACGATATTGTTGTCTGATCCGTGATCTTCTCTCGACATGGTGTCCTCCTTTTCGGGCACGCTTTCCGCCCGTGACGGATCCGATGCTTTCGCTGTTTCCCCGGGTCTTGCCGCTTGTGTCTGCTTCACAGGCGGGTTTGTCTCACCGAATGGCTCCGCATTGCCGGAGGAACGGGTCACGAGCAAAAATACGATCCCGATGATCACAGCCGCCATCATGACGACCACGGGGATCAGCGGATTCTCTTTCGTACCCGCCTTTTGCGAAGCGTTCCTGCAGATGCGGGCTGCCTGCGCTCCGATCAGAGCCCAGAACGACAGCATCAGCAGGTTCTCAAGAAATACCAGCCAGCCGGATTTATCATAGTCCAAAAAAGCAAATGGTGTTCGGAAAAACAGATAATCCGGAATACCGCTCTTCAAAAACAGTCCCAGGCCGATCCCGCCGATTCCGATAAAGAAGGCCGTCAGGACCGTTTTAGCCGTTTTTTTCAGACGCAGGCCTGCGAACATCGTCGTAACATGCATTCCCAGATGAAGTCCCATCAGCACAAATGTCCAATAGGACATGGACAGATGCATCCTGCGGGTAAACTGCATCGGGGCCATGCCGTAAAGGAACGGCACCGCGTGGCCGCTCATGGACATGCCGCAGAAAGCAGTCAGCGCAAAACCCAGCAGAAGCAGTATATTCAGGATCGTCGTGGTCAGACGATACGGGTTGTATTTTCCCTTAAAGAAAACACTGTACCACTTACGGTTCAGGATCTGGTGCAGGATGACCAGCGCTGTCATGCCGATGCCGATCCATTCGTGCAAGACCTCTCCCGTGATCTGGTAGGCCATGAGAAACAGAAGGAGGACGCTCATGACCGCATCCACGATCCGCTTTATGATACTGTTCGTTTTTGCCTTGGCCATGATCTATACCTCCGTACATTATTACTTCAGACCGTCGATCCAGGACTTCAGATCCGCCTCCGACACATTCGCAACGAAGCGTTTGCCGTCCAGCCAGTTCCCGGTGCCCGCGAGTGCTTTCATGTTCGGGCCGCTCCGGCCGATACCGCTGCTGCCCGACGTGCAGAACGGGATCACCGTGATGCCCTCGAAACTGTATTTTTCAACAAACGTATCGAGGATCCTCGGCTCTTCGCCCCACCAGATCGGGAAGCCCAGATAGACCGTGGTATAACCCGTGAGGGAAACATCCTCGCTTCCGATCGCCGGCCGCGCGCTTTTATCGTTCTGTTCTTTCGTCGAACGGCTGCTGCGGTCGTTATTATTCAGATCTTCGGTCGTATAGGGCTCTGCCGGCACGATCTCATAGAGGTCGCCGCCGGTAATGGATGCGATCTTCTCCGCAACCTTCTTCGTGGTTCCTGTCGCGGAAAAATAGGCTACCAGAACCTCTGAATGCGCAGGCGCAGCGCCGGATGTATTCCGGGCCGTCTCCTGAGCGCCTGTTGTTTCCTGCTGCGCGGTTTTTCCACAGGCAGTGATCACCGCCAACATCATAACCATCGCAATGACTGTAACAATTCTTCTCATAAAACTTCTCCTCTTAATTCACCAACCGAATATTTACTCTGTAAGTGCGTTCTTCTCCGTCTACTTCGGATCCTGCTCGCCATATACTTCCTTCGCCATATTGAACGCGGCCCACGCCAGCGGCCAGCCGCAGTAGAACGAAATATGGGTAATGATCGCCGCCATCTCTTTCTGCGTTACGCCATGATCCTTCGCGTTCGTCAGATGATACTTCAGGCTCGAATCCGTCACCCCTCTCGAGATCAGGGAAACGACCGTGATGATGCATCGGGTCTTCAGGTCAATGTCCGTATTATTCCAGTTTTCTCCGAACAGAATGTCGTCATTAAAATGCGCGAACTCCGGGGCGAAATCGCCCAGTTGTTTCCTTCCTGCGGTCTGTACGATCTTTTCAGCCATATCTTTTACCTCCGTTTACTTTCCGATCTTCTGATCACCGGTGGACCAGACGTGTTTCTCTTTTGCCGCCGCCGGTTTATTCTGCGCCATAACGCCAGCCAGCGGATGCGGCACATACAATTCTTCCAGATAGTGGATCTCCTCCGCCGACAGATTAAGCTCCACTGCCCGCGCCGCTCCTTCGATGTGATGGAGCTTCGTCGCTCCGACCACGGGAGATGCTACCTTTGTAAGCAGCCAGGCCAATGCGATCTCCGTCATGGTCACGCCGCGTTTTTCTGCCAGTTCCGCCACCCGGGCCGTGATCTTTCCGTCCTGCTCTGCGGTTGCGTCGTACTTAAACTTCGCATAGGCGTCCTCCTCGGCACGCTTCGTGCCTCCCTCTCCGGGCAGCCTGGACAGGCGGCCGGAAGCTAAGGCGCTGTAAGGCGTCAGCGCGATATTTTCCTCGTTACAGTAAGGAACCATTTCCCGCTCCTCCTCGCGGAAGATCAGGTTGTAGTGGCTCTGGACGGAGATGAACTTCGCGAAGCCTTCCCTCTCCGCGAGAGCATTGGCCTTCGCGATCTGCCATGCAAAACAGTTGGATATGCCGATATACCTGGCTTTTCCGGCCTTCACGATGCGGTTTAAGCCTTCCATGATATCGTAGATGGGTGTCTGCCAGTCCCACATATGATAGATGTACAGGTCGACATGATCCATCCCGAGGTTTTGAAGGCTCGTGTTGATCATGTTTTCTATATGCTGACGGCCGCTGATACCGTTTTCGATCTCTTCCTGAGTTCTCGGAAGGAACTTGGTCGCTACGACGACCTCGTCGCGCTTAGCAAAATCGCGCAATGCGCGGCCCACATACTGCTCACTGGTACCGCTCTGATAGGCAATGGCGGTATCGTAGAAATTGACCCCCAGATCCAGTCCGCGGCGAATGATCTCCCGCGAGTGTTCCTCATCGATGGTCCAGCTGTGCTGTCCCCTTCCCGGATCCCCGAAGCCCATGCAGCCCATGCAGATCCGTGACACATTTAAATCTGAGTTCCCTAATTTCGTATACTTCATAACTTCGATCCTTTCACCGGACGTCCGGTCGCTCACACACCCAACAGGCGGCTCAAACAACCGCAGGTGAGTTCATATACCGTTTGATATACGTAATCGATCCCTGCTTCCTTCATGGCGACCCTCTGTTTTTCCGTAACCGTCGTATAGGGGTAAATGCCAAACATAAAGGGATAGAATGTATAGATAAAGTTTTGTATATCTGCCGCAGTCATATCCGGGCAATATTTCCTAAGCAGCGCGCTCACCAGCTCCATCGAGCGCCCGTAGGCCCGTTTAAACGCGGTAAGGAGCTCCTGCCGGCTGTTCGCTTCCATGTCATAGATATTCATGGACAGGAGCTTTAAGAGCTGCTCCCTCCCGGCCAGAGACGCCGCGATCCTATCTGCCAGTTCTGCTTTCGATAGCGTCTCGTTTTCCTCGAGTATGGCAGTCAGGTTTTCGTTCCAGCGCTCATACTCTCTTTGAAACAGCGCCAGGAAAATCTCCTCCTTCGTCTGAAAGTAGTTATAGATCGTGGGTCTGGAAAATGAAGTGGTATTCCCGATCTCCTTTAATGTGATCTCGCGGAAACTCATCGTCCGGTATAACTGCTCACAGGCGTTGATGATCTCCTCACGTCTCTGTGTGATCAAATCGGCCGTTCCCTTAAACATATGCTCTCCTTTCTGCCTTCCGATAATCGTGGTTGACACCGTGTCAATAATTGTATTATACAGTATGGTTGACACCGTGTCAACCCTTTTTCAAAAAATATGCGTCCCTGCTGACGCAGGAGCGCATATCATATATTAAAACACAGATGCTATTTATTTACCTTCAAACTTAAATACGGGATTCTTTGTTCCGCTTGTGTCTACCGATACATCCGAAAAACGCTCTGCGTTTTCCTTTATGAGCGCCTGCCACTCCGACTCACTGCCCTCGTAGATGATCGTAGCGCCCTCGGCGAGATTAATGCTATGCTCAAAGCCTCTATACGTAAAATGCTTCACACTCTTCGGAATGTAGAGCGTGTTGATACTACGGTCCTCCACATTATGGATGCTGACGACCGTATCAGGTATAATGAGTTTTTGAATGTGTTCCTCATAGGAAGAAGGCTGCCACAAATCCACGATCGTTACCGGCTTACCGCCGATCTCTTTCGGAATGGTTACTTCGTTTTCGCTTCCAAGGTATCTTAGAACAGTTACACAGTTCGCATACTCTTTATAGACCCAGTCGCCCTCCAGCTTATCCTCATAGGAATCGGCCCGGCTCTTTATAAGCGGGGCGCCCGGAAGGACTCTTCCGTTAAGCGATGTACGGTACACTGCCATGTCATCGTCATTTATGAGTAAAAGATCATCATTTATGATCGCCAGGGCTAAGGTATCAAAATCTTTTCTGCCTTCCATGAGCGGTTCTGCTTCGGCTTTCTCGGCGATCCGTTTGCGGCTGATTCCACGTCCTTTGTCGATATAGTAAACATAATCGCCGAAGACATTTATAGCGCCCTCTTCCCAAATCTCGTCTTTCGAAAGCAGGTAGTACTTCCGGCCCGATTCAATATTCACGAAGACCATGCCTTTTTGTCCGCCGAACTCTTCCGCCTTGCAACGGTAGGCCGCGTAATCGCCCATAATAAACGGAACTGCATCATCGTCTTGCGGAAGCGCACACACATCCTGCTCGTTTCCTTTTTCATCGGCTCTGAACAGCCCGTAGGGCTCCATGTCCGAAGTAAGCTTCACATAATAAGTATAACCGTCATGGACGTCCACGAAATATTTTTGTTCTTCGTTATCAATAAATGAAAGGTCCAGGTCTTTCAACGTTTTGCTTTTGGGATCAAACTCTAACACCCCGAAGGCATCGGGTCTGGTGTATCTGAGAAAAAGCCTTCCGTCACTTACGACAGGCATGTTGCGAAATCTGTACTCGTTGCCGGCGGGCACAGCTTCAAAGATACTTCTGGTATTGATATCGATTCCCATGATTGTAGAATTCTGGCCAATGCCGGACAGGAAGTATAAGGCATCGTCCGTGGGATAAATAAAATATACGCCCAGTTGTGTGACCCCTCCGTCTTTCGGTGCCGGAATCACTGCCAAAAGCTCCGGCTTCTTTTCGCCGTCTCTAAGCATATAAATGTTCTCGGAGTCTGGATAGCCGGTATCGACACCGGTCAGGTCCCTGGCGCTCTGAACGAAATACGTGACGCCGTCTTTGTAAGCGATCCTACCATAAGTGGATACATAATTAGAGCCCAGTTTGGCTTCTTCTTTCTGCTCAGCGGCACTTGTCGTCGGCGTTTCGACGGACAATGTCGACGTTTCAACGACTTGCGTGGCTTTCGTCTCCGCTTCCGTACCTGTTTTGCTCACATCTACGGCAGAAGTACTATTCTCTGTCGCCTTCGTTGTAGAAGTATCCTTACCATCCGCGCAGCCGCAAAGAAGCGCAGCGCATAATAACACAGCAGCTATTTTACAGTTCTTGATCATAGTACTACCTCAAATCAGTTTCTTTCCGCCGATCCACGCTCCAAATAAGCGAATCGGCTCTCTTGTTATTATGATAAAAACCGCCTCGAATGTCAAGTCCGATTGCTGTGGCGCAGCGAACTGACCTCCGGGGCGGTGTTTGTTTACTAAAACGTTATGTGACAGCGATTCGGAATGTCTCTTCGTTCAGTACATATTCTGGCCGTTCCGGGTGGCCAGGATCTGACGGTTCATGTTCGTCAGGCAGCCCCGGGATCATTTCGGTTTAAGATCGATCCACATAGCGGGGCGGATAGTCAAGCTTTCATTGACAGAGGTACCGAAGTCGTTCGATCTCCTTATCAAATCCTCAGTTCACTGACAGCGAATATGACCGCTCTCCCTGAAATGATCACCCGGTTGTCTCTGAGCTCGCAGGTCATCTCGCCTCCGCGCTTTGATGCCTGATACGCTTTGAGACTGCTTTTGCCCAGACGCTTTATCCAATACGGTGTTATTATGCAGTGCACAGAACCCGTAACCGGATCCTCATTGACACTGAGTTTAGGTACGAAAAAACGCGAAACACAGTCATAGTCTTTTCCGGGCGCAGTAACGCCGACACCCAGACCATCCAGTAGCTTCACCTTATCGAAGTCGGGCTGCATATTCCGAATTATGTCTTCATCTTCATAAACCAGAAGCAGGTCGCGGTCAATGTATGCCTCTTTGGGAGTCACTCCCATGGCAGCTGTCATCTCATCCGTGACCGGCACCCGGTTCAGGCTATACACCGGGAAATCCATCTCTATACCGTCGCCGCGTCTCCCGGTAAACAAGTCCCCGCTCAGCGTGTGGAACACGATCCGATCGGCATCGTTCTCGTAATACGTAAAGAGCACGTATGCGGTCGCCAGTGTCGCATGTCCGCATAAGTTGATCTCACCGCCGGGCGTAAACCATCTCAGGTCGTATCCTTCCGCTGCTTTAACGGCAAATGCGGTTTCCGATAAGTTGTTCTCCGCAGCGATATCCATCATCTGTTTTTCCGGCAGCCATGCATCCAGGATGCATACCGCTGCCTGATTTCCATGGAATACTACGTCTGTAAATGCATCTACGATATATTGTTTCATACTTTCTCCTCCATAAGACCCGACTATAGTATCCGGCGCAGCCTCTGCAAAGCATCGGATATTTCCCGAAGTCTTCCATGTACCTCACGGCAGATCTCCGTACGCCAAAACGCAAACTGCAACAATTCATCCCGGTTCTCCAGTTCCGTCAGGAGATATTCCTTATAACCGTAGCAACTGCGCGCCAGCTGGAACAGGTATACATAAGGCATCGCTTCCAGATCCCGCCGGGTAAGATTTGCGTATTTCATGTATTCCCTGACATAGGCCACAAAATCCTCCAGGTCCAGAGGACTTCCGCCCTTACATGCACCGGAAGACTGCATGTACGACCTCATGATCTCCCATACGGCGGGGATGCATGCTGCGGACGCAAAGTCTATGACCGCTTTGATCTTGGAGCCACTGCATATCAACTGACAGTCCATATAATCCCCGTGGGACGGCGTATATGTAATGCCTTTATAGTATGCTTTCAGACCCGTCAATGATATGTTCAGTTCCTTCTTGTAGAGAAGGTCACCGCGTATTCTCTCACGGTCCGGGACGTCCTGCTTTTTATCCAAGGCTACCAGGAGCTCATTGCATTTTCCGGAGGCTTCTTCTGCTGAATATTTTTCCGCCCACTCCGGAGTCATACTCATCTTCATCGGATATTCTCTGAGGCAGTTGTGTAATTCCCCGAGATAACGCGCACACTCCGGGAGGAGTTCGTGCGGCAGGGCATTCATATAGGTTTCCCCTTCAATAAACTCCTGAACGCCGACCCTATGACCGCCAAACTCCGTATGGTATTTTCCCGAGGCAGTCTTTACGAAAGCGGCCGTCGGGAAACCGCGGGCAATGAGAAACGACACCAGTTTTCCTTCCGAATCAACATCCTCCGGCGTAAACCAGCTCTGATACTCTTTCAGGAAGAACTCGCCTTCCCGGCAATGAATCCGGAAGCAATTTGCGGTTCCCTGCGATAAACGCGTTTCTTCTATGAGATGAAGTCCGTATTCATCTAGCAAAAGGCGCTCCATATTCTCTTTGCTTAAGGCTGTTTTTTCTAGA
Organism: Lachnospiraceae bacterium UBA1201; assembly: GCA_002309675.1. Taxonomy (GTDB): domain Bacteria; phylum Bacillota; class Clostridia; order Lachnospirales; family Lachnospiraceae; genus UBA1201. The sequence goes on from DBXX01000018.1 coordinate 84,692, forward strand.
GACATTCCCTTCCCTCCGGTGATCAAAGAAGCTTTATTTCATCTTATACCTCTCCGTTTCGATTATTGTTTATGCCGGTCTCGCATCCGCAGAACTCCTGCGGTGATGATCAATAAACTCGCAACCAATGTCATTACAAACAGGCCCGTGGGCGACCCCCGAAATATAGGTTTTGTCGGCTCATTTAACTCAGCGACATAAACATATACATTCCAAACGAGCATTAAGCCCCCGACACAAAAGTGCCTGATACCCCTGCTCTTCTTATCGAATATAAGATCCAGTATCACAAACAGAACCACCGGTATCGCGATCACCCATCCCCAAATGGGCAGATCGAACCCCGGCAGATCGATCCGGGCGTGGCTCGAAGTAACGAGCCAGCCAACAATACCACAAAACGACATCACGAGGCCAATGATCACGAAGAAATTACTGATCCACCGGATATTTTCCTGAATTTCTTCTGTCTTACCTGTTCTGAACATAGATTTCCTCCGCTTTGAATACTTTTACCAGACTCTCTCAATTTCGGGCTTTCAGCCCCTACTCACCATAGCTTATGAACAATATACTTCCAACCGGCGTCTCTTCGAAAAGGACCGCATCAGGCTGAGGTTTTACTTTTATTAAATTATACATTTCAATCGATATACGGTCAAGGCAGAAGTGAATCTTTACCCGCTTAACTGCATGATAAACTTCATCCTTGAATTTCCCGGGAACTTGCTGTAAACTTGAACGGAAAGAATTATCCGATCCGCCGACATTTTGGGTGGGTCGATCGTTATACATGCAGGAGGGAGCCGATCATGCCGTCTATTTCTGCAAATGCGGAGTTTGAAGCGTTTTATGAACGACACTGGCGATATGTGTATCGTCTGTGTTTTAGTTTCATGCGCTCTGAGGCAGATGCGGAGGATTGCGCGGAGGATGTGTTCGTGAAGGTGCTGACCGGTTCGTATGAATTTGCCGATGAGACGCACGAACGAAAATGGCTGTGCGTGACCGCCTCCAACCTATGTAAAGACCGGCTGGGAAGCTATGGACGGCGAAATGTCGAATCCCTGGACGCGGACGATGCGCCGGAGATCGCGGCACCGGAAGAAGACTGGGATGACTTGGAAGATGTACGTGAAGCGGTCCTTTCCCTTCCTCCGAAATTGAAGGATGTGGTCTGGATGTATTATTATGACGGGTACCAAACCGACGAGATCGCGACCGCCCTGGGCAGGCCTCCCTCCACCGTGCGGAACCAGTTACGGGACGCCAGAAAGAAACTTGAAAAAGCGCTGCGAAACAATCACCCATAAGACATGAAGGTATGCATATGAACGATAACACAAATGAAAAATTCCATACCGGGATCGAAACCGAAATTACTTCGGCAGAGAAAGACGCCGTACAGGAAGCATTCGATTCCATCGAGCCCGCAGAAGGCGCTAAGGCACGGATGTATGCGAACATCCTGCATAAAGCCTCCGCAGAGTCAGAGCGCGCGCAAGTTACTGCCTCGACACAGGAACCTGAAAAGTCTTTGTCGTCGCCGATCTCTATCGCATCTTCGGATGCGCCTGTAACACGTCGGCGCTCTACAAAAGCACCCCTGCTCCGGGTGACCCGATGGGCTCTGCCCATGGCCGCCTGTCTGGTGCTCCTGATCTTCGGAATCATTAAAATGAGCGGGCATAAGCCTGTGGACATCATTGATACACAAGGCGGAGGCCCGACGAACAGCGCGATCGCCGGTGGCGCGCAACAACCGGCACCCATTACCGGGTACGGATCTTCGGATGCATTAAAAAAGGCAACCGGCCTGTATGTTCAGGCCCCTGAGGGCACGGAAGAGGTCCTCTACTGCTCTGTCGGAACGGATATCGCCGAAGTATCTTTTACTGTCAGCGGAAAGCAGTATACGCTCCGGGCTTCGAAGCGGGCTGATGATTTCTCCGGCCTCTTCGGTGAAGAGATCAACCATACCGTAGCAGATAAAGAAAACGGCGCGGTGCTCACAGCCCTGCGTGACGAAGGCATCACCTACAATAAGATCGAATGGAAGGCCGGAGACACGAACTACGTGCTTATGAACACGGATGGTGCCGGGCTTAACGGCATTATGAACGTATATAAAATGGTTAAATAAACTCTTTCTAAGCATTATCTGAATAAAGGCCGGCCGCGCGGGACCCCTCCCGTGCGGCCGGCCTGATTTTATTCAAAAAAGCTGCCGCTTTCCCGACATTTCCGTTTCTTCATTCGTTATACAGTCAGATGACGGTGACAAAACAAACGATCGCCGCCGAAAACCAATGAAATGAGGTACTCTTATGAAACGAATTACAGTATTACTATCGATCCTGCTCCTGGTTCTTCTGGCCGCCTGTGAGAACAAGACGGACAGCAGTAAGACCACAAAGAAAGCACAGGAACAGGAAGCCACGGCAACAAAAGAAGCGGAAAACAAAGCATTGCCCGCCGGAGTCACACCGCAGTCCATCGAAGCCGCTATCGCGCAGGTGCTCGGGGATGGCTACGTTGCCGACATGGACATTCCGGAAGACGAGCTTCCTCTAAGCCCCCTGGGCGAGATCGACATGAGCAAGCTCGACACCTACGTAGCAAAGCAAAATGCCGTTCCCTCTGTCCACGCGGACACTGTGATCATCGTCAAGTGCAAAGACGCTTCTTACGCAGACCGTGTAGTCGAAGGCTTCAACGCATTCTATAAGCATTCACGGGAGTATTTCACCGTCTATCCGCTGGAACCTTTTAAGCTGACGCAGGGCCGTCTCTACAAGGCCGACGACATCGTGATGTACATCATCGCCGGCGCTCCGCTGCCCGAAACGCCCCTCCTCGAGCCCGAACAGATGGAGTATGCAAAGGCGGAATACGATAAGATCGACAACGCCGTAAAAGGAGTGCTGGGTTATCTTCCGCAGAACCTGCTGAAGACGGATGAAGCCGGTGGTTCCGAAGAACCTGCCGGCGCCGCAGATAACGGAGCGCAGATCTATGACGGAGCCAACGTACCTGAGGAGTAATTGACCATGGTTTTTTCCGGATTGACGTTTTTATTTTGTTTTCTTCCGGTCACACTGCTGATCTATTTTTCGGTGCCGCGCCGGGCGAAAAACGCTATGCTCTTTCTCATGAGCCTTTTGTTTTACGCCTGGGGTGAGCCGGTCTATATCGTCCTGATGATCTTTTCCACGATCCTCGACTACACATGCGGCCGCCTGGTGGAGCGTTATCGTGGCACGCGCAAACAGAAGCTCGGTCTGATCCTTTCGCTTTGCGGAAACTTAGGCCTCCTCCTGTTCTTCAAATATGCCGACTTTCTGATCGGAACGGTCAATGCCATATGCGGCACAGGAATCGCCAAATTCGGCCTTCC
>DBXX01000018.1:88214-90636 GCA_002309675.1 Lachnospiraceae bacterium UBA1201
GGGCCCATCGTCCGCTACCGCGACGTAGCACAACAGCTGGAAGAACGCACGCACACGCCGGATGCCTTTGCGGATGGCGCCCGCCGCTTCGTCACAGGTCTCGCGAAAAAGGTCCTGCTGGCGAACAACATCGGGCTTCTATGGAGCGCGATCTCGAAAACGCCTGCCGCAAAGCTTAGTCTGGCAGGCGCCTGGCTCGGCGTTTTTGCCTTTGCGTTTCAGATCTATTTTGATTTTTCAGGCTACTCCGACATGGCCATCGGCCTGGGCCGGATGTTCGGCTTTACCTTTCCGGAAAACTTCAATTACCCGTTTATTTCAAAAAGTGCCACCGAGTTCTGGCGCCGCTGGCACATCAGCCTGGGGCAATGGTTTCGCGACTACGTCTATATCCCGCTGGGCGGCAACCGTCGCGGTTTCGCGCGGCAGCTGCGCAATATCGCCGTCGTCTGGCTTCTGACCGGTATGTGGCACGGCGCCAGTTTCAATTTTCTTCTCTGGGGCGCCTGGTACGGTCTGCTTCTGATTCTGGAGCGCTGTTTCCTGCTCCGCGCCATTTCACGACTTCCGGTTTACCTCCGGCATCCCATATCCTATCTGTACACGTTTCTGGCCCTGTCCGTCAGCTGGCCGCTCTTTGCTTTTGAGCACGTGTCCGAAGGTTTCGCCTACCTCCGCGTCATGTTCGGAGGCTGCTATGCCCTGGTCGACGACAGCACCTTATACCGGCTTCTTTCCTGCCTCCCCCTACTCATCCTTTGTGCTGTCGGTTCGACTCCGCTTCCCGCTAAGGCGCTTGCGAAGCTTCGAAAGTATTTGTTCGAGGGACAGGCTCCTGTTATACACACCCCCTCCATGCCTGCCCCCTCGGCAAATGCTTCCCCGGGTGCTGCCCCGTCCCGTTTTGCCGGAACATGCAGGTCCTGTGTATGCGGCCTGTTTACGGTGGCGGAACTCGGCGGCATGGCCCTTATGATGACATTGTCCGTAGCCTACCTGATCAGCGGCTCGTACAATCCTTTCCTGTATTTCCGGTTTTAGGAGGATCTTATGCGAAACATACTGACTGTTGCGCTCTTCTGCCTGCTGTTATTTGCCGGCGGCATCTCAGGCGTGTTACTGCCGGACCGGGAATACTCCGGAAACGAAAAGCGGATGCTCACGCAGTTTCCGGAGTTTTCGGCCAATGAATTGTTCTCGGGGCGTTTCGGCTCCCGTCTGGAGACCTATCTGTCCGATCAGTTTCCTGCCCGCGACGGGTGGGTAACCATATCTACTTTAGCCGAACGTGCCCTCGGAAAAAAAGAACAAGCCGGCGTCTATTTTGCTGACGACGGCTATCTGATCGAGATCTGGACCGATTATGATAAAAAGCAATTCGAAAAAAACATAGCAGCGGTCAAACACCTGGCCGACATCGCAGCCCAAAACGGAGTCTCACTGAAAGTCATGCCCGTTTCGACTGCCGCCTGTGTGCTGGATGATAAACTCCCCGCATACGCGCCCAATGCCGACCAGCGTGCCGTGATCGAGGCCATAAAAAAAGCCGGCCTTGACGTCATCGATGTGACCGACGCCCTGCGTGCTGCTCGTAATGAATACTTGTTTTATAAGACCGATCACCACTGGACTTCCCTCGGAGCTTATTACGCATATACCGAATGGATGCGTTCCCGCGGCAAGACTGCGCTTCCCCTTTCCGAATGGACCCGCGAGACTTTGTGCAGCGATTTCCGTGGCACGACCTATATGAAGACAGGGTATCCCTTCGCCACGTACGACACGATCGAAGCATACTATCGAAAGCCGGCCCACCATGTGGATTACAACAGCGGCTACTATGTTACCGACACGATCTACGAACGAAGTTTCCTAAACGGAAGCAACCAGTACGGCGTGTTTCTGAACTCCAACCAGTCCACCACCGTGGTTTCCGGCGACGGTGAAGGCAAACTGCTGATCATCAAGGATTCCTATGCCAATACATTTGCCCAGTTCGTTGTCGACGACTTCGAGGAAACCCACCTCATCGACATGCGGTTTTTCCGCGGATCCGTCCAAAAATACATAGAGCGAAACGGGATCACCGAGATCCTGGTGCTCTACAACGCTCCGAATTTTACAGCGGACGCCGACCTGACCCGCGTCGACCGGTAAAGTGCGTCTTTGTCAGTCTGTGAATAGCGTTTGCGGGTGGATTCGAACCACCGGTGCGTTGTCGCACACCACCTTAGCAGGATGGAACCATAAGCCTCTCGGACACGCAAACTTAACAGGCAGGGCAGGCAGAAGCCTACCCCACCACAATGATCTCTTCGATCGATACCCCGAAGATCAGGGCCAATGCAACCAGATTATCCACCGTAGGCATTGCTGTGCCGTGCTGCCACTTGTAAATGGCCTGCGGTGTGTTGAAACCGAA
>DBXX01000098.1 GCA_002309675.1 Lachnospiraceae bacterium UBA1201
GGGCTTTTCCAGCCTATCTATTTTTCTTCTTAGAACTCCGTCACATCCGCGCGGTTCATGGCGCGTGACTTGAAGAAGATCAGTGGAATGAGGGCCAGCAGGTTGCAGATCACGGCTCCGATCATTCCCATGTCGCTAATATACGGCAGGTACATACCGGCCGGAAGGTAGACCAGTTCGTTGAGCAGGAACGTGGAAAGCAGCACGAGAGCCACGCCCGCGATGATACCCATCAGGTCTTGCAGAGCGATCTCCGAAGCGATCTTACGGAAGATCTCGCCGCGGGAACGACCGATCGCGCGATAGACGCCGAATTCGTAGGTGCGCTTCATGTATTGGCCGGTAAACCAGGACGAAATGCTTACCGAGAGGATAATACCGATCAGAACGATCGCCGTATAGAAGATCACACGTAAAACATCGAAGAATTCACTGATGACGGATTTTGCGTCCTTTTTTGAAATACTCACCTTGCGATCCCCGACGAGATCCTCCAGGTATCGTACCAGCTGCGCGTGGTCCATGTCTTTTCCGTGGACATACACGCGGCCGCCGACGTTTCTCTCGCTTTCGATCAGGTAGAACAGGATCACATCATTTCCCTCGTAGATCGCGTCTACCCTGTAGCGAGTGTCAAAAGCTCCGGAAAATGCGGGATCCAGCACATCCCCGACCGAAACACCGACACCCTCGGCCGCCTTCGCGTACATGGAACTTAAGACCAGGCCGAAGTCTTCGACCTTCGACAGGTCGCAGTCGATCTCCATGATCTTAAAGGCTTCCTCCATCTCATCTTTTGAGGTGAACACCATGGCATTTCCGGACATACTCAGGCCCATGGCGGTCGTATACTCAATGGAACCATGACCATATCCGGAGCCCCGGATCAACTGCAGGCGATCATCCGCGGCCACATCCTCCAGAACGGAATCCCAGTCCTTCTCATCCGTATCGGTTGAGAGGTATCCCAGCGTAACGAAGCGATCCAGCCGTTCTCCGGATTCCTCGAAGGCCCATATGTTGCTCGCGATGTAGTTTCCACCCATCAACATGAGCACGGATAACAGAAACATGATCGCTGCGGTGATGCTGCGGCTTTTATTCTGTTTGATATAATAAAGCGCTGAAAACGGTTTCATAAACTGCTCCTTATCTCTCGGTTTCTTTCACCGCACTGATTCTGCCGTCCCAGATCTCAATGATGCGGTCGGCATCCTGAAGGATGGAACGGTCGTGTGTAACGACCAGGACCAGATGCTCGTCGGCGTACTCCCGCAGCACGCGCATTACATTGAACGCGTTCTCGTGATCCAGAGAGGCCGTGGGCTCGTCGGCAAATACGACCTCGGGGCCGTTGATCATGGAGCGGGCAATAGCTACCCTCTGGCACTGTCCGCCGGAGAGCTTCGCCGGCCGCTTCTTAAACTCTTTTTCCCGCAGCCCCAGCTGCTCCATCAGTGCTTTTGCGCGCTGCGCGCAGCCTTCGTCCCCGGGCAGTGCCGCCACGACACAGTTGTCGAACGCATTCATGTACGGCACCAGATAGTGCTTCTGGAAGATAAACCCGAACTTGCGGCGGCGCAGGGTCTCACGCTGTGCCGGTGTCAGGTGGGTGATCTCCTCGCCGTTATAGATGATGCTTCCCTCCGTCGGCTCTTTCAGCGAAGAAAGGCAGTACATCAGGGTGCTCTTTCCGCTTCCGGACGGGCCGATGATGCCGATCAGGCCGTGATCCGGCAGGCTCAGATCCACATCACTGAGCGCATACATTTTCTCGTCGCTGTCCATATCATAGATCATACTGACATTTTTGATCTCAAACATATCTTAATCCTCCAACATATCTATGGTCCGGATCCTGTGCACAGACAGAAGAGCCGGGAACTGCAAAATCCCGATCACGGCCGCCATCGCGGCCAGGATGAGACAGAGCAGACGCGGTTCGATATAAACCGGGATCAGCCCCATCGGATGCATGATCAGCACATCGATCAGGGCAATGATACCGCCGGATAACAGAGCACCGAGGAGCAAACCCGCCCCGAACAAAATGGCGATCTCCCGCAGGATCATCCGGTAGACATCCATTCTGGAAAACCCGAGCGACGCGTACAGGCAGTATTCGTTGATACGGTTTCTCATGTAGGAATTATACGCTACGGTAATGGAGACCGTGAGCAGTGCGATCACCGAGATCAGAACCGCAAGCAGCGCGCCATCGATCTCGTCGATGATCTCGGTCTGAAACATTTCGCGGCCTTTTCTGGCATCTGCCGAGACCCGATCCAGACTCGTCAGATGAACACCGATCTTCGCAAACAGATCTTCGGCGCTGTCCACGCCTTCCTCCGTCAGCACGATGAGGCCGACTCCTGAATTATTGCCGTGTGCCGTCGTTCCGACACAGGACATATACGGTCCATCCGACACACCGACGATGGTCCAAAGCCCCTGCCCGGGTTTATCCCCGATCCTGTACCCCTGGTTTCGCATCACGGCACTGTCCACCACCAGTTCAAAATCTTTTTCCGGCAGCCGCCCTTCCACGAGTTTGCTCTTCATATGCGCCAGATAATCCGGAATATCTTCCGGCTCCAGGAGCGGCATTTCCGTGACCAGCATTCCCATCAAAGCGTGCACGGTAAATTGCGACCACTCACTGTAGTACGCCCGTTTCACCTCAGGCAGCTGCTCGAGTCTCGCAGCCAGTTCCCGGTTTCGTTCTCTATAAAGCCTCGCTTCGCCGGGAACGGCTTTGTCGAGCGTTTCCGCGGACACTTCCAGATACATCTGGTATTTGAGCGAATCAACCAGAAGCGGCCGGAAGGACTCCCGCGTCGACGCTAAGATCGAGCCGACCACATACATGCCCATGACGCTTAAGGTCAGCGCCACAACGATCACCGCGACTTGCTTTTTGTTGTTCTTTATGAACTTCCATGCGGATAAATGACCCATCACTAATCACCTTTCTGCCGTGGCCCTGTCCGGAGCCCACAGCATATCTTTGTTTCACCGGGCAGCGCAGTCGCTGCTCCGTTATGCCCATATTATACGTAAGTCCCGGATAAAACAAAAGTGACTGCGGTCATATATTGTCCATGACCACAGCCACAATTCCTAAAGTTTATCCAAAGCCTTCTTATTTCGGAGGCGTTATGTCCCTAATCGTATATAGTTTTCGGGACTTCATTTTTTGGAAACGATCATCCACGCAGCTCCACGATCAGTTTCACGCGGTCGTGGATGCCGGTCTTATCATAAATGCCGGAGATGTAATTCTTTACGGTGCCTTCCGAGATGTACAGACGTTTCGCGATCTGCTTGTTATCCAGTCCGTCCACCATCAGCGCACAGATCTCCTTCTCGCGTTCGGTCAGCTCCGGCAGGTTTTGCAGAGTCTTCTTATCCTTCGCTTCCGCCGTGTCCCCCTGCACGGCCGACGCGCTTTTTGCCGCATTCTGCGTCATCAGCAATGTCAGCCGCTGCATGACCTTCGGATCCAGCACATTCACGCCACCTATGATCTGCCGCACCGCGCCCAGGATCGCATCCTTACCGCTGTCCTTAAGCAGATAGCCGTCCGCGCCGCCCGCGATGGCATCCGTAATGTTCTTATCGTCATAGAAAGTCGTGAGCACCAGGATCTTCACAGCCGGATGCTTCTCCTTCAGCTGTCCGATGAGCTCGATGCCGCCCATACCCTTCATGTTCAGGTCCACTAGGGCAATGTCACATTCGATCTCTTTCAGGAGCTCCAGAGCCTCCCGGCCGTCGTGCGCCTTCGCGACCACTTCCATCTGATTGAGCGACAGGATGATCTCCAGACTGTCCAGCAACAACGTCTCATCATCTACCAAAAGCACGCGGATCATATCGCACCTCCCTCTTCCTCATGGATCACGGGCAGTGTGACCGTCGCCCGAAAACCTTCATCATTCGTAAACTTGCATGTCCCTCCGGCATTCTTCACATAGGACTCGATCTTCTTGAGTCCGAAGCCTTGCTCGATCTTCTGCCGCGCATTTTCCTCAGAAAAATCTTCTGAGTGCCCGTTGTCTTTCACT
>DBXX01000073.1:0-35523 GCA_002309675.1 Lachnospiraceae bacterium UBA1201
AATGGGTGATATAGGATACAGAGTTAATCCGGATTACAGGAATATGGGAATTACTACAGAAGCTTTGAAGGAAGTGGTACGGTTTATATTTGAGAACACGGAATTAGACCGATTGAATGGACGAGCAGACGTAAGAAACATTGCCTCAAATAAGGTTATGCAAAAATGTGGTTTTATAAAAGAAGGAACCATTCGTCAAGGGAAAATGGTTTCGGTGTATTGCGACTATAATATCTACGGTTTGCTTAGAGAAGATTATATGAGCATGCAGGGTATACATAGTTAGACAGATTCTAATTTGGTGATTAAGAAAAGGGGAGCTTGTATGAAATCGGATATTCTATATCATGGGAGTATCATTGGCGGACTGGATATAATTCTTGCAAATGCAAAATCGCATTCCGACGGGGGCAAGGTGGCATATTTTACCACGGATCGTGTTTATGCGCTGGTATGTTGCAGAAGTAAAGAAGAAAACTTTGTCACAATGGGACCTGGGGAGAACGGAATTCAACATTACTACGAACGCTTTCCCAATCAACTCAAGGTCATGTATGACGGGAAAGAGGGTTTTCTCTATTCGCCCATATCTGTCTACGACTTGAAGAACACGAAGGACCATTCCTGGGAAAGCCCGGTTGATGTGCCGGTTGTCCTCCGAGAGCATATTGAAAACGTTTATGAGGAAATCCTGGCGGAAGAAAGGGCGGGAAATGTGATCATTCATCGCTATGATGAAATCGATCCAGTCGAGCAGAAGATGCGCGCCGAGAAACTGCGAGAGTATGTGATGAATAACCCGCAATTGACATATCGTGAGTTTATTATCAAGCATTTCTCGCCGCTTTGGGATTAATAGGGGTGAAGTTAAAATGTATAAAACAGGAACGCAAAAAATAGAAACAGATAGATTGGTGCTTCGAAGATTTCGATTAGAGGATGCAGAGGATATGTATGCAAACTGGGCATCGGATCCCGAGGTTACGAAGTTCCTGACATGGCCGTCGCATTCGAGCGTTGACGTGACTAAGAGCCTTCTGGCTACTTGGATATCCAGGTATGAAGATGGCGGATATTTTAACTGGGTCATGGAGTATAAGGAAACAGGAAAGGTTATTGGCAATATTTCTGTCATCAAGCTGGATGAGAGAATAGATGCGGCTGATATGGGATATTGTATGAGCCGGGCATACTGGGGACAGGGATTAATGCCGGAAGCGTTAATTGCTGTGATGGATTATCTTTTTGATGTTGTCGGAATAAACCGTGTTGCTGCGTGCCATGATGCAAATAATCCAAAATCAGGACGCGTAATGGAAAAGGCCGGGATGAAACAGGAAGGAATTCTTAGAGATGCCGGAAAGAACAACCTTGGGATCTGTGACAAAGTATGGCATTCGATGATACGAAGTGACAGAAAATGTGATTTATGAGGGATTGCTATGCTACTCGAAGAATTTGAAAGAGAAACCAACGCAATAATTAATCCGGATATGTGCGTGGAGAAAATAGAGAATTTTCCGGAAGTAACGATATCATGCTTTTCATGGAAACTGTTCGACAGTGTTCTGGCGACGTTCGATGCAAAGAAGATCACGGAGATCCATTCTGCTACGGGCCTTAATCCGGTATATGAAGTTGAATATAAAGGGAAACGCTTTGCACTGTATCATTCACTGGTCGGGGAACCGATATGCGTTGCGCAGTATGAGGAGTTAATGGCCATGGGAAGTAAGCGTCTCATACTGCTGGGCAACTGTGGAGTCCTTGATAAGACCATTGAAGACTGCGGCATTATTATACCTACAGCTGCGTTGAGGGATGAGGGAACGAGCTTTCATTATGCTGCGCCTGGCGACATGATAGAAGTTAACAAAAAGTATAGGGATATTTTCAAGGAAGTTTTGGCCGAGTGCGGATATCCTTACGTTGAAGGTGTGACATGGACCACGGATGCCTGTTATCGCGAAACCCGAGAAAAGATAAACCGCAGAAAAGAGCAGGGCGCCATTTGCGTCGAAATGGAATGTGCCGGAATGCAGGCTGTTTGCGATTTCAGAGGAACAGAATTCTTTCAATTCTTCTATGCCGGCGACAATCTGGATCATTCTTCATGGGATCCGAGAAGTCTCTCGAGCGGTGCACGTCTTGACGATAAGACGAAGATCATGTTCTTGGCATTCGAACTTGGATTAAAGATAATAACTGATTAGAGGGAGGATTGTAAATGGATGCATGTATTTTTTGTAAGATCGCTTCGGGGGAGATTCCCTGTATGAAAGTATATGAGGATGATTTTACACTTGCGTTTATGGATATTGCAAAGGATGTTGACGGGCATATCCTGATCGTTCCCAAGAATCATTTTAAGAATGTTTTGGATTGTGACGAGGAAACGATATGTGCTATCATGAAGACGGTTAAAACCGTATCGAACCATCTGACAGATCATTGTGGATACGAGGGGGTTAACCTGCTTAATGCCAGTGATGAAAGCGCCGGACAGTCGGTGCCCCATTTTCATATGCATATCATTCCGAGAAAAAGAAATGATGGAATAGACGCATGGCCCAAATTTGAAGGGGCAAAAGAAGATATCCAGACGGTATTTGAAAGAATTAAAATGTAGGCAAACTCCAATCTAACATCTGAAGAGGAATAAACATGAGTGATTATATAATTAAACATAATGAATTGACAGCGGAAGAGTTTATCCATATGTGGGAATCTGTGTGGGGTGAAGGCCCGTCTTTTGAACAGACGAAACTTGCGATGAATAATACCTTGTTTAGAGTTTCGATTTTTGATGGAGATAAGATCGTTGCCATGGCAAGAGTTATCGGGGATATGGGGCTTTGTTACTATATCAAAGATGTTGTAGTGTTGCCTGAATACCAGGGGAAAGGTATCGGTAGAATGCTGATCGATGAGCTGCTAAAGTTCATTAATGAGCATGGCGTCCCCGATACGAACATATTTGTGGAGTTGTGTGCTATGCCGGACAAGATACCATTCTATGAAAAGTTTGGGTTCTCTGCCAATGAGGCTCAGAGACTGAGGATCATGTATCATGTAGATTGAGATTTCGGTTATATGAAATCGACAGATAAGGAGACAGAAAGGTCGATATGGACTACAGTACGAAGATTTCGGAAAGAATGTGGAACCAGCCGGATAAAGGTGAATTGGAGGCTGAGAGAGAACACACTTTTATCGATGATATAGTTCAGAAATCACACATAGAAAAGGAACTGCTCGCTAATCTCGATGGTATAGAGACCGCATTCGACGGCGGGGCAGGATGTGGACGATTTTCAATACTTTTGGCAAAGCAGGGGATCCATGTAACGCATTTTGACATCTCTCAACCTATGATCGATAAAGCGAGGGAGATCGCGGAAAAAGAGGGAGTACTTGATAAACTGACTTTTGTTAAAGGAGCACTTGAAGATCTATCGCAATACGGGGATCGATCATTTGACCTTGTAATGTCTTTTGACGCACCGATATCCTACACTTATCCAAATCAAGAACGGACAATCGGTGAACTCGTCAGAATTGCAAAAAAGCGCATTATGATAAGCGTATCGAGCAGACTGGGAGCCTTGCCGTATTTGTCAAATCCCATACAGAAGAATCAGTTTATTTTGGATGAGGACAGCAAGGATGCCTGGGTACAGTGGTGTTTAAGTAGCAGAGAGAAGATGATCGAAGGCTTTTCTTTTAACAAAGATGCTCTGTGGAAATCCTATGAAAATGGCCTGCTGTGCGATGTGGAAGAGTCGAAGAAGTCTTATGATAATGGCGAAATTCCGTGGAGTATTTCTTACCATTTTATGCCGGATGAGCTGGAAGGGATCCTTAAAAAGAATGGTGTGAAGAACATATCTCTGGCTGGTCCCGGAGCATATGCGAGGACCATCCCAAATGAGATACTGGTAAAGATCATGAAAGACCCATCGCAGAGAAAAGAATTTCTTGATTTTTGCCATGAGTATGACAGCAATCCCTATGTTTGTGGAATGGGCAAAGACAACCTCTTTGCTAAGGGAGAAATAGAATAAATATACATCGGCATTGCATAGTGAAAGGTGATCTTCCGCAGAAAGGAGCGAGGATGAAAGACTTTCTACTAACAACGTTTGAACTGCCGGCTTGTGTTACGGCAGAGTACTATGATTCGGTCGATATGTTTACGCGTGAGTCCATTTGGCAGTTGTGTTACAGGGATCTCTCCAAACACGATATCAAGATAGCCTCGGAGGAGGAACTGTCTGAGTTGTGCTTTAACACGGATACCATTTTCCCTGAGAGGCTGCGGGGGATGGCTGAACGAGTTCTACAGGATGGAAAAACCAACCATTTGAACACCTGTGGGCTTACAGGAAAAGGGGTAAAGGTCGCTGTGATCGACAGAGCGATCTGCAGAGATCATGTCGAATTTGACGGGCGGCTGGAATATATCAAAGTAGCTCCGGACCATCCGGAGATCGATCATTTGGATTTTCACGGAATGGCTTGTGCAGGCTTTTTGAGCGGCGCGACCTGCGGCGTGGCTCCGGAGTCGGAGCTGGTATACTTTGCGATACCGAATGCAACGTTGGATCGTGAGGCTTATTTCGGGTATCAGCTGGAGGCACTGAAAATGATTATTGAGTACAATCAAACGCACGCTTCCCGCATCCGTGTGGTAAGCCTTTCCGCCGGTTATGAAAAAAGCCAGTGGGAAAGGAGAAATGAACTCGAGAAGCAATTGGCGGAAACGGGGTGCACATTGATCGATGCGGTCAACTTTCCACGGAACTTCAGAGGGATCGATCAAATCACTAATCATGGAAAGACCTCGTTTGTGCTGAATAAGTTTCAGATCGAGGATTACGAGCGGAATAAGCACAGGGAGGGCTTTCCGGAGTATTTTGCATCCTTGTGTTTTGTACCGTCGGGCAGAAGAACATCCCCCGGTACGGAAACAAACACAGAGTACATTCACTGGAGCAAGGCGGTCTCGGAGAGCTGGACCATCCCGCAGGTGGCGGGTGCCTATGCGTGTTGTCTGCAGGCGGATCCGACTTTGCAATTTGAGGAATATATTAAAAGAAGCAAAAAATGCCAGAAGCAAGACGGGCATACGATTTTAGATGTAAAAACGATTCTGGAGTTAGCATAGAGGGCAAAAATGAAACTAGAGAAAATATCGGAACACGTTTGGGTCTATCCCTTTGAAGAGCGAAGGGATCGACCGAATTTGAGTTACATCCGTGGGGAACGCTGGAACCTGGCGGTTGACGCCGGACACTCGAAAGAGCACCTCATGGAGTTTTATGATGCACTTAAGGAAGCGGGGCTTCCGCTGCCGGATATCACCGTGATCACGCATTGGCACTGGGATCATATACTGGGAATGCATGCCGTGCACGGGCTTACAATGGCAAATGAGAAGACCCGGCAACACATAGCGGACTTTAAGCATCGGATCGAGACGGAGGGAACGGACTTCTTCTTAGCTTTCCATGAGAGTGTTCGTGAAGAGTACAAGGATGGCAAACCAGTCGTGGTCACCCTTCCGGATATGGTTTTCAGCGGCGAGATGAAACTGGACCTGGGGAACTGTCAGGTTCGGGTATTTCAGGCGGAAGCACCGCATACGGATGACTCTACGTTGATCGAAGTGGTCGAAGATAAGGTGCTGATCCTGGGAGATTGCACTGGCGGTACATTTCCCGAGTGGACGGTGGACCAGGTCCTGGCCGATAAGCTGGCTGTGACGATAACAAACATTGCCCCCGACCTATGCCTGCCCGGACACTGGACCCTGCTCAAGAAAGAGATCATCATCCAAGACTTGCTGGATGGGGAATGAAATATTTAGAGGTGGATAAGGTCGATATTGACAGGATCGCATCATAGCCGTTTGATCCCGGTTGGTTCTATCGGTATCAATCGCATCTGCATATTACAGACGATGAGGGTCCTGGCGATTGGATCATAGATGGGGAGGTATCCGATGAGTCAGATCGTTGAGAAAATGCGACAGGAGATCATGGACCGAAGTGCCCGGTTTGAAGAACACACAAAGGGCACGAAGGATGAGTATAATATATACAAGGAGCATGTTCAGTATGTGTATAAGTATGTGGTCATGCTCTCAGAGGGTAAAAATGTTGACGGGGAAGTGCTGGAATTAGCGGCCCTGTTGCATGATATCTCCATGACCGACTGGACCCTGGACAGGAGCAGGCACAATGAATTCGGTGCGGAGGATCTAAAAACGCTCTGATGGAGGAGAACTGTGAAAGAATATATAAAAGCTTCATTACATGACCTGGATGCGATTTTCGATATCGTTCAGTCGTCGATCCGAAAAACGTATCCGCGTTATTATCCGAAGGAGGTCGTAGATTTTTTCTGCGATCTGCATAGCAAAGAGAGAATACAAGAGGATATAGAAGCGGGCATGGTTGGAATTCTCCTGGTTGATGGAGAATGCGTTGGGACTGGCTGCTATAATGACAATCATATTACCCGAGTATATGTCAAACCCGAATGTCAAGGAAAAGGCTATGGCTCATATATCATGGATCGCCTGGAAGAAAGCATCTCCGAAAATTATCCCAAAGCGGAGCTAGATGCTTCATTACCGGCATGCCACCTATACGAGACCAGAGGATACAAGACCATTAATCACGGCAAACATCTCGTAGAGAACGATGTGGTCCTGGTGTATGAGGTCATGGAAAAAACATTGGAGGAGTAAACGAGGACTGCGAAGGCCTTCGCTTGGGTCATGGAAAGAGAAGAGGCATAGTGCATTGATCGAAATAGACCGGAAAGGATCGGTATGAACATAGAAGTTATCAGAGCAACAGAAACCTGGCAGCAGACGGGCGCATATTACGTCCGCATCCAGGGGATGGCCAGACAGCATGGCATTACGCTGAGGCGGGAGTTTGACGAGCATGACACTCCGGATACGAAGTACATTGTGCTCACGGATGATGGTTTTCCGGTCGCGACCTGCCGATGGTACGAGATCGACGCGGCTTCGGCGATGATCGGGCGCGTCGTCGTTTTGCCGGAATATCGCGGCCAGGGGCTGGGTGAGCGCGTCATGAACGAAGCCGAACACTGGCTTGTGGATTTTGGATATAAGCGGGCAGTCGTAGAAAGCCGCGATGTAGCCGTCGGGTTTTACCAGCATCTCGGTTATGCGGTGACGAATACAGAAGTCATCCACGGTGATACGTTTGACTGCATACGTATGGAGAAAAACCTGAAAGAGTAAAGTGGGAAAGGAGCATGAAACAAGAGTTGGAGGTGTTCCCGCTCTACTGGGATGAAGCAAATCCATGCCAGGTCTATGTTATGTCTTTGAAATGATCGATTGGAGAGAAGATGATGAAAGCTTTGATCATAAATTGCAGCCCGGTGCGGACGGGAGCTACGGCAGAGATCGTTAACATCATAAAACGGGAGATATCTTCCCGATATGATACGAAATGTATCTGCATAGCAGACTATTCGTTTGATTTTTGCCTGGGTTGCAGGACGTGCCATAATACAGCGAAGTGTGTGATGGATGATGATATTAGCAAGATCATGGAAGCGTTTGATGAAGCCGACGTCATTGTGTCGGTTTCGCCGTCCTACTGGGCCGATATCCCAGGGCAATATAAGGCGTTCATTGACCGATGCACCCCGTGGTGCGATACACACGAACCCCATGCCTCCATCAAAGAGGGCAAGAAGGGCTATTCGGTTGCACTCAGAACGGGTCCCGGGATGCATGAATGTGACAGGATCATCCAGAGTATCGAACATTTCTATGGGCACCTGCATATCGAATGCGCAGGGCACCTGGGGCTAACATCCATCGAGTATAAAGAGAATGTGACAGCGAGGGAACAGGAGATAATTGACTTCTGTAAGGAGATTTAATGGAGACGAATATTCGAAAGGCAGATCGTAAGGATCTGGCGCGTATTGCGGAGATACTGGTTTTTAACTATCGATTGTATTTTTACCCGATATTTAAAGCAGATGAATATTACTTTGATGAACTGCAAGTGCCGTCGCTCATGGAGAAGTTCGAGACCGAACTGGACAGTTTGTATGTGTATGATGATGGCGTAGTTAAGGGCTTCATCAAGGTCGAAGGAACTTACATAGCACGGCTGTTCGTGGAGCCCGTCCTTCAAAATGGTTCGATCGGTTCCCGATTACTGGAATATGCCATGAAGGAGCATCATGCGGACCATCTCTGGGCGTTGGAGAAGAACATAAAGGCGATTCGCTTCTATGAACGGCATGGATTTGTCGCGACCGGAGAGAAAAAACCGGAAGAAGGCACGAGTGAGTATTTGATAATGATGAGGAGATAGAAAAAATGAATGACAAAGAGCAGGAAGTATGCCCAATCGGGGAGATCGGATACTATTACCCGGCGGAAGTGTTCGTGGGGGGAATGGCCTGTTGTACTGTGTGTATAGTTACCAGGACGAGATCGAAGGTAAGACTAGCCAAAGGATAAGGGATGTTGTATGCGCAAGCAGTTTATTGATAATTTAAGATGGATGACGGTATTTCTGCTGATACCGTACCATGCGGCGCAGGCGTTTAATACGTGGGGTGAACTGAATTTCATCTGCTTTGCGCCGAATAAGGTGCTCAGCAGTTTTATCGTGTTTTTCAGCCCGTTTTTTATGCCGCTGTTGTTTCTTCTGGCCGGCATGAGTAGCCGATATGCGCTGAAGAAGCGTACGTATGGTCAGTACATCGTTGAGAGGATCAAGCGGCTCATGGTGCCCTTCGTTTTCGGAACCTTGTTTTTCTGTCCGATCATGGCCTATATCGGTGATAAAACGAATTTAGGATACGAGGGAAGTCTGTGTGAACATTATAAGGTGTTCTTTACGAAGTGGACGGATCTGTCAGGCTTTGACGGCGGCTTCGGCGTCGGTCAGTTCTGGTTCTTGTATTTCCTGTTCGTGATCTCGCTGGTTTCGATCGGGATCATCGTACTGGTGAAGAAAGTGGTAAAGAAGCAGACAGGAGTGGAGAAGATACCGTTCTGGGGCCTCGCTCTTATGGTGATCCCATTTCCGTTCCTGTATGACCTGCTGTCGGTCGGTGGGAAGAGTTTCGCCGAGTATCTCTACGTTTTCCTGATCGGCTATTATATTATGAGCCATGATCAGGTCATTGAAAAAGCAGAGAAGTTTCGGTATGTTGCGCTAGTTATCGGACTGGTGGCGTCCATCGCCGATGTATATATGTTTCTCTGGTCGGGCCGGGATTTCGGAACGGTCAATGTGATCGCCAAAGCATTTGCCGAGTGGTTCATGATATTGGGACTGATCGGTATCGGAAAGAATAAGCTCGATTTCGCGAATAAAACGACGGCGTACATGTCCCGGCGATCGTTCCCGTATTTCAGCATCCACTTTTTGTGGGTCGTTTTATTCCAATATTGGCTCTCCGGTACCTTCGGGGGCAATATCGTTTTGTTGTATACAGTGCCGATCGTTTGCGCATATGTCGTTACATTGGCCTGTGCAGAGATATGTTTGCGGATACCGTTCCTGTGCTTCTTGATGGGAACAAAGAAATCTTCCAAAAAATAAGCTTAGAAAAGGAGGGCGGCTTATGAATGAAGAGTATATGAGAAGTGGGGCGTCAAATGAAGCCATCACGAAACTGCAGGAGAAACGTAACAAGACCGGAAAGGGAATCCTTTTTATTGCGATCGGAGCGTTCTTCCTGATCATCCCGCCGATCGGTTTGGTGATCATATTATACGGGACCCACAGGATCCAGAAGCTTCGGCAGGAGATGAAGGAACTGTATAAGGAGGCCTTCGTCCGTGAGCCGCTGATGAATAACTTTGAGAATGTGACCTATGAACCGCAGTGGGGCTTCCCGGCGGATACCGTAGAGAGTTTTCAACTGTGCCAAATGGGCAATCAGTTCTATTCGGAGGATTATATCCGCGCCTCGTATGCCGGCGTGGATTTTGAGATCGCCGAGGTAAGAGTGTACGATGTGTATAGCACCGATGACCGTGATGAGCGTTCGACGACATATTTTGAAGGGCGGATGATGGTTTTCCACCTTCCGGATAAGGCCGTATATCCCATGTCGATCTTCAGCCGTAAGTATAAACACAGAGCGATCAGCCGACGGGAGGCGAAACAAACCAAAGTCGAATTCGAGTCATCACGGTTCAACAAAGCGTATGATGTGTACGCGCAGAATGAGCACGATGCATTTTACTTGATCACGCCGCAGTTCATGGAGCGGCTGGAGATCCTGGCTGATAAATACGCTGATGGCATAGCATTGCATATGATCGGAAACAGCGTAGCCCTCGCGATCAGCGAGCCTGGAAAAAATGCATTTGACGCCGAAATCGAAGTTGGAAAACTGGATTTCGATAAAGAAATGGCGAAGGTGCAGGGAGAGATCGATGACATCAAGATGCTCATTACCATGATACTGAACCTGTAGCTTCGAGCCTCATAGGAGAAATGAAATTGTTTTTGGAATTTAGAGAACTTCAAACGGAGCGGTTATTGCTTCGTAAGATCACTTCACAGGATGTAGAGGATCTTTATGAGATCTACTCGGACCCGGAGGTCATGCGGTACTTTGACGACCGATATGCGTTTGAGACGATGGCCGAAGCGGAAGAGATGGCTGCAGGGTATGTTAAGGGCTTGCGCGAGGGGACCGAATATCGCTGGGGAATTGTTCTGAAAGAAACCGGGAAACTGGTCGGAACTTGCGGTTTCCACGCCCTATCCGAGTATCATAAACGCGTAGAGGTCGGGTACGACTTGAACCGAGAATACTGGGGACGTAAGATCATGACAGAGGCGCTCACCCTGATCATTGACCTCGCGTTCAGGAAATGTGGCGTGAACCGGATCGAAGCGTTCGTCGAACCGCCAAACGCAGCATCACGGATCCTGCTGGAAAAGCTCGGCTTTTCGTTGGAAGGGACCCTTCGGGAACACGAAATGTGCCGGGGAGAACTGATCGATATCCAGATTCTGGGCTTACTGAAGAAAGATTGGAAAAAAGGATCGTTTTAGGGGGAATGCATACATGACGAAGAAAAAAGGAAATAACTGGACGGCATACTATGATTCCGATACGCACCGGTACTTTGCGGAGATCATATACACGAGCCGCGAAGGGCGGGAGCAGTACAATTATGAGATCACCCGGGAGATCTTCGACAAACTGGGTACGTTTAACGAGGACTATGAGAATGAACTTCTGATCCGCACGGCGAAGATGACATATTCCTTCGAGAACACCATGTACGGAACGCTCGGGCCCGAGCGGACCGTCTGGGACGAAGAGGCCAATGAAGCAATGCACACGTGCGTGATAAAAAGCGAAAAGAAATAACGATCAAGCTGATCCCGCGCCACATTCGCCAAAGATTCCTTACACTAACAGTGCGCCAATGAAATCGGCTCCGTTTGTCACATTTTGGAGATGCTTTGGTATGCCATGAGGCGAGCCTCTCGCAGGATGTGGTTGCGACCGGCATGAGATCGAGCTGATGAAAAACACCACGGGTGAGAATACGAACGAGGGGAGAAAAGCGATTTCCGAGATCGCTTTTCGCGCTCGCTGAGGTCGTTTTCATAAAGAAAACGGCCGAAGTCGAAGCGGGCCCCCTCAGGTTCGTATTCGATCCGTGGTTTTTGTTTTTCACAGCGCAGTGAACTGTCCGGGAGCGACCAAATCTTGCGAGAATAAGCTCGCCCATGGCAAGGATAATGTTCGGAAAATGTGACAAAAAGAACCGTCCCCACTGTCACACTGTAAGGAATCTTTAAGAAAACGTTCATTGACTTGACACAGGTTTTGTGACATAATTTGGTTAAAGGCGAAACCGAAAGGGGATGGCACCCATAACAAAAAACGGCAGTGGTTTCGGGGCGGGCCGCACATCGGCGGCGACGTCCATTGCATTTGTTACGAGAGGGGAGGACACCCATGGAAAAAAACATTATTGTAACAGACGAAATGGGCAGACAGATCGGAATGACCTACGAAAAAAGAGCGTGGGGACTGGTAAAAAAAGGTCGGGCGTGTTATACGGACGATTCTACGATTATGATGTTTGCCGAAGAAGACACGTCCGGCTATGTATTTCACTACATGGAGGACCATACTATGAATTATATTTATTTTGATGCTAAGAAGTGGAGCCTGGACACCGCGGCGAAGTCCGTCGGCGAGCGCTCCTTCATTCAGGATTTTGACGGTAAGATGACCGAGATCTTCCAGGTCGGCGCCTGGGATTCGGAGGTTTCCCGCATCACATCCGAGCCCATGGCTCTGGAGGGTGCGACCGACTACACCTTCGTTTTCTGGCTGAATGGCGGTGAGAACGAGGACAATGATGAGACCTGCCGCCTCGAAGTGATCTTCGACGGTGACATCAACAAGGTCAATGCTTACAAGTTGAACCGTACGTTCATTGCCCCGATCATAAAGGTAGAGGGGTGGGAACTGTACGCGATCACCTTCACTACGCCGGCCGGCGACACCGTAAGCACGGAGCTTCGCTTCACCGCAGGTAAGGCGCCGATGGCAGTCATGAAGGCTGAGGAACTGTCCACATACGACGGATGGGAGAACGATCCCGACCTCTACGAGGAGTACCGTCCGTATCGTGCGAACATCGTTTTTTCCGACGGCTGGCCTTCGGGTAAGGAGTATTGGTATTCCACCGCATGCCTGAAGGAACTCTATCCGGAGATCAAGCCTCCGAAGAGAAAGCCGAAGAGAGGCAACACGGAAGAGAAGAAGGAGACGAAGAATTTCGATTTCAGTAAGGAGATCGGAAAGTTCGCGAAGACCATCGGCGATTCCGCGACTGCATTTGCCGGAAAGGTTAAAAACAAAGCATCTGAGATCAAAAAGTCCGCATATGCGGATCGTGCTTCGAAGAAGACGAAAGAGGCTGCGGAGAAACTGAAAGTTTACGGTTCCATCGTTGGTGAGCAGGTAGAAGGATTTGTATCCGACATCACCAGCGCCGAGAACCAGGAGAAGATGAAGAACGTCATTGACCGCGTAGGCGAAGCTATGACAGAGGCGGTTCGTAAGGGCGATGAGGCCGCAAGCGCAGTTCTGAGTAAAACCAAAGAGGCGCTGAATAAGTACCGTGAGCAGAAGAAGGCGGAGCAGGAAGCGAAGGCTGCTGCGGAAGCAGAGTTCGTGGCAGAGGAGATGGCAGAGACAGTCGACACGATCGAGGCTCTGGAAGACGCCATCACCGCTGCAGAGGATGAGATCACTGCACTGCAGGATCGCGCTGAGGCGCTGGATGATGAGGTCGAGGCACTGAATGCCGAGATCGCAAAAGAAGCAGAACCTTCCGAGGCAAAACTCGATGAGGTAAAGGCTCTGGTTACGGAGAAGGGCGAGATCCTGGAGAAACTCGACACCCTGCGTAACAAACTGGATGATCTTCGTGCTGAAAAGGCAGAGGCAGCAAAGAAGGCTGAAGCCCTCAGCGAGGACGAAGAAGACAAGTAATCATCAACACACAATTACCACAGGCTTTAGGCCAGTGAAAATCTCGTAAAACAAGAGCCGGTCATCCGTGGATGACCGGCTTCTTGTTGTCTCAAACGTATTGAACCCCCTCAATACATTTTGCGAACCTGAGGTAAACAAATTATTTATTATAATCCGGGGATGGTTTCCCTGGAGCATAACTCGTAGATATTTGTGATATCGTCCTTATTCAGATGAACGAAACCTCCGGTCTCACCATCGCCGATGCCGAAGGTCTCTACCAGCTTCGGAATGTCCTCGGCCTTTGCGCCGAGTTCGGCAAATGTAAGCGGCATACCGATCGAGCGGAGCCAGCGGCGGAATGCGTTGATGCCCGCCATAGCGGTATTGCGCGGGTTCGCGAAGTCCATGTCCAGATGGAACACGCGGGTCGCGAACTGGCAGAAACGGTTGATGTCATGATCCATGACATACTCCATCCAGTTCGGCATAACGACTGCCAGGCCTGCGCCGTGCGCTACGTCATACAGAGCGGAGAGCTCGTGCTCGATACCATGTGAGTTCCAGTCCTGGTCACGGCCTACACCGACGATGTTATTGTGAGCGACCATGCCGGCCCACATGATGTTCGCGCGGGCGTCATAGTTGTTCGGATCTGCGATAACGCGGGGAGTTTCCTTGATCATGGTCTGGAGAACTGCTTCACACAGACGGTCGGTGATCTCGACTTCCTTCGTGTTGGTGAAGTAACGCTCGCACACGTGTGCGCAGATATCGGTCGCGCCGGCTGCAGTCTGGTATGCGGGCAATGTCTGCGTCAGTTCCGGATTCAGGATCGAGAACTTCGGGCGGATGTGCTCGCTGCCGGCGCCCCGCTTCAGCATGCCATCTTCCAGTGTGATCACGCTGTCGCCGGAGCCTTCGCTGCCTGCAGCTGCGATGGTGAGAATGGTTCCGACTGGGAGGGCGGCCTTAGGGGCGGCCTTGCCACAATAAAAATCCCAGAAATCGCCGTCATAGCAAACGCCCATAGCAATGGCCTTCGCCGAGTCGATCGCGGAACCACCGCCGATCGCAAGAATAAAGTCGACACCTTCCTTACGGCATACATCGATGCCTTCGTATACAAGTCCGCTGCGGGGATTCGGCTTCACGCCGCCGAGCTTCACATAGGGGATCTGATCCGCGTCGAGAGCCTGACATACACGATCTAGGAGACCGCTGCGTACTACGGAGCCGCCGCCATAGTGCAGAAGCACTTTGGAGCCGCCGAACCGTTTGATGTATTTGCCGGCATTGACCTCCTGGCCCTTACCGAAAGCAAAATAAGTGGGGCTGTAAAAAGTAAAGTTGTTCATAGAACCTCCCTTTTAAAAATATGATTTTCTTCGATCCCCCCCGAGACTCGAAGTGTATGCCTTATGCACGGCCGATCGCGGCGATCGCCTTTTCCCGTGCGGCGATCACACGATCGGTAAATGCGTCGAAATCCGGATCATCCTGTTGGCATTCCGGGTGTGCCAGAATGTAGCGGATGCTGTTTGCAATGCCTTCGTCTGCGCGAACGGTCGCACAGAAGCCGGGTACCAGACGCTTTAATTTCGAATTAACAAATACGACGGAATTGGCCTTATCGCCGATGAGACTTCCTGTGAAATCGTAGGTTTCATCGCCACACGCTGCCAGAAACTCCGAAGATACATGGATGGCGTGAAGCTCGACACCGAGCGCCTTTGCGATCGCTTCATATACCTGGTTCCAGGTCACGGACTCGTCGCTCGTGATCTGCACGGCCTCGCCGATGGCGTGGATGTTTCCCATCAGGCCCATGAAGCCCTTCGCAAAATCACTGTTATGGGTCAATGTCCAGAGCGATGTTCCGTCGCCGTGGATCATGACGGTCTTGCCTTCCTTGATGCGCTTGATGACCGACCAGCTGCCTTTGTTACCATGTACGCCGAGCGGCACGCTGCGTTCATCATAGGTGTGGCTGGGACGGATGATCGTGATCGGGAAACCTTCGGAGCGGTATTTTTCCATGAAGAACTCCTCGCAGAGGATCTTGTTGCGCGAATACTCCCAGTAGGGGTTCGCTAGCGGCGTTCCCTCGGTGATGCGATAGTCACCGACCGGTTTCTGATAGGCCGAAGCGGAAGAGATGTACATGAACTGCTTCGTGCGGTCCTTAAACAGACGGTAGTCGCGTTTCGCCTGCTCGAGCGAGAAGATGATAAAATCACATACGACATCGAAGGTAAGGCCTTCGAGCGCTTTCTGCGCGGCGGCTTCATCGTTGATATCGCAAACGATCTGTTTGTAGCCTTCCAGTCTTTCGTCGGCGATGTTACGGTTGCCGCGGTTCAGCAGGTAGAGTTCGCAATCGGCAAATGCATTGACACCGATGGTGTCATGGCACGCGGCAGCCTTCAAAATGCTGCGGGTGATCGCGGTGCTGATGGTACCGGTCCCTCCGATAAATAAAACACGCATGTAAAACCCTCCAAAATGAACCCGAATGTTTATGATACCATTATAGAACAAATCTATTTTCAGTTCTATCGGTGAAAAGTTAAAAAAATAGTAAAAACCTATTGCAATTCGTTTTCACATTATGCTATACTCCAAGGGTAATAAAGGTGTTTCTATTATTTGGGCCTCAGGCAGAAGTGGGGAAGAATATGAATAAATTATATGAATATCTGGATACGGTGCACAGTCCGTACGAAGCGTTTGTCATGGAGACAGCCAGCAGTTTCTTTCCGGTACGAAAGCACTGGCATTATTTCATTGAACTATTGTATGTAAAGAAGGGGCAGATCGAAGCGGTCTGCGACGGAAAATGGTACTCCCTGCATGAGGGAGACCTTTTGGTGTGCCATTCGCAGGCCATCCATGAGTTTTTACCGTCTCGTGATCCGGCGACCGGGGAGATCATCCCGGGGCAATATCTGGTGATCCAGTGTGATCTGAATGCTCTGAATACCAACAGCAGCTACGTGCCGAAGTTCCGTTATATTTTCCAGGCTGCACGGCAGATGTCCGAATGTAAGGTCGTGCTGTCCCGTGAAGACATGCAGGATATCGATGTGGAGCCTTTGTTTTGGGCCTGCATCCGTGAACGTCACACCCGCGACTACGGTTTCACTGTTCTGCTGAACGGTTTTATCAGTGATCTGCTTATTCAGATCATTCGCGTATGGCGCCGAAACGGTTTGGATCCGCAGAACCTTCCGTTCGGAAAACCGGAGGATAAGGAACTCAGCATGATTGCGGAGTACATCGACGCGCATTCCAACCAGGCCATTCGCGTGCAGGATCTGGCAGAGATGTGCAACATGAGCTACTCGTATTTCGCGAAGAATTTCCGCGATTACTATGGCATGAGCTGCAAGGAGTATATCGAATATGTCCGCATGAATAAAGCGGAGGAACTGGTGCTGTTCACGGATTATGATCTGAACTACATCTGCCAGGAAATCGGCTATTTTGATTGCAGTCACTTTATTAAAGAATACAAGAAACATAAGGGCGTGACGCCAAAGCAGCACCGTATGCGGATGCGGAAGCAGAAGGGGGAGGAAGTTCTGAACTACTTTGACGAAAACGACCTCATCCAGAAAAACGAAGAATAAAGATCTCGCTTCTGAGAAAACGATAGATATATTTGGGAGAATAGAGTATGTTCGGGGGTGTGATCGTTTTCGGCAGGACCGAGAACGCATTTATTTGCTCTCGTTCCTGAGCATATGACGGGCAAACGCGTAAAAGAAGCGTAAATGATCCATATGAATACATAAAATAAACAGGACTGTCATGTGACTGACAGTCCTGCTTTTTATTGTGCCTTTCGCGGCTTATCCGCTTCGGCTTTCATGTTCTTCACAGCGGTGGCCAGCATCAGTTTGATGCGGTTGAGCTGGTTAACTTCGCTGGCGCCGGGGTCGTAGTCGACAGCGACGATGTTCGCCTCGGGATGCGCGGCGCGCAGTCCCTTGATGACGCCCTTACCCACGATGTGGTTCGGCAGGCAGCCGAACGGCTGGGCGCAGACGATGTTCGGAACGCCGCTCTCGATGAGTTCCATCATCTCGCCGGTCAGGAACCAGCCCTCACCGGTCTGATTGCCCAGAGAGACGAAGGGCTTCGCCATCTGTGCCAGATGGGAGATGTGGGACGGGGGAGCGAAGTGCTTGCTGGCGGCCAGTTCTTCCTTCGCCGTCTTACGCAGCTGCTCCAGAGCCCAGATACCGAGGTTGGATTTGCGGGCGCTGCTCTTCTTCATGCCGAGTTTGAGCGCCTTGAAATTTGTGTTGTAAAAACTGTACAGGAAGAAATCCAGCAGATCCGGCATAACGGCCTCCGCGCCTTCCTGTTCCAGAAGTTTGACTAAGTAGTTGTTCGCCGAGGGCAGGAATTTAACCAGGATCTCACCGACGATGCCGACTCTGGGCTTCTTCAGATCCTCGTGAACCGGAAGCGCGTCGAACTCGCGGATAATGCCGCGCAGGATCTTCTTGAATTCCGAGAATGAGGTGTGCTTTTTCTCCAGGGAGGCGATGCAACGGGCACGCCATTTTTCGTGGAGGGCATCCGCACTGCCGGGAGTTACTTCATACGGGCGTGTATGGTACAGCACGCGCATGAAGACGTCGCCGTAGATGATGGCCATGATGGCCTTCACGATGCGCTTCGGCGTCAGCTTGAAGCCCGGGTTTTTCTCCAGTCCCTGTACGCTCAGGGAGATGACCGGAATGTGTCCCATGCCTGCGTTCATTAGCGCACGGCGGATAAAACCGATGTAGTTGGAGGCACGGCAGCCGCCGCCCGTCTGGGTAATGAGCACCGCGACCTTATTTAAGTCGTAGCGGCCGGACAGCAGAGCCTGCATGATCTGGCCCACAACGATCAGCGAAGGGTAGCAGGCATCGTTGTTCACGTACTTCAGGCCGACATCGACCGAATCCTTGCTTTCCTTCATGATCTCGACGTTGAGACCCGTGGACTTCAGCGCCGCGGACAGGATATCGAAATGGATCGGCGTCATCTGCGGACAGAGGATGGTATAATCCTTCACCATTTCCTTCGTGAAGACTACGCGGTTGTACGCGGAACTTTGGATCACACGTTTATTGCAGTTTTCGCCGCTTTCGTTCATGCGGTCGCGAATGCGGAGCGCCGCGATCAGCGAACGGATGCGGATGCGCGCCGCGCCGAGGTTATTGACCTCGTCGATCTTCAGAACGGTGTAGATCTTACCGGAGCGGGTCAGGATATCATCGACCGCGTCCGTGGTCACGGCATCGAGGCCGCAGCCGAAGGAGTTGAGCTGGATCAGGTCCAGGAACTCCGTGGTCTTAACGTAGTTTGCCGCCGCATAGAGGCGGGAGTGGTACATCCACTGGTCCATGACGATCAGCGGACGCTCGACCTTCGCTAAGTGGGAGACCGAATCCTCCGTGAGAACGGCGATACCGTAGGAGGTGATCAGCTCGGGGATACCGTGGTTGATCTCCGGGTCGATATGGTAGGGACGACCGGCCAGTACGATACCGCGGCCGCCGCTCTTCTTCAGATATTCAATGACTTCCTCGCCTTTTGCCTGCATGTCCACACGGGTCTGCAGCAGTTCGTTCCACGCGGCGTGCGCGGCCTGGCGGACCTCAGCGGCGGGGATCTGATACTCTTTGTCGAAAACCTCCACCAGACGCTTCGTCAGAACTTCTTCATCGGTAAATGCCATGAAGGGATTGATGAAGCGAATGTGCTTCTGCGACAGCGTTTCGACGTTGTTTTTGATATTTTCCGCATAGGAAGTTACGATCGGACAGTTGTAGTGGTTGTTCGCCTCCTTCTGCTCGTTGCGCTCGTAAGGAATGCAGGGGTAGAAGATGGTCTTTACGCCGTTCTGGATGAGCCATTCCACGTGACCGTGCGCCAGCTTCGCCGGGTAGCACTCCGACTCACTGGGGATGGATTCGATGCCCAGCTCGTAGATCTTACGGGTCGATGCGGGCGAAAGCACCACATGGAATTTCAGCGCCTTAAAGAAGGTGGCCCAGAACGGGTAGTCCTCGTACTGGTTCAGAACGCGCGGAATACCGATCACGCCGCGGGTCGCTTCCTCCAGAGGAAGCGGTTCGTAGCCGAAGAGACGCTCGTTCTTATAGGCGAACAGGTTCGGAACGCCCGAGCCTTTCTTCTCCTGGCCCAGGCCCTTTTCACAGCGGTTTCCGCTGATATAGCGGCGGCCGCCCGAGAAATGGTTGATGGTCAGACGGCAGGCGTTGGTACAGCCGCGGCAGCGCGTCATGGTCGTCTTGTATTCGAGATTGATGATGTCGTCCAGCGAGAGCATGGTAGTCTGCGTGCCTTCTACGTAGCGTTCGCGGGCAATGAGTGCCGCGCCGAACGCGCCCATGATGCCGGCAATGTCCGGACGCACGGCCTTGCAGCCGGAGATGCGCTCGAAACTGCGGAGCACGGCGTCGTTATAGAACGTACCACCCTGAACGACGATGTTTTTACCCAGATCCTTCGGATCGGTCAGCTTGATAACTTTATAGAGTGCGTTTCGGATGACCGAATACGCCAGACCCGCGGAGATGTCTGCCACATCGGCACCTTCCTTCTGGGCCTGTTTTACGTTCGAATTCATGAATACGGTACAGCGGGTACCGAGGTCGGTCGGATGCTTTGCGAACAGAGCCGCCTTCGCGAAATTCTCCACCGTGTAATTCAACGATTTGGCGAATGTCTCGATAAACGAACCGCAGCCGGAGGAACATGCCTCGTTCAAAAGCACGCTGTCGACCGTGTTGTTTTTGATCTTGATGCACTTCATGTCCTGGCCGCCGATATCGAGGATACAGTCGACCTCGGGCAGGAAGAATTTCGCCGCATAGAAGTGAGCGACGGTCTCGACCTCGCCTTCGTCGAGCATCAGCGCCGCCTTCAGAAGCGCCTCACCGTAGCCGGTGGAGCAGGAGTAGGCGATGTGCACATCTTCGGGGATCAGTTCGCGGATCTCCGTGATCGCGCGGATCGTCGTCGCGAGCGGATTACCGTTGTTGGAACTGTAGAAACTGTAGAGCAGGCTACCTTCTTCGGAGACCAGCGCCACCTTCGTCGTGGTGGAACCGGCGTCGATGCCGAGGAAGCAATTGCCCTTATAAGTCGACAGATAGTCGCGTTTTACACAATAATTCTCGAAGCGTGTGCGGAAGCGGTCGTACTGCTCCTGATCGCGGAACAGCGGCTCCATACGCTTAACTTCGAAGTCCATCTTGATGCCCTTCGACAGACGCTCGATCAGGTCCTGTGCGTCCAGGATCACGGTTCCGTCGGGGAAGGCTCCGTTTTCATCGACCTCCGCATGGTTCATGGCCGCGCCGATCGCCGCAAAAAGGTGGGAGTGATCGGGGGCAATGATCGCGTCACCGGTCAGCTTCAATGTGCGGATGAAAGCGTTGCGCAGCTCCGGCAGGAAGTGGAGCGGACCGCCTAAGAAAGCGACATTGCCCCGGATGGGCTTACCGCAGGCCAGACCGGAGATGGTCTGGTTCACCACCGCCTGGAAGATGGAGGCCGCCAGATCCTCGCGGGTGGCGCCTTCGTTGATCAGAGGCTGGATATCGGTCTTCGCGAACACGCCGCAGCGCGCCGCGATGGGATAGATGTTCGAATAGTTTGCGGCATATTCATTCAGGCCGGCAGCGTCGGTCTGCAGCAGGGAAGCCATCTGGTCAATGAACGAGCCCGTGCCGCCGGCGCAGATGCCGTTCATGCGCTGCTCGATGCCGTTCGTGAAGTAAATGATCTTCGCGTCCTCACCGCCGAGCTCGATCGCGACGTCGCAGTGCGGCGCGTAATCCTTCAGCGATGTGGAAACGGCAACGACCTCCTGCACAAAAGGAACTTCCAAATGCTTCGAAAGGGTCAGGCCGCCGGAACCGGTGATGACCGGAAGCACGCGGAACGGACCCAGTTTTTCCAGACCGCGCTTTAACAGCTCGGCCAATGTTTCCTGTATATTTGCAAAATGTCGTTCGTAATCGGAGAAAAGGATGGTATGGTCATCCGTATCCAGGATCGCGATCTTAACGGTCGTGGATCCGATGTCGATACCGAGATAGTATGTCTTATCCTGTGGTAAAATAGCCATCACAGAAGACCTCCTTGGAAATACAATCGGACGGCAGGTAGAAACCGGCCGTGGCGCAAAATGCACCAAATAACATTATACGTGGAATGCCTCTGAAAAACAAGTGGGAATTATCATCCGTAAGGAAAGAGTAAGATGTGACAAATAGAACCGTCCCCCCTGTCACGTGACAACGGGGACGGTTCTATTTGTCACATTCTCACAGGTTGACACCGCAGAGGTGATTTGCTATAATTTAAGTTGCGTTGTCAGGACCTTATAACGGTCCGAATTTGGTTGAAAGGGGTACCGCCTATGGTTCAGATCATTAAGACAGAGGACGGAAAACTAAATCTTTTGCCGGAGATCGTAAAGGATTGCTGGATCATGATGACCGATCCGACCACGGCGGAACTGGAAGAAATATCCTCCTATTTCAAGATGGACATCGATGACCTGAAGGCCCCTTTGGATGAAGAGGAACGTTCCCGTATCGATGTGGAAGACAATTACACCATGATCCTGGTCGACATCCCCATGACTGAGGAGCGAAACGGAAAGGACTGGTACGTCACCGTCCCGCTCGGTATCTATGTGTTCCGTGACCATGTCATCACGGTCTGCCTGTACCCGACGCCCATCCTGGAAGCGTTCCGCGACGGACGGGTGAAAGAATACCACAGTTACATGAAGACGCGCTTCATCTACCAGATGCTGTACCGCAACGCGTCGCTTTATCTGCAGTACCTGCGAAACATCGAAAAGAAGAGCACCGAGATCGAACAGAAGATGCGCATTAACCAGAAAAACCAGGAACTGGTCGAACTCATGGAATTGCAGAAGTCCCTGGTCTATATCACGACTTCTCTGCGTTCGAACGAAGCCGTGCTGGAGAAACTGATGCGCAGTGACCGCATCAAGCGCTATCCGGAGGACACCGAGCTTCTGGAAGATGTCATCATCGAGAATAAACAGGCCATCGAGATGGCCAATATATACAGCGGCATTTTGAACAACACGATGGATGTGTTTGCTTCCATCATTTCCAACAACCTGAACTTCGTCATGAAGTTCCTGACCGTAGTCACGATCATCCTGGCCGTTCCGACTTTGATCTCCGGTTTCTACGGAATGAACGTCAGCGACGAGATGATGCCGTTTGCGCACCAGCCCTATGCTTTCCCGATCATCGTCGTGATCTCCATGCTGATCGCGCTTTTCGTGGGATGGTATTTCAACCGGAAGAAATAAGTGGAGGCTGAGTTCGAACCTTTTGTTTCAATATGCGGAGTGAATAACTTATGAAATGGTTTTATAAATTGGAATATAAATACGGACGGTACGCGATCCGGAACCTGATGCGATACATTCTGGTGTTGTATCTGGCAGGAACGGTTCTGAATGTGATCGATCCGTCGATGTACTATCATTATCTGGCGCTGGATCCATGGAAGATCGTCGAGAACTTCCAAATTTGGCGTATCTTCACGTTTTTGATGTGTGCGCCGGATTCAAATAATCTTTTCTTCGCACTTCTTTCGGCCTATATCTACTATTCCTTGGGAACGTTTGTTGAGCGGGCGTGGGGAGCATTCCGGTTCAATGTATTCATGTTCTTCGGTATCCTATATACGATTATCGGAGCTTTCGTGGTGTACGCTTTGGTACGGTTTGACATCATGGATCCCACCACGTACAATCCGGACAATATTGCTAACTATATTCAGACTGTCGGTGTAGGTACAACGTACTTGAACTTCTCATTGTTCATGGCGTTTGCTTTTACATTTCCCACGACGCAGATGTTGTTTATGTTCCTCATTCCGATCCCGGCGCAGATCCTGGGATGGATCGAGATCGGCATATATCTGGTCATGTTTATCAGCGGAACCATCGCTACTCGTGTCATGATCGGAGCAGCGGCGTTGAATGTGCTTTTGTTCTTCCTGGTGACGCGCGGAGCACCGATGATCTCACCCGGACAGATGAAGCGTCGCGTGGAGTTCAAACGAAACATTCGTGTCAAACCTTCGGACGGACCGCGTCATCGCTGTGCGATCTGCGGGAAGACCGAGCGGGACGATGCAACATTGGAATTTCGGTATTGCTCCAAATGTGCAGGCGAGTTCGAGTATTGCACGGAGCATTTGTACACACATAAACATGTCACATCCGAGATGCTCGAGGAGATGAAAAAGCGTGCGCATATCCAGATGATGACCGGAAAGCCCGGCATTTTGGAGAGCGATATCGTCGATTCCGAGACTCGTGAGATAGATGAAGATAAACCGGATGGGGAGACGTAAGATATGAAGAAGCTGCTTGGATTAGTCATATTTGCGTTGATCGCATTTATGGCATATACGGGAATTAAAAACCACATCGATGACAAAAAGAAAGAGGCGCTCGAGCAGGATTATGCCCGAATCAATACGATCGTTACATCCATGGATGAACTGATCCATTCACCGGCAGTGCTTGCTTTTGGAAACGCCCGGGTGATCACACAGTTTCGATTTAAGGATATTAAAGGCGTTGAGCAGGAATTCTATAAAAAACTCTTAGATAGGGTCGGAACGGATTTTAATGGTAAATTATCCAACGACGATGTTATTATTTTACAGATCAACCCGATCACCCAGCATTTCTGGGTTTACGCGGGTACTAACGATACAGAAAATATGATCTACCCGGATTGGAACTATACGAAGGTTCCGAAACGATGAAAAGGAGATAGAAAAAGTAATGGAAAAGAAACCATTTGTAACCTATGAGCAGATGAAGGAGATCGTGAAGAAATATCCCACGCCCTTCCATATTTACGATGAAAAAGGACTTCGTGAGAACGTTCGGAACATCCGTAAGGCATTTGCCTGGAACCCCGGATTTCACGAGTATTTCGCGGTAAAGGCAAACCCGAACCCGTTCCTGCTGAAGATTCTGCAGGAAGAGGGCTGCGGCACGGACTGTTCTTCCCTGACCGAATTGATGCTTTCGAACGCCCTGAATTTCAAGGGCGATGACATCATGTTTTCTTCGAACGCAACGCCGGCAGAAGAGTATGTTTACGCAAAGAAGATCGGCGCGATCATCAATCTCGACGACTATACCCATATCGACTTTTTGGATAAATGTGCCGGTATTCCGGAAACCATCTGCTGCCGTTACAATCCGGGCGGCGTATTCAAGATGAGTAACGGCATCATGGATAACCCCGGTGATGCAAAGTACGGCATGACGCCGGAGCAGATCCGCGCGGCTTACCCGCGTCTGAAGGAGCTTGGCGCGAAGCGTTTCGGTATGCACGCGTTCCTGGCTTCGAATACATTGACCAATGAATACTATCCGCTGCTGGCGAAGACCATGTTTGAAGTCGCTGTGGATATCAAGAAGACGACCGGTATTGCACTGTCCTTCATCAACCTGTCCGGTGGCGTAGGTATTCCCTACCGTCCCGAAGACAGCGCAAACGACATCTTCGCGATCGGAGAGGGCGTTCGTAAGGCGTACGAAGAGATTCTGGTACCTGCCGGCATGGGTGATGTTGCCATCTACACCGAGATGGGTCGTTTTGTTACCGGACCGTTCGGCGCTCTGGTGACAACGGCTGTTCATGAGAAGCACATCCACAAAGAGTATATCGGGTGCGATGCCTGCGCGGCGAACCTCATGCGTCCCGCGATCTACGGTGCTTATCACCACCTGACCGTTTTGGGTAAGGAAGACCAGCCTTGTGATCATAAGTATGATGTTACCGGTTCGCTCTGCGAGAACTGCGATAAGTTCGCAATCGACCGTATGCTGCCGAAGATCGACATCGGCGACCTGCTGTACATCCACGATACCGGCGCTCACGGCTACTCCATGGGCTACAACTACAACGGAAAGCTCCGCAGCAAGGAACTCCTGCTGTGCGAGGACGGCTCCGTGAAGCTCATCCGCCGCGCCGAGACCCCGAAGGACTACTTCGCGACCTTTGATTTCTGTGATATCCTCGATAAGATGGATTATGATGTGTGATTAGAGTTTGATAAAACTATAAAAGCAGGAGCACGTGAGTTTGCTCCTGCTTTTTTGGTGTCGATTATTTATACACAAAAAGTACCCCGGGGGTGCCGAGGAGGCCCGCCGGGGTACAACAGAGTTTATGATCGTATTTTGCTATTATACGACGATAAAGAACTTCAACAGGAAGATCAGGGACAGTACGTAGGTCAGGATCGATACCTTCTTCGCGTTGCCGGTGAAGAGCTGGAATACGGAGTAGCAGATCAGACCCAGGCCGATGGCATGTCCGATGGAGCTGGTGATGGGCATCGCGATGACCATGATAGCTACCGGAAGTACCTGAGACATATCATCGAAGTTGATCTTCTTAAGTCCGGAGAACATCAGGATGCCGACATAGATCAGAGCGGAACTGGTTGCTGCCGCAGGAATGATGGCTGCAATCGGAGCCAGGAAGATACATGCCAGGAAGCAGAGACCGGTAACGAGAGCAGTGAGACCTGTGCGGCCGCCGGCTTCTACGCCGGATGCGGACTCAATGAATGTTGTTACGGTAGAAGTACCGGTAACAGCACCGACTACGGTGCCGACTGCATCTGCGGTAAGAGCTTCTTTCATCTGCGGCATCTTACCGTTTTCATCGAGCATGTTCGCACGGCTTGCGGTACCTACCAGTGTGCCGATCGTATCGAACATATCGATGATACAGAAGGTAACGATCAAAGTGATAACGGTGAAGATTCCAATATCCAGGAAGTTGGCGAAATCGAATTTAAACAGGGTCTTTTCTGCCAAGTCGCCGAATGCGGGAACGAAGGAAGCATCTTTAAGTGAAGCAAACGGATTGGTATCCAGGAAGATCGCCTGACCGCCCCAGTTTATAACGCTTGCGCAGAGCATACCGATCAGAACGGATGCTTTGATTTTTTTATGCGCGAGAACAACGATGATAAACAAACCGATGAACGTCGTGGCAACGGACAGAACCATTTCCGGGAATGCGTTGATCATTTTATCGCTTGCAGCTTTAGCAGTCAGAGAACCGAAGAAATCACGTAACATGAAAAACGGGTTTTGACTGAATGGATCATTTGGATGGTCGAATATCTGGTTATTCGAGCCAAAACCGATGTTAAGGAGCATGAGGCCGATGGCCGGGGAGATACCCAAACGGATGCCGAGCGGAAGGGCTTCCACGATTTTTTCACGAATACTAAACAGGGAAAGAATCAGGAAAATAACACCTTCGATCAGGATGATGCAAAGCGCTACCTGGAATGCCTTATCATAACTATCTACGCCGGCAATGCCCATTGCAGAGATGCTACCAACTACGGTTGCAAAGAATGCATTCAGTCCCATTCCGGGTGCGAGACCGAAGGGCTTATTTGCCAAAAATGCCATGACGAACATAGCAATTGCAGAAGAGATACAGGTGGCCAGGAAGATCGCGTTCCATAAAGCCTGACTGCCCTTATTCCAGTCGATCAGCAAATTCGGGTTCAGCATGATGATGTAGGCCATCGTCATGAAGGTCGTGAGGCCTGCGATGACCTCGGTACGAACATTGGTTTTGTTCTCTTTGAGTTTGAATAGTTTCTCCATTTTCATACTCCTTTTGTGTGGGTGATGAGGCCGCCTGGCTCAGGTTTGGCTTCATCGGGGTTACGTTCAGTTTCACTAAATCAATTATAAAATCCACCCTGTTGTCTGTCAAGTAAGAAGTGCGATTCTTATCAACAGAAGTTCGACGGAATTAATTGTCCGTAACGTCCATGCTTTTTTTAAAATACAGGAAGGAATCTTCACGATTTTCTCTTGAGTTTGGAGGGCAATGTGTGTAAAATAATAAGGGGGAGTGTTATATTCCTCCGAGATGAAACAGCGCGCTGCCCGTGTTTCGCAGCCGCCTTTTTCTTTCAAATTATAAACCTATGGGAGGATATCTTATGTCTTACATGGAAAGCTACAAAGAGTGGTGTGAAAACCCATATTTTGACGAAGCGACCCGAAATGAGTTAAAGGCCATCGCGGGGGATGAAAATGAGATCAAAGAGCGGTTTTATAAGAACCTGGAGTTCGGTACCGGCGGTCTGCGTGGTATTTTAGGCGCAGGTTCGAACCGTATGAACATTTATACAGTACGTAAGGCTACACAGGGCCTTGCAAATTACATTTTGGCAAATGGAGGCCTGGGCCGCGGCGTTGCGATCTCTTACGATTGCCGTCGCATGAGCCCCGAGTTTGCGGATTGTGCGGCTCTCTGCCTCGCAGCAAACGGCATCAAGGCATACATTTACCCGTCCCTGCGTCCGACGCCGCAGCTCTCTTTCACACTTCGTGAACTGAACTGCATCGCCGGCATCATGGTAACGGCCAGCCACAACCCGCCCGAATACAACGGTTATAAGGTATACTGGGAGGACGGCGCACAGGTAACGAGCCCGAAGGATGTCGATATCATCAATGAAGTTAATTCCATTACGGATTATTCGACCTGCAAGACCATGGATAAGACACAGGCCATGATCGACGGTTTGTATAATGTCGTTGGTTTCGACATGGACGACCGCTACATCGAAGCACTGAAGAAGCAGGTCATCCATCCGGAGATCTGCCGCGAGGTAGGTAAGGAACTGAAGATCGTCTACACACCTCTGTACGGAACCGGTAATGTTCCGGCGCGCCGTGTGCTGAAGGAGATCGGTTTCGAGCATGTTTATGAAGTTCCGGAGCAGGCCGTTGTAGACGGCAACTTCCCGACGGTTTCCTACCCGAACCCGGAGGATCCGAAGGCATTTGCACTGGCGCTGAAGCTGGCGAAGGAGGTCGATGCGGACGTTATCCTCGCAACGGATCCCGATGCCGACCGTCTCGGCGTTTACGCGAAAGATTCCGCAACCGGCGAATACGTTTCCTTCACCGGAAACATGTCCGGCGTTCTGGTTTGTGAATATGTGCTGAGCCAGAAGAAGGCTCTGGGTACATTGCCCGCAAACGGAGCTGTCGTAGAGACCATCGTTTCCACCGACCTGTGTAAGGCAGTTGCGGCGGAATACAATATGAAGCTGATCGAAGTGCTGACCGGGTTTAAGTACATCGGTGAGCAGATCAAGTGGTTTGAGGAGCAGAACACCTACAGCTACCAGTTCGGTTTCGAAGAGAGCTACGGCCTGCTCGTTGGTACGCATGCGCGTGATAAGGACGCCATCGTTGCGGTCATGCTGCTTTGCGAGGCAGCTGCCTTCTATAAGAAGCAGGGCCTGACGTTGTGGGATCAGATGATCAAGATTTACGAAAAGTACGGCTTCTACCGAGAGGGCGTACAGTCCCTCACCTTAAAGGGTCTGGACGGCGCGGCGAAGATCGGTGCCATCATGGAGGATCTCCGCAACAACCCGATCAAGTCGCTTGCAGGCTTGAATGTGAAGGAATTCCGCGACTATGAGAAGGACGCAGTCCTTGTTATGGCGGACGGTTCCAAGCATTCGACCGGACTGCCGAAGTCGAACGTGCTCTACTATGAGTTCGAGAACAATGCATGGTGCTGCGTACGCCCGTCCGGCACCGAGCCGAAGATCAAGTTCTATATGGGCGTGAAGGGCACCGATCTAAACGATGCAAATAAAAAACTTTCCGAACTGTCCGATGGCTTCATGGGACTGGTTCAGGAATAAGAAGGATAATGATCTATGAATCATGAGATGATCTTGGTTTTGGACTTCGGTGGTCAGTATAATCAGCTGATCGCCCGGAGAGTCAGAGAGTGCAATGTTTACTGTGAGGTGCATCCCTACACCATGGCGCTGGAGCAGATCCGCGCCATGGCGCCGAAGGGCATCATCTTCACCGGCGGTCCGAACAGCGTTTACGATCCGGCTTCGCCGCATTACGACCCCGCGATCTTCGATCTGGGGATCCCGATCCTGGGCATCTGCTACGGATCGCAGCTCATGGCGTACAGCCTGGGCGGCACCGTTGAGACTGCACCGGTCAGCGAATACGGCCACACGGAAGTGACCGTTGACAAGCGCGACGCTTTGTTTGAGGGCGTGGCGGAAAACAAAAACTCCTCGACGGTCTGCTGGATGAGCCACACCGACTACATCGCGAAGGCTCCGGAGGGCTTTATCATTACCGCGCACACACCGGTCTGCCCGGTGGCGGCTATGGCCTGCGAGGCGCGTAAACTCTATGCGACTCAGTTCCATCCGGAAGTTATGCATACCGAAGAAGGTTTCCGCATGCTGCAGAACTTCGTGCGCCGCATCTGCGGCTGCGCGGGCGACTGGCGCATGTCCTCCTTCGTGGATACGACCATTCGTGAATTGCGCGAGCGTATCGGAAACGGACGCGTGCTTTGTGCATTGTCCGGCGGCGTCGACTCGTCGGTTGCGGCAGTCCTGCTGTCGAAGGCCATCGGCAAACAGTTGACTTGCGTTTTCGTCGATCATGGTCTGCTTCGTAAGAACGAGGGCGACGAGGTCGAAGAAGTATTCGGACCGAACGGCGCTTACGAACTGAATTTCGTACGGGTCAATGCGGCAGAGCGTTATTATGCGAAGCTGGCCGGCGTTACGGATCCCGAGACGAAGCGTAAGATCATCGGCGAAGAGTTCATCCGCGTATTTGAAGAAGAAGCGAAGAAGATCGGAGCGGTGGACTACCTGGTACAGGGAACCATTTACCCCGATGTGATCGAATCGGGCCTCGGCAAATCCGCCGTGATCAAGAGCCACCACAACGTCGGCGGCCTGCCGTCCGTTGTGGATTTCAAGGAAATCATCGAACCGCTGCGTATGCTGTTTAAGGATGAAGTACGTAAGGCAGGTCTGGAACTGGGTATTCCCGCTCGTCTGGTGTATCGCCAGCCGTTCCCCGGTCCGGGTCTCGGCGTCCGCATCATCGGCGAGATCACGCCGGAGAAGGTACGCATGGTGCAGGAGGCGGACTATATCTACCGTGAAGAGGTGGAGAAGGCCGGCATCGGTAAGGAACTGGGCCAGTATTTCGCCGCGCTCACGAATATGCGTAGCGTCGGTGTTATGGG
The DNA here is from genome assembly GCA_002309675.1 of Lachnospiraceae bacterium UBA1201. Classification (GTDB taxonomy): domain Bacteria; phylum Bacillota; class Clostridia; order Lachnospirales; family Lachnospiraceae; genus UBA1201. The sequence goes on from DBXX01000073.1 coordinate 30,741, forward strand.
CGATTTCCGTACCTATGACTACGCCATCGCGCTTCGCGCTGTTTATACCAGCGACTTCATGACCGCAGAGGCGGCACGTCTGTCCTGGGACGTCCTCATGAAGGTGACGAATCGTATCGTCAACGAAGTTAAGGGCGTCAACCGCGTACTCTATGACTGCACCGGTAAGCCGCCGGGCACGATCGAATTTGAATAGATATATTAATTAAAAATATATAAAAAACGTGAGGACAGCGATGTCCTCACATTCATGAAAGGATCAAGATGAAAAACAGAAAACAGGTAGTATTGGTAGTAATGGACGGTGTAGGTTTCTCCACGTCCGGTATCGGCGACGCAGTTACCGCTGCGAACACCCCGGTGCTGGATTCCCTCTTGAAGACTTGCCCGAACACAAGATTGAAAGCACATGGCACCGCTGTCGGTCTTCCTTCCGACGACGACATGGGTAACTCTGAAGTAGGTCACAACGCACTCGGCTGCGGTCAGATCTATTCGCAGGGCGCGAAGCTGGTAAATGAGTCGATCGAGAACGGTAAGATGTTCGCGTCCGATTCCTGGAAAGAAGCAGTGGCAAATGTAAAGAGCAAAAACTCGATCCTGCATTTCCTGGGCCTGCTGTCTGATGGTAATGTTCATTCCAACATTTCCCACCTGATCAGCATGATCAAGAAGGCAAAAGAAGACGGCGTGAAAGAGATCCGCGTGCACATCCTTCTGGATGGCCGTGACGTTCCCGCAACGAGCGCGCTGCAGTATGTTAAGCAGCTCGAGGAACTGATCGCGGAGCTGAATGGTGCTGATTTTCACTGCTGCATCGCATCCGGCGGCGGACGTATGAAGGTCACAATGGACCGTTACCAGGCAGACTGGGGTATGGTCGAGCTCGGCTGGAAGACGCACGTAAAGGGTGAGGGACGCCAGTTTGCTACCGCGCAGGAGGCGATCGAAGCTTACAGAAAGGAATTTGACGTGATCGACCAGGATCTTCCTGCTTTCGTTATCGCAAAGGATGGCAAGCCGGTAGGCCCCGTTTCCGAAGCAGACAGCGTGATCCTGTTCAATTTCCGTGGCGACCGCGCACTCGAGATCTCCATGGCATTTGATTACGAGGAGTTCCCTTATTTCAACCGCGGACCGAAGCTCAACTGCTTCTACGCAGGTATGCTTGAGTACGATGGCGATCTGCACATCCCGACGCACTACCTGGTAAATCCGCCCGAGATCAAGAATACATTGTCCGAGCTGCTTGTAAGCGCAGGCCTGTCTCAGTACGCAGTATCCGAGACCCAGAAGTACGGTCACGTTACTTATTTCTGGAACGGCAACCGCAGCTCGAAGTTCAGCGAGGAACTCGAGACCTTCAACGAGATCCCTTCCGATAAGGTTTCCTTCGATCAGCGCCCTTGGATGAAGTCCGCAGAGGTAGCAGACGACGTTATCAAGGCGATCGAGTCCGAGAAGTATGACTTCATCCGTTGCAACTTCCCGAACGGCGATATGGTCGGCCACACCGGTAACTTCGACGCGACCATCATGGGTGTTGAGTCCGTAGACCTGGCACTCGCCAGAATCATCAAAGTCTGCGACGAGTACAATGTAACGCTTCTGATCACCGCCGATCACGGTAACGCAGATGAAATGCTCGAGAAGAATAAGAAGGGCGAGCTGCAGGTACGTACCGCACACTCCCTGAACCCTGTTCCTTTCATCATCTATGATAAGAAGAACACATTTACCATCAAGGAAGGCAACTACGGTCTGGCCAATGTAGCGCCCACCGTTGCCACGATCCTTAACCTGAAGCCTTATGATTGCTGGGAGAAATCCATGATCTAAGACTGAACCAAAGGTTCTTTATACAGAGCCCCGAAAGCATGCATAATGTGTGTTTTCGGGGCTTTGTGTATTCCTTCCTACCACCATGTATTATTGACATTATCAGACGGATAAGGTAGAATGAAAGTGCATTTTCAGTGTGTGGTTTTAACGAAACGGTTCCGTTTTTAATAAAAATACATTTATAGAATAAAACAAGGAGTTTTGATATATGGCAGAAGAAAGTCAAACAGTTCAATGTGAGTGCGGGTACTGCGGACCGGTCTCTAATTTTTGTCCCGAATGCGGAAAGAAATTCCGGAACGTGCCGCTGTCCGGCCTGGTGGACCGGGAGTTTTCTACAGAAGAGAAGCAAAAACTCACGGAGCACGGCTGGAGAAACCAGGACGGTACGCTTCTGATGATCCTTCGGGACGGAAGATTGATCTCGCAGTATATTACCGGAGTGAATGCGGTCGGGTTTACCGGCTTCGGAACGATGCAGCAGAAACCTGAGGAGTTTCGGCTCGATACAGGGTATTCCTATTACCAGATCGGAATGATGCCCGGCGGAATGATGATGGGACTGTTCGGAATCAAGGTTACGAGTGCGGGGTTCACGGTATATCTTCGTGATGCCGATTATCATAAGGCGGAGCAGGCGGGCACGCCTCAGTATAGGATTCTTCGGCTGTGGTATGGCTCCGGCACGCTTCACGTAGATCTGTATTCATTTAAGGATCAAAGGAGCTTCACGGTGGACCTCGTTTTGGATGATGCTGTCCGGATACCCTTCGCTGAGGAACAGCCGAAGGTAGGGCTGACCTGCCCGAAATGCGGCAGCGAGTTCCAAACGGGTATGTATTGTGAGCAATGCGGCGCAGAGTTAAAATGGGAGCCCCTGTTTTTGGGCTCTACCTATTCCTCGTGCAACCCTCCGGTTTCCGCAGGTTTTACTGTCTATGCATTCTCGGATGAGAAACTGATCTACCAATATAATACGAATGAGATCACGGAGCACCGGTATATTTCCGCGGAGGTGATCGACGAGGCGTATCAGATCATCCGGAAATATCACATCGATGAATGGGAACAGTACCAGAATACATATGACGGCATAATGGGAGGCGATGTCTCCGTCAGATATCGGGACGGCGACCGGTTGGTCGGTACCTCCTTATCGCATATGGGATCCATGGTTCAGTCGGCTTACTGGGCTTTGAGGGAACTGTTCGGAAAGAACATCCTCTGAGAAAATGACGACCTCAAAGCTTTGAAGAAATGATCCGGCAACTACGTGGAGGAAATAGCACATGATACTAAAAGTAGAACTTAAGCAACCGGGCGCACGGGGCAGGAGAGTCATGCCTGTACCGTTTGAGATCGAGACGGTTCCGACGACCGTGGGAGAACTGATCACGGCTACGGTACGAAAATGCGTCGAGGCATATAATGAACGTGTACGAAAGGGAGAGGCCGGCATCACGCCGCTTACCGAGCGGCAGATCCGCGACATGGCGGACGTGGGCAGGATCACCTTCGGGATCTGCAACAGTGACCGGGAGCAGGATGTCCGGGAGGCGGTCGAATGTGCGCTTTCGGCTTTTAAAGACGGACTGTTTCGACTGTTTGTAAACGAAAAAGAGCAGTCTTCGGAGGACGAAGCGATCGACCTTAAGGAGGGAGATGTGCTTACGTTTATACGGCTCACCATGCTGGCAGGGAGGATGTGGTAAATATGGAAAAACTTACCAATGAACAGAGAGAAGCACGGCATAAATCGGCCAATGCCTATCAGGTCGAGAAGGATCAGAAAAGAAAGAAACTGGATCTGTCGGATGATCTGCGCGATATCGTCAAAGGATATGGCGCTGCCGATACAAAAGCAGGACTGCGGATGCGGGATATGTTGGCATCCGGAACCTATGAGAAGCCTTCGGATTACTTTAAGAAAGAGCTGATGCCGCTCGTCGGCACCATGATCCCGGAGGCGATGCTTGATTCCCTGCTCTACGAGATCGATCGGGTGCGTTCCTACCCCTATTCGGAAGGTTGGTCCCGCCGGCCGTTTAGAAGCTATGATTATTCCGTGTATACGGAGAAGATCTGCACGATCTTATATGCATATACCAAGACAAACTTTGATGCGCCCTACCCGGACTACCTGGAGGGAAAGGTCAGCCCGGCGCAGATGGACTGCTTCTATGATGCGCCGAATTCACATAATGAGTATGATATCGCCTATCACATCGAAACCGGAAACCCTGCGACGCTCCGGTATATTACCGATGTCTTAAGCGGCGGTATTCCTGAGGACATCACATATTCGCTCTTACGGGCCGTATTCATGTCGCAAAACCACGAGCTTCATGAGCTGGTCGGAAAGCTTTTGCTGGCTGCCTCCCTGCAGGAGGGACTGCGTCAGGCCATCTGTGAGACCTGTGACATGGGAAGCCTGGAAGGCTTCCGTTACCTGTTGGGCGTGATCGAACAGAACGACCTGATCCGGTTTTCTTCCGTGCGACGCGCCATCGGGACGTGGACCGGCCTTTTGGACGTGCTCTATAAGGATATGGAACGGATCAGCAGCAAAACGCTGGCCTTGATCCTGGATTATATGGACCGCGAAGGCGCTGTCGCCGAAGCATTGTCCACGAATGACTCCATGAAGATCCATATGGCGTTATGGTCGCAGGCAGTTATCGATGTGGATGCCGCCATTCAAACGATCGAGACAGTCGCCGAAAGCGGAACACGCCCGCAGGTCATTGCCGCAGCGTTTTTCGCGGACAATCTGTTCTCCAACCGTCTGAAAGTCAAGGTTGCCAAAGCCTATGTGACGGCACATATAGACGACGCGGAAGTCCTGGCGCTGGCGCTTCCGATGCTGTTTGCTACGGATACTTTCAATATAAAGCACAGGGATCTGGATCCGAAAGAGAGGTTGGCGGCGTATTTTGCCGAC
>DBXX01000073.1:35574-37134 GCA_002309675.1 Lachnospiraceae bacterium UBA1201
CTTTGAGCCCTGTGACTATTCCGCAAAGAAGGAAGAGTTCAATAAAGGAAATATCGTTCAGATCCTGGTACGGATCGCATACATGCTGGAAGATGATGCGAAGAAAGACGAACTCTGCCCGTTGATCGGAGAGATAGGTGGCACATATGTGACCAAGGGTACGGAGCTCTTACTGTTGGCGAAGGAACCGAAAACAGAGGTGCAGAGAGACACGGTTGTCTCGGTGATCGCGGACAAGGAGTCCGTGGCCCGTGCGACGGCGTTCGAGATCGCGTCCAAAATGGAACTGGCGGACCGCCACTATCAGATGCTGGAGGACATGCTTCGTTTTAAGTCTTCGGAGGTTCGGGAAAATGTGATCACACTGCTCCTGAAAATGGAAGCGGAGCCGATGTATCACTGCGTGGAGCGGCTTCTTTCGGATAAGAAGGAAGAGAAGCGCACCGCCGGACTGGATATTCTGATGCAGCTGCAAAAGGATCCGGAGCGAAAGGAACTGATTGACCGCTGCCTGCCCTTGGTATCCGAAATGAAGGATGCGACGACGAAGGAGCAGATCCTGGTCGATCAGTTGCTGGCGGCCGCGGATCCGAATTCGGAAGAAAACACCGAAGGCTATGGCCTCTATACTTCGCAGGATACCTATACACCGCAGATCGACACCGAATATGCGGCCGAATGCCGAAAGGTATTTGAAACGTATTTTCCGGCTTCAAAACTCATCGGATCCGGAAAAGGAAAGCCGGACCGGGCACATTTGAAGGTGCTGAAGGCGCTGGATGGTTTGATCGAGGAACATAAAAACGACGAGTTCACGAATCAATTCGGGGACCAGCAGCTGCTCGGCTCCGACAGAGCGCAACTGGCCAGGTACAGCGACATAGAAAGCATCGCATTTCGGGAGTTGTGGGACGCATTCTATGAAGAGCATATCAAGGACGATTCCGCCATTATGCTCCGTGCATCGATGGCTATGCTCGATACCAAGGACCACTTTAGTGATATTGCATTTCGGCTGTTCGGAAGCGAATTTGAAGAGCCGGTCGTGCTGGCTCACCGCAATGCGATCCGGTTTGTATGGGAGTATTTCTCGCGGAAACTGAATAAAAAAGAGATCCAAATGCTGGCATTTGCCATGATGGAGCAGCTGTATGAACTGGCGCAGGAGACCGACTTCTTCGTTCCCAAGCCTGAAACTAAAAGCAACTATTGGAGACCGACCTATTATTACGTTCATAAGGGAGAGTGTTGTACGACCCAGTTCGGCGTGGACAGTCTGTTTTCCGAACCGCATATTGCGACCTTAGAGAATTATTTTAATATCTTAGATTCCGAACATTTTTCGCAGGTGTTTGCGCTACGCGCTATGCTTTGCGAACGTCTCGGTACCGCTGCCCTGGCCGGAAAAGAAGATGCGGTCAACAAATATTACACGAAGATCTGCTCGTATTTCCCAGAGGCATCTTACATTCGCGCGGCCTACGAAGGCATCATCTCCGAGGGTTATATGTACCGGCATTTCTTTGAGGAATGTATATCGATCGGTGAAGCGCTCCAGGC
>DBXX01000068.1:0-2208 GCA_002309675.1 Lachnospiraceae bacterium UBA1201
TCAGAAAGCTTGCATTCGAGCTCATCTTTACTGTGGCCGATAGGCATTTTCACTTGTTTCAGAAGGATCATAGGCTCATCCTCTTTCGCGTCCTTTCCATGCCATGGCCGCCGACTGACCTGCCAGAGCTCCACCGGTAAATGCAAACTGCAGATTATAGCCTCCGCAGTCACCGTAGACATCCAGAAGTTCACCGGCAAAATACAGTCCTGGCCGGAGTTTCGATTCCATCGTTTCAGAGGAAACTTCGGAAAGATCGACACCACCGCTGCTGACTTGCGCTTGATCGAAGCCCATGGTGTCTTTTACGATAAATGTCATGTGTTTGAAACGATCGAAGGCTTTCGCGAATGAAGCGCAATCCAAACTTGACATCTTCATTTCGCGGTCCGCAAAGTGATAAAATGCATCAACTGCTTTTTGCGGAAAGATCCTGCACAGCTGCTCTTGCAGCTTACGATGACCCGCATAAGCACTCCACTCGGAAAATGCATTTTGCGCATCCCTCCCGTTCATATCCGGGGCGGCATCGATCGTAATGCTGACCTTCCTCTTCTGTGCCAGACTTCTTGCAGCCTGACCGGAAACCTGAAAAACAGGGATTCCACTGACACCGTAAGCAGTAAGGAGAATCTCTCCGCGCTCAGATGCGACCGGTATATCATCTACCGATAAGGTGATCCTGGCGTCCCCGAAACGCACACCTGACCACATCGAAAAATCTGTTCCTTCATTTTCCAGTTTCAGCGGACATAAAGCCGGCAAAGGTTCGACGATCGTATGACCGAAATTCCTTGCATAGTAATATCCGCTCCCATCACTTCCGAGTTTGGGTGATGCACTCCCGCCCATGGCCAAGATCACGGCATCCGCCTGATAAATGCGTCCGGAGCGAAGCAAAACATGAAAAGCATCCTTCTCATAGGTCAATGTACGCATGCGATCCGAAAGGATCGTTTCTACCTGCAAACGTTGCAACTCTTCTTCGAGACAGGCAACCACGGCAGACGCGCTTTCATTGACCGGATAATAATATCCGCCATGCTTCATCGTCGACATAAGACCTAACTCGCGGAAGAAATCGAGAACGAAATCATCCTTTTGACTCTTAAGTACATCAATGATCCATGAAGGATCCTTTGAAGTATGAAAATGTCCCGGGTCCTGGTCGCGATTAAAAAAGTTGCATTTACCGTTTCCGGTTGCATAGATCTTGCGGCCTAATCGGTCGTTTCCTTCGATCAGGATGACTCGTGCGCCGGATCTTGCAGCAAAGATCGCAGCGGTCATGCCGGCCGCCGAGCCGCCGATCACACATATCGTCGGAACATGCTTTGGATCCATACTCATGAGCTCCTCCTCTCATCAAAAAACAGGCGATTAAGCCACATTTAAGTATAACACAAAACCCGCGAGATGTAAACATCACGCGCGGGTCTCGGTTTTCGCCATTTGTTTCATCTGGCGTGCATTTTCGAGCACCAGATCATTGATCTCTTTTCCGCCGAGCATACGTGCGATCTCCTTTATGCTGGCTTCCTCATCAAGCATAAAGATATCCGTGTGCGTACTCGACTGATCGGTATCTTTTTCGATCAGGAAATGGGTATCTGCCATCGAGACGATCTGCGGCAGATGACTGATGCAGATGACTTGACGGTCTTTCGATATCTTTCCCAAAAGTTCTGCGACTTTTTGTGCAGTACGGCCGCTGATACCGGTATCGATCTCATCAAAAATAAGTGTATCGACATCGTCGGTACGTGCCATGATCGATTTGATCGCCAGCATAATGCGGGAAAGTTCGCCTCCGGATGCGATCTGCTCGAGCGGGCGGATCGGTGAACCGGGGTTCGTAGAGATCAGGAAGCTGACATCGTCATTTCCGTTTGCACTGAAGTGGTCTGCTTTTTCGAAAGAGACTTCGAATTCTACCGTCAGGAAATTCAAGCCGACCAGACTCTCCTTCAGCTCCTTTTCAAAGCTTTTCGCATATTTCTTTCTTAATGTCGTCAATGCATCACAAGCTACGGTCAGATCATTCTCCAAACGTTGCTTCTGTACATTTAATGTGTTCTTTCTCTCTTCGTAATCGCGTAAAAATGCCAGCCTTTGCTCGCAGGCATCGCGATGCGCCATGATCTCATCGTATGTGCTTCCGTATTTACGCTTCATATCATGGAGCAGATCCAGACGGCCCTGTAACTG
>DBXX01000068.1:2365-22516 GCA_002309675.1 Lachnospiraceae bacterium UBA1201
CGGGAAGCATTGATCTCGTCATAGATCTCCGAAAGTCCCTGCACCAGGGAAGCTGCCGAAGAAGCCTTTTTAAACTGCGCCATCAGTTCTTCTTCCTCACCGGGGATCAAATGCGCGGCATCGATCTCCGAGAGTTCGTATTCGCAGAAATCCATCTCGCGGAAACGCTTCGTATCATCCAGATCCATCTCCGACAGATCATGTAATGTTTTCTGGTACGAATGGTATAGTTCGGCAACCTTCTGCTTCGCTCCTGCGATCTGAGCTTTTCCGAACTCATCCAGGATCTCTAAATGTTTTGCTTTTTTCAGCAGAGACTGATGCTCATGCTGTCCGTGTAAGTCTAAAAGGCGGTCGGTAATATTCCGCAGATCCGAAGCAGAGATGGTTTCCCCGTTGATCCTGCAAACGGACTTCGTTCCCGTGATCTTACGGGAGATCAGTAATTCGCCGTCCTCCGGAACATCGATCTGTTTCTCCTGAAGCAGGGAAACAAATGAATCTTCCATTCTCTCTAAAGTAAATCCCAATTCGATAAATCCGCTCTTTTGCGGATCTTTAAGTATGTCCTTCGGCAATTTGCCGCCGAGTGCGATCGAAACCGAACCGATGATCACCGACTTACCTGCGCCGGTCTCACCGGACAGAATATTCAGGCCCGGTGTAAACTCGATATCGATCTCGTCGATCAGAGCGACGTTTGCAATATGCAATGAATGTAACATGCACCCTCCTATGACATGGCTGATTTAATTATGTCTTGAATACGCTTTTGAAGTATAACCGCTTCATCGTTGGTTTTAGCCACACAGAAGATCGTATCATCGCCGGCGATAGAGCCGACGATCTCTTTGTAATGCAACGAGTCCAATGCTGCTGCCACGGCCATCGCCATGCCCGGCGCCGTTTTGATGACCAGAATGTTTTGTGCGACATCCGCATGGGAAAATCCTTCGGTCAACACACGAAGAAGACGCCGCATATTCTCCGGCATCTTCTTAATGTCCTCTGTATTATCATGGTTTAAGTGGCTTTCATTCAGCTTGTAAACGCTTTTTTTGCCCTTCTCTGACACTTTGTAAAGATTCAGCTTTTGCAGATCACGCGATACCGTAGCCTGAGTGACCGAAAAGCCTTCTTTTTGAAGGTACAGAACGATCTCTTCCTGCGTTTGTGCCGGTCCCGACGAAAGCAGTTCCAGTATTTTCTTCTGACGCGCATTCTCTTTCATGATGATCTCCTATTGCATCTTTTTTCTGAGAAGTTCGATAAAACTGGTCTGTGATAGTTTGATCAGACGGGTAGGTTTTTCAAAACGGGAAACACGAATCACATCGTCCTCGTTCAGATCCACCATATGATTTCCGTCGTAAGCGAGCACACAACCTTCCTTCGAGGATGCATTCGTTGAAGGTTTGATCCGCACCTCGATCGTACTGAAAGCATCGATGATCACGCATCTGGCATTCAGTGCATGCGCGCAGATCGGCGTCATCACCATCAGTTGAGCAGTCGGTACTACCAAAGGTCCTCCGGCAGACAGATTGTATGCTGTCGATCCGGTCGCTGTCGAAAAGATCATGCCGTCCGCACGATAATTCATCAAATAAGCGCCGTTTACATAAACATCGAAATCGATCACGTGCATATGTCCTACACGATTCAGAACGATATCATTCAGGGCAATGTCTGTCATGACCTCTTTACCGTCATGCAAAATGACGCCCTGAATCAGCATACGCTCTTCAATCTCATAATCGTCCTTTAACAATCGGTCCAGCGAGGGAAGCAGACGGTCTTTATCGATCTCTGCCAGAAAACCTAAATGTCCCAGGTTTACTCCCATGACCGGAATGTCACGTAAATACATATCACGGGCAGCCTGAATGAGGGTCCCGTCACCGCCTAAAGTGATCACACACTCTGTGTCTTCGGGTAACGCAACCTTAACTTTCTGACGTTCTTCATAACTGGCAGGCATATCGTAAGCAAAGCATTTCGCGCCATGCTCCTCCAGATATGCACGGATCGCATTTGTGATCTTACCGTCAACATCCTTTGAACGGTTGACGAACAGTCCGAAATTCTTCACAACAGTTCTCCTTGTTTACAAATCAAAAGCGTGATGAGCTTCGTTCACGACTCGGTCTAATACTTCGATCGAGTCAGCGCCTTTAACGCCCTTTTTCAGGTGAAACAAAAACTCTGTATTTCCGTCACCGCCGAGCACGGGCGAGTACGTGGCAGTGAGAAAACCGGGTCGGATATCTTCAGGCATAGCCCGAAGAAAATTATATATATTTATCAAAACATCCAGATGTGTCTTTCTGTCGCGGACAATGCCTTTCTTCCCTACAGCTGCAGGTCCTGCTTCGAACTGCGGCTTTACCAGGCAGACCAGTTCTCCGTCTTCGGAAAGCGTTGCACAAACCGGTATCAGCAGTTTCGTGATCGATATGAAAGAAACATCCATCGCGGCGAAATCAGGTTTATCCCGATCTGTATATCCCGGAAGACTATCCGGAGTCAGATCCTTAACGTTAAAGCCTTCTAAAGAGCATACGGCGGGGTTTTTCCTCAGGCGCTGATCCAGCTGGTCATGGCCGGAATCGATGGCGTATACGTACGAAGCCCCCTCTTGCAGCATGCAATCGGTGAAACCTCCGGTCGATGCCCCGATATCCAGGCAAACCCGGTCTCTGAGATCGATGCCGAAATGTTCGATCGCTTTCTTCAGTTTCATGCCACCGCGACTTACATACGGGATCTCGCCACGATCCAAATGAATATCGCTTGCTTCCGTAACAAAGGTTCCGGGTTTCGTAGTCAGAACACCGTCTACCGTACAGGCTCCGCTTTTTATCAGTTCCTGTGCACGCGGCCGGGAACTGACCATACCGGTCTCGACCAGGAAGACGTCCAGGCGCTTTTTTTCACTCATGATCTTCCTTCAATCCCTTCGCTGCTTTTATAGCCTCTTCGTAGATATGGTCTGCATCCAGCCCGAGTTCCTTCATAAGGACATCAGGGCACCCATGCGGGATGAACCGGTCCGGTATCGCACAAATCTTAACCTTAGCGCGTGAACGCAGTTCCATGAGGTAGGCCGCAATCTGCTCACCGATACCGCCGCTTTTAACATTTTCTTCCAGTGTAAATATGTTCTTGTAATTCTTCAGAGAACGAATGCATTCCAGATCCAAAGGTTTAGCAAAACGCAGGTTGATCACGGTTGCTTCTACGCCTTCATTTTCCAGTCTATCGGCTACTTCCATGGCGATCTTCGTCATGGAACCGATCGAAACGAGGGCCAGCGTAGTATCCTTGGATTTCTTCATCACTTCTGCCTTACCGTATACGATCTTGGAATTATAACTCTTATACTCGAGCAATGCTTCGCCGCGCGGATAGCGGATGGCCAGCGGGCCCTGGAAGGTATTGGAAAACCGGAACATCTGCGCAAACTCGTAGGCATTCTTCGGAGCCAGAACAGTCAGGTTCGGGATCGATGTCAAATACGACAGATCGAAAATACCCTGATGTGTTTCACCGTCTTTTCCGACGATGCCCGCCCTGTCGACTGCAAAGGTGACCGGCAGATTCTGTAAGCAGACATCATGCAGGATGGAGTCATAAGCTCTCTGCAAAAATGATGAATAGATGGCAACATATGGTTTCATACCCGCCACAGCAAGTCCTGCGGCAAATGTCACTGCATGCGCCTCGGCGATACCGACATCAAAGAATCTGTCGGGGAAATGTCTGGAGAACCGGGACAGTCCGGTCCCGTCCGCCATAGCTGCAGTGATCGCAACTACGTTGCTGTTCTGTTTTCCGAGCTGCATCATGCAATCGGAAAACAATTTCGTATATGTGAAATTCGCCTGCTTTTGAAGCAATTTTCCGGTCTGCGGATCGAACGGATCGACGCCGTGGAACTTTCCGGGATTTGCTTCGGCAAAAGAATATCCTTTTCCTTTTTTCGTAAGTACGTGCACCAAAACAGGGCCTTTCACCTGCTTAGCACTGCGAAACGCCTTGATCATCTGATTGGTATTATGACCGTCAAATGGTCCTAAATACGTTATATCCATATCTTCAAACATCATGCCGTCACGAACGACAAGCTGTTTGATACTGTCTTTTGCAGAAGAGATCACATCGTGGATATCTTCACCGGAGGGTATCCTGCGCAGATTACCGGTAATGCTCTCTTTAATGCCTGTATAGATCTTAGATGTACGCATCTTTCCGAGGAAAGTGCTGACGCCGCCAACATTTTCCGAGATCGACATCGTATTATCGTTCAAAACGATGATGAAGTTCCCCTTAACGGCTGAAGCATTATTCAGTGCTTCAAACGCCAGCCCGCCGGTCAATGCACCGTCTCCGATCACGGAGATCACATGGTAGTCCTCCCCCTTCAGATCACGCGCCTGGGCCATACCGATGCCGGCTGAGATCGAAGTCGAACTGTGGCCGGTATCAAACGCATCACAAGGACTCTCTTTTCGTTTCGGGAAGCCACTCATCCCGCCACGGGTTCGCAGGCTCTTAAAGCCTTCCTTACGGCCGGTCAATAGTTTATGTGTATAGGATTGATGTCCGACATCCCAAATCACCTTATCACGAGTCAAATCGAACGAAAGATGGATCGCCATGGTCAGTTCGACGGCACCCAAATTAGACGAAAGATGTCCGCCCGTCCGGCTGACATTTTCGATCAGAAAATCCCGTATCTCCCTGGCCAATACTTTATAATTCTTCGGAGATATCTTTTGGATGTCATTCGGCTTTTTGATCAATTCCAAATACATGCAAACACCTCCGAAACTATTTCTCCCTGGCGATCATGGAAGTAAACAGAGCTTTTAATGTCGCGGAATCACCCGGAAGCTCCGTAAGCAAACGTATCGCTTCCTCAGTCAGGTCCTCCACGTCTTTCTGCGCTTTCTGCATTCCGTACAGGGATACATAGGTCGTCTTATTATTTTTCTCATCACTGTGCAGCGGCTTTCCGATCGTCGCTTCATCGCCGGTCACATCCAGGATGTCATCGCGGATCTGGAAGGCTACACCGATATTCTCCGCTATCTTACGACATGTCTCGACTTCTTTCAATGTCGCGCCGCCCAAAACAGCTCCGATCATCATGGCGGATTCCAAAAGCGCGCCGGTCTTTAAGCGGAACACAAAATCCAGTTCGTCCGCGGACATCGGGCGTCCGGTCAATTCGACATCCACCGTCTGACCGCCGATCATTCCGTAAATACCGGTCTTATTTGCCAAAATATGGATCGCCTTACAAAGACGCTCCGGATTCTTCGTTTTTGCATATGCGGAAGAAGCCACTTCGAACGCGTAGATCATCAAGGCGTCACCGGTCAGAACCCCGGTCGCCTCACTCTCATATTTCGCCCAAGTGGTAAGCTTTCCGCGACGAAAACGGTCATTATCCATGCAAGGAAGGTCATCATGGACCAGGCTGGAAGAATGGATCATCTCCAGCGCCACCATCATCGCCTTCAGATCCGGTGTGATCGGTGCATCACAAAACAGGCGGTAGGTCTCATGCATGATCAAAGGACGCAAACGCTTACCGCCGGCCATAACACTGTAATTCAACGCTTCGAGGATGGTCTTTTGAAAGCCCTTCTCCTTTGGGAGAAAGTCCCGGATCATATCCTCGATATATTCGATATCTATATTCATTTTATCATTCTCCGAATGAGTTATTTCCGTCTTCTTCCGGACGATCCTGAAGCACACGGACCTTATTTTCGATCTCAGTGATCTGCGCAGCGCATTCTTTGATCAACTTCATGCCCTTCTCGTACTCGGCGAAGGACTGCTCCAGCGAATCGGTCTCACTCATCCGTTTCGTGATCGCATCCAGTTCATTCAATGTTTCCTGTATGGTCATTCTGACTGCTCCTCTTCGTTTCACGGATCTCAGCCCGTGCAGTTCCGTCAACGAAATACAGTTTTACCATATCTCCGGTCTGTATCCGCTCGACGCTTTTGATCCCGTGTCCGCTTTCATCTGCGGCATAGGTGTAACCGGCCGACATCTTCTTAAGCGGTGAAGCTTCATCCAGTGCCCGTATCCGGATCGACAAACGATATCTCACATTCTCTAAGGAATGCGACATCTGTGTATGTATCTTTTCTTCTTTGCGTTTCATATCCTGCGAAGTCTGCAGGAGCATCGCGTTCATCTTCTGGTTCAGCATCTCCCGAATGTGGTTCAGGCGATCCTTTCGCTGTTCCAGGATTTTCCCGGGATGCATGGCTTTTAAGCCCAGATACTTCTCATTCAGGCTATGCTTATACCGGTCGATGATCTTCTCCATCGTGATATCCATGTCATGTCGATATCCTTCCAGTAATTCCATGAATTCACGAAGATCGAAAACCGCGAGTTCGGCTGCAGCAGAGGGTGTCGGAGCACGAAGGTCCGCCACGAAGTCGGCGATGGTAAAATCGGTCTGATGACCGACTGCGGAAATGATCGGCGTTTGCGCCGCAAAGATCGCTTCCGCGACTGCGATCTCATTAAATGCCCAAAGATCTTCTATGGAACCGCCGCCGCGTCCGACGATGATACAGTCCATCCCCATCGCATCCAGCTGCCGGATCCCGCGGGCAATGCTTTGCGCCGCCCCGTCTCCCTGCACCAATGCGGGAAACAGAAACAATTCGACATGCGGATTTCTGCGATTTGCGATCTGGATGATATCCTGTACGGCCGCTCCGGTTTGTGCCGTAACGATACCGACTTTCCGGCAATACTTCGGGATCGGCTTTTTATAGATCTCCGAAAACATGCCCATTTCTTCGAGCTGTTCCTTGATCTCCAGATAACGCTGGTACAGGTCGCCCTGACCGTCAAACTCGATAATGTCGGCATACAGACTGTATTTTCCGTCACGTTCGTAAACATTGACCGATCCGGATACTTTTACATTCTGGCCGTCGCGAAGTTGGAATTTCAGCCCCGGACGACGGCTTGCAAACATGATACAGGAAAGAGCGGAAATTCCCGAACCATAGGAAGAAGCGCCGGCTTCAAAGCCCGCGCCGGATATACTTCCCTCTTTCAATGTAAAATAGATGTGTCCCGATGTATGATACTTACAATTCGAGATCTCGCCGCGAACACAGATGCGGGACAAAAGGATGTCCTGCCGGAACATGTTCTTGATGTAAGTATTTACCTGGGATACCGTGTACACATTTTGCTGCATGCGTTACTCCGTCTCCGGAACTGCCTTATGAAGAACACCGTTAACAAACTTGTAGGAATCGTCGCCGCCGAAGCGTTTCGCTAATTCGACCGCTTCATTGATCGCTACCTTAACAGGGATATTCTCGTCATAACGAATCTCATAGATCGCGAGACGCAGGATCGACAGATCCACCTTACTTACGCGGTCTATCTTCCATCCGGAAGACAAGTATCCTGCGAGCAGCTCATCGATCTCGGGTAAATGTGAGCGAATATCGTTAAAACGCTGAGCGACCGTTTCAAATTCATCCTCGGTAAGATCCGGAAGATCTTCTTCGTCGATACGCCACCAATGCACTTTTTCTTCGATCGGCTCCGAAGCCTCGCTTTCTGCCTGCTTCTTCGCCTTTTTCTTCTCTGCCGGCTGCAGATATAACTGCAACTGACGGTCCACTTCCTCAGGATCCGAATAGAATCCGAGATGGAACAAAAGATTGAAAAGGTGCGTTCTGAGAATAGTCGGTTTCATGATCAACGTACTCCTTAGGATAATTCCATACCGCAGACGGATACATCCACCGCCTGTACGTTCATACCGGTCATGTTGGTGATCGATGTTTTAACGCGTTCCTGAACCTCTGCACATACTTCAGGTGCAACATAACCGTACTTTATCACGATACGAACACGGATCCGTACCGTACCGTCTTTGATATTCAGGATGATGCACTTCGCAAGGTTTTTCTTGCTGAGTTTTTCGATCAGTTCATGGCCTGTGTTTCCCCAGAGGGAATCCACACCTTCTACTTCCTCTGCCGCGATCGCCGCGATCATGGCGATGACGTCATTCGCCATCTTTACCTCCGCGATCTTCGCGTCTTCGGGTGACTTGTAAATACTGTTGTTCAATTCAACGGGCATGTCCGTCCTCCTGTTTATTCCTCGTTCTCGGAATCCGTAACCTCAGGCTCTTCCTCCGGAACGTTTCCGGCCTTCTTATCCTCGAGGTCCTTCTTGAATGTTTCGATGTTATGATAATGGTCGCGAATGGTCTCGCACAGAGAGATAAGATCCTCCGATACGATCTCGCCTTCTTCAAAACGATCCCAAACGTACTGTCCGATCTCAAGCATGGTAGCCTTGATCGCCTTCTCTTCCGTGGAGATCTTTCCCTTAACCTTTACGCCTTCAACGGTATCGGAAGTCTTCTTTCCGACTGACTTTGCAAAATTAACTGCACTTTCTTTAATCGTGTTAAAATCCATGGTAATACCTCCGTTTCTTTGTATTCCGTGAAATTCACGGGGTCAATGGGTGTTTTTACTGACTCCATTATAATGGATATGCAACGTAAAATCAAATAAAAAATCTATTTTACCGCTTCTATGCCGGAAACATCCATATTCGTGATGATCAGATGCTCTGCCTCGCGGTCATTTCGACTTTTGACGTTATATAGGTAGTGATTCTGAAAACGTAAGATCTGAAAGCCCTCATTATACAGGTTGTAAATGAATTCGGTGTTCTTAATAACCAGCAGGAACTTCGCTTTCGTCTTACGAAGAACCGTCGCCAGCCTTTCGTGATCGGCCTTCGTGAACGCCTTGCCCTCGTAGTCCGAGAATTCGGTATCGTAAGGCGGATCCAGAAACATAAAATCATTTTCCGTAGGGGCAATGCGCTCGATAAAACTCTCAAAATCCTGACAATATACCGCGGTTTTTTCAAACACATCCGATACTTCCCGGGTAAAGAGATAATCGATCTTCTGCCGGAAGTTCTTCTTGTTGTAGGAAATGCCGCCATACGGTATATTGAACTCACCCTTAGCATTGTATCGGAACATCGAACCGTAACAGTATTCACGAATGAAGTAGAAATTCGCGCAGCGATAGGACATCGACTCGCGGGCTCCGCGGTTCAGCGACAGATCGTTATAAACGTTGCGGAAATACATATAGTAACCGCTCGTGAGGCCGGTGATCAGGTTATCTTCCACATCCTCCTGGGACATCGGCGACTTTTTGTAATTCGCAGCCAGGCGGATGATCTTATCGGTCATGTAATATACGAGCGTGTCGAAGAAAAGATCCAGGTCCGGAACCAAACGCTTTGTAAACCCTGCAGCGATATCATCTGCCATCAGGTAGATCAGGCCATGAACCGCTTCCGTGAGTTTTTCCTTATCCGTGCTTAAGTTGATCTGCTCGAAAAACAGCTGGTATAAGTCCTCATAATGCTGCATTGCAACCGTCTGGATATTACGAAACGAATTATCATACGACAGCAGGTACTGATACAACGCTTCATCGCGATCTCTGAGCAGAATATAGAAATCCATCAGAGATTCGGAGACATCATTGATCAGAGCGCGTTTCGGAGTCAGTTCGAAAAACAATGCACCGCCGCCGAAAAACGGCTCGATGTAGCGATCGAAATGCGGTATGAGATAAAGGAATTGTTCCAGCTCGGAGGCTTTTCCCCCGGGCCATTTGATCAAAGGTTTCGGCACGTCATATCCTTTCTGCCCTAATATACGAACGGCCTGCCGGCTGTATCGTAGATCTCGGAAGCATCAAATAAGAATTTTAAGATCGTTTTGTTGTTTTTCATATCGTTGTACAGTCTTGCGCCTGTCACATCGATCCATCCCATACGGTAATAATCTTCGGTGATCTGGACCCAGTAGGGTTCCTGTACATTGATCAGGCTGCAATAGTAATGATATCCCTTACTCTTCAGGTACTCGTATTTATCTCCGGAATAGAGTTTCCATCCGGTGTCCTTACCGGTCGGCCATACATAGACATCGCTCTCACCGAGCAGTACGCCTGCCGTCTTCTGCCAGTTCAGGAAATCCACCTTGAAATCGCTGATGGTGAAATCATTGATCACTTTGTTGTAATAACTGCCATTCGCGATCTCGTACCCGTTGGCTTTGAGATGATCGCCGATACTCTGAATCTGCCTAATGTTGTCGGAGTACCCTTCTGCCGAAGGATCGGAAATATCATATCCGAAGATGCCATCCGAAGGAGAAACAGCTAAAACGCCATGCGCGTTACAGTAAGAAAAATCCGGATGCTCATCAATGAACGCATTCAGGATCGTAATATAGTCGAAATCGCCATAAGTCGTTCCGTCTTCATTGTCATACCGCGCGGTCAACTGATCCTTCTTAAGCACCAAGCCGGAGGCAAAACCGTCGCCTCGCATACTCTTAAGATAATTGGGTTCAAGCTGAACGAAAACGATCGGTATCTTATTCTCGGGGATATACAAATTCTTCTTCGTACGTACGGACTTCGTCGTTCCGTCTTCCTGTTTTTTATTTGTATATCCGGACAATTGATGCAGGTTTACGAGGATATAATTGGAGTCATAGAGTTTCTGAAGGATGGCTTTGAATTCTTTTTCCGTCAGATTATTGTTGTTGTACTTCTTTGCAGTATCATCTCCGTCAAAGGCATAACGGCTCTCATGGACGATTGCATTAAAAGCCAGGCAGGTCACCTTATCGACTTTATTCCAGGTCGGCAACGAAGTCTTCTCCAATTTCAGATGTTCGACCAATTCCAAAAGTTCCAGCGACTCTTTATACTCGGAATCGCTGCTGATATAGTCGATCGCGCCATCATAATCATAGCCGAGGATCATTTTATTCGCTTTTTCGATGACCTCATTGACATGTTGCTTACGTTTGGCATTCGTGTCGAAGACCGTCGATTCAGGCTCCGGTCCGGCGAGCTCCGAAACATCCAGGGTCGGCGTGATATTCGAGTGGTCGGTACGGGTCTTGATCGCAAAAAATATGATCAGTCCGACGACGACCATGAAGGAGATCGCCAGAATGAGATTCCTCCGAAAGATCGTCTTTTCAGTTTTGGTCCAAAGCTTTTTATTGCCGTTTCCCATAGTAGTATCCATTCCAGCGATTTTTACTTTGTTTAGTCATCATTGTTTTCCGGCTCCGTATTCGGCGATACCGCCTCGGGAGTTTCGCTTTGTTCGGGTACCTCGACCGTCTCCTCGGGCAATGTCTCCTTCTGCGCTTCCGACGTTTCCGCGGGCGCACCCGTTTCGACGGCTTCTTCTGTTTCCTCCGGACTTTCCTCCGTTTCAGGATTCGGCTCGGTCTCTCCCTCATCGGGGAGCGTCACCATCTCACCGCCGGGCAAAAATGCCTGGGAACCTTTGATCAACATACCGTCTTTAAAGATCGCCATCGGCTTTCGGTCGATAAATACATCATCCAAAACCTTAAAGCGTTTCTCAAAGAAATCCTCGATATAATCCAAGTGCTGCTCATAACTCGTATACGCAGATACGAACTCCCATTCCCAACCGAGGCGTTCACCGGGAACCACCCACATGGAGTAGTTCGCGTCACCGGCCTTCTCCATCAGATGGCGCATGGTCTTGAGCGAATTTGTAGCAGTCTTACGCAGAGTATCCCGAACCTGTTCCCAACGCTTCTGCAAACGGTCGCGGAATTTCGGATCCTGAACCAGATATGTTCCCCACGTGATCTCGGTATCGGTGAAACCATTCTGTGAACATGCCCAGGAATCATACTCAGGTGTAAGGTTTCCGACATTTCCGAGCGCCAGGTCGAAGTCCCATACCGGCTGGAATGTCAGCTTCTGCCCTGCTTTCTTCTGGATAAACACGCTTCGGTTAAACGCTCCGTCACAGTTGTAAGTCAGTTCCATGATGATGAACCAGTCGATCAGGGAATCTATATCGATGTAGTCCTCATAATTCGTCAGGTTTACGACGGCATCATTTGCCGCGATCACATAATCCGATATGTATTTGTATTGCTGAGGTGTGATCTCTTCGGGTTCGGGGTTTTTGATCGCGATCTCTCTAAGCAGACCCGCATTGAAGGCGGAATGGCCCATGCGATAACCGGATTCATAACCGCGGACCTCGATCAGATAATCCCGGTCGACCTCCGCTGAATGTTTGGTCTGGTTCACGCGTCCGCTCGCCACTTCGACCTTATCACCGATGCAATACATGCCGATATACTTCCCATTATAGATGACCTGAACGGGAAATGTTGAAGGTGTAAAATCGAAATTCATTTGCCGCGAAAGTTCGAAGGAAATATAGTTTCGCGCCATGGAAGGGTCGAAATAATTCGCGAGCATGACCCAGTCACGATTGGAAGGTAGGCCTAAAATGCTTACCTTTTGATCGAATTTGATGTTAAATGGCTTCTTATTCTTCTTCCATGTGCTGTGTCCGCGCCCTTTGATCTGCATGGGCACTTGCGGGATCGAATCGATGCCCGGAACATTATCGGCGTCCATAGAGAACGTACCGGTTATATATTTCGTTTTGCTGGATACCATTTTTCCATTCGAAGTAGTGATGTATACGACCGGAACATTATAACTTTCATAGGATGCACTCAGCTGATAACTGTGACTCTCGCCCTTCAGGTTCGTTACCTTGCAGATCACCGGTTTAAAGAGATCAACGGTTCCGTCAGCGTTCAGACCTTCTCCGGAAAGTTCGAAGTTACCGTTAGCGGTTATGTTGAGATGCGCTTTCGTCGTTCCCGCCATTTCGATATCGATGGGGATGCCTACTTTGAATGCATTTCCGATCTGCTCATACTTCAGTTCCCTTTTGATAAATGAATTCCGGGAAGGCAGCAGGGAAACACCGGTAAGCTCGACACCGGAAGCGCCGCCCACCTCATAATTACCGGAGATCATTTCATCGTTCCATTTTGTCGCATTGGTATTTAATGCGATAAACTGACCAGTCACACCGGCACCCTTCCAAACGATCTCGCAAGGAGGAATTTTATAAAGTTCATGAATATCGTAACTCGAAGATGCACCTTCCAAATGAACGACCGTGCCGTCCGGCAGATCAAACTCACGATTGAGTTTCTTTAATTGATCGTTATTCTGGATATAACAGGAGCTACGGGTCTTACACGAATATGCCAACGCATAGTTAGCGGTAATATTTTCCTTCACCTTAAACCGAAACTCTTTCTTCTCTCCGGCTTTCAAAGTAAAGATGTTATCCGAAGGTGTTGCCTCCGGGGAAGGATCGAAGTAGATCTCACAAGTCTCATCCGAATCGTTATAGAAAACGAGGCGGTTATACTGTCCTCCGAACAGGCGGAGGGGTGTTTTGCCGGAAACATACGCATCCGAAAACAACGACATGGAATAATCCAACTCGTCTTCATCCTCTGCATGCGAAATAGCTGCCCATACTCCCTTTCGCTCGTGTGGCCAGTTTACCTTTCGCTCTTCATTTGTATTTTCTTCGGTTTCGTCTGTTTTCTCTGTGGTTTTCTCTTCGGAAGATGCCTGGGTGACGGGTTCTTCTGCCATCTCGGAATTATGCTCCGTGATATCTTCGGTATCCGCAACCGTATCCGGCAGATCCTCCGATGCAATTACATCGGAGGCCGCTTCCGTTGTGTCACTATTCAGAGAGATCAATGCCTTCGTTTCATCGGTTCCGCCAAAAGGCAGTACTCCGCCCTTTACCGCGAAAAACACAATGGCTCCGATGGCAAGCAGGCCTGTAACGACCAGGCTTATGATCAGGACCATAAACCGTGTGGATTTCTTTTTCATTTCTTGCCCTGTATCGTTTGCTTATTTATCGGCTTCTTTGAAACCGCGGATCTCGACATATGCCGCGATCACATCTACACAGGTGTCGATCCCGAGGACACCGCTGTCCAGGATCAGGTCATAATTATCCATGTCTGCCCATTTTTTACCCGTGTAGTAATTGTAATAATCCGACCGCTGTTTGTCGGTCTTCTTCATGATCTTCTCGATCTCTTTGTTGGTGTCCACACCCAGGCGCTCTTTCAGACGCAGCATACGGGGAACGCGATCCGCATTAATGAAAATACGGGCTACCTTCGGATGATCCCTAAGTACGACATCGGCGCAACGTCCGATAATGATGCAGGACTCCTGCTCTGCCAGCTTCTGAATGACCTGAGACTGGAACATAAAAAGATTATCGTCCGAAAGGATATTTCCATCCACTGAGGGAGAGGAGATCTTCGGTGACATCGATTTGATGATCTTATAGAGTATCTTATCGCCGGCACGTTCATCCGCTACATGGAAGTAGCTCTCTTTGATACCGCTCTCGTCAGCGACCATCTGGAGGATCTCTTTGTCATAATACGGTATACCGAGTTTCTGTGACAGTTTCTTCGCAACTTCTCCGCCGCCTGAGCCGTACTTACGACCGAGAGTAATGACATAGTGTTGTTGTTTCTTCATAGCATATCCTCCTTCTACAGATCTCTGTGGTATTCCCTATAGAAATACTCAATATCAAAATACGTTTCCTCGTCACTCTCAGAGACCAGTTTCCAGCCGTCTTCTTCCTTAAGCTCCGGGAAAAACGTATCGGCTTCATACTCGTACATGATCTTCGTCATGTAGACCGTGTCGCAAAGCGGAAGGAACAGTTTATAGATGCTCTCACCGCCGATGATGTAGATATCGTCCCCTGTATATCCTTCGTTCAGGCACTCATTGAGATAGGCGATCGCCTCCTTGAACGAGGAAACGACTTCGGCTCCCTTCGCCTTATACTCCGGATTGCAACTGATCACGATATTCTTCCTGCCGTACAAACCGATCTGTCCGGGAAGCGACTCAAACGTCTTACGTCCCATGACTATGATCTTCCCCATGGTGATCTCACGAAAACGTCGCTGGTCTGCCGGAATCCGAACCAGAAGATTTCCGTTTTTTCCGATGCCGTTCTTTTTATCTGCAGCAACAATGATCTTCATAAACGCTCCCCTTCCTTTCCACGATTTTATGCAGTGTCATCGTCTTACTGTATAGCATTAATTATAGCAAATACAACGGAAAATGACAAGTCAAATCCGATTAATACTTGTAAGAAATGGGCCAATCGATTATAATAAAGCCAGTGTCGGTTCAAAGGATACGGACCGGTCGATATCCTGGCACCGGTATATCGACGAATTCATGTAAAATATCATCGTTTCTAAGAAGGAGCATCTATGTTATCCATTGCCAATACCTGTGTTATGAACTTTGAAAATGCGATCCGCGGCGCGCGAAATCCCATGAACAGCTGGGCGCGCATGGACAGCACAACCGATGAAAACGGCTTCCATTTCGGAGAAAACGATCTGGATCTGGCGAAGCGTCTGGCGCGTGCCGGCAGCGACCACCGCAAGTTTCTTCGCATGATCTTCATCAGTGTCGACGTTACTGCTCCGCTCTACTGGTGGAAAGAATATGACACTTATAAAATTGCTACAGTAGCGAATTCCACCAGCACCATGCATAAGATCCATTCCGCTCCCTTCGATATCTCCCAGTTTTCCTGTGACCACATGACGCCGGATACCCTCGCCTTCATGCAGACCATCGTCGACAAACTGGAGGAGATCCGCCTGCGCTACATCGAGACGAAATCCAAGGAGGACTGGTACGATCTGATCCAGCTGCTTCCAACCTCGTACAACCAGATGCGCACGCTGACCTTCAACTACGAGACCATGATCAATATCTACCGTTCCCGCAGACATCACAAACTGGCGGAATGGCATACCTTTTGTGACTGGATCGAAAGTCTGCCCTATGCTGCCGATCTGATCACCTTTGAGCCTTGAGTTTCCCGCAACATATAACAAGCCGCCTGACCGAATCCCGGCCAGGCGGCTCTTTTTATTTTGATGTCGGAACCGGTTTTTTCATACGAAATTACAGGAAGAACCAGTTTGCCATGATATAAGACAGAATACCTGATTCACGCAGACACAGTAAAAGCGGCACGCCTAGAACCACGATGCATACGATACATGTCAAAAGAAAACTTTTGACCCTAGTCGTCAAAAAGACTGCGACCGCGGCACACAGGATCATTCCGGCAAAGCGCTTTAAAAACAGGATGGCGATGCCTCCGCTGATGCGGATTCCCGATGCATATCCCGACCAGTCCATGATACTGTTCGCCTGGAATTGTATGCCTTCGGTTCCATACCCTTTCAAAATCTGGAACAGGTACCGGCCGTAGATCATTGCAAAAACGAGAACCAGCGCTCCGAACAGCAACAGGCCTTTATAGAGATAGACCCGAGTGCGCCGGGGACTGATTCGAATCTGTCCGGCCATGCCCGTACGGTATTCGGATGCCAGAACAGCCGTGCCGCACAGGATCGCGCCGAGGATGGCACCGATACCCAGGATCACATTCTGTTTCCGGTCATTGTACAATCGCTCGTATCCGCGACTGTCGACTGCGCGCGCCCCTTCCTTGGTCTGCAGATAGCGGATATAGTCCCCGATCTTCGTCAGTGCAGTCCGCTTATATTGCAGGGAGGAAGGGTCGGAAGAACTGCGTTCCTCCATCTCCATTTCCTCTTCGAATCTTTGGAGTACATCCACGTAATCCTTCGGTTCTGTCTCTTTCAAACGATAGAGGTAGGATTGATAAAACATCTCTTCGATCGTTGAATAGTGATTGGAATACGGTTTTGCGGTTACCACGACCAGGACCGCCAGCAGGACCAGTATATACCCGATCCGCTCAAAACGCAGATACTTCACGCTTTCATGCATGCCCAGACGGGTATGGGTACCGAACGAACGTTCCATCGAGGTTCCGCCGGCATTCAGGATACGCAGCGCACGTCCGCGGCGTGGAATGACTCCGATGCCCTTTTCCGACAGGATGTATCCCAGTGCTCCGAATACAATCAGAGCCATCAGCAGGATCCCGAGAGCAACTACCGGATAACTGACCGGTTTCCCGAAGATCATCTCATTGTGATATCGGGCAATGGTGTAGCCCGGATCCGCAAACGATATCAGGTTGATGCGCTTAAACGGCGCCAGATAACTCAGGTCATCGATCCTGAGGTACAGGATACCTTCGACGCCGATAAAGGTAAACAGAAAAATGTAGACCTTCATGGCCGATGATACCAGCGAGCTGACGACCGCCGTGATACACGCGACCGCAATGGACACCAGGCAGGACCATACATATACCAAAAACAGAAATGTGCCGATATTGATACGCAGGACCGTCTGTTTGTAACCGATCAGGGACTGGATCGGCTGCGCCAGGAACGAGGCGACCGGCATACCGTAAAGAAGGCACCCCGTAAGCAGTGTCGTCAAAAGAAACAACAGATTACAGCAGGCGCAGCCGGTCGCGATGGCTGCCATGCGGGTCAGGAACATCCGGCCGCGTCCGGCTTTCATTGAGAAATACATACGCAGGAGGCCCTGTTCTTTGTCTTTCGTAAAGATCACGGAGATCAGTAAAACAGCCATGAGCAGTTCCAGGAAGATCAGACTGGGCAGGGACAGTGCTTCCGCGATGCCCTTTGTGTGCGTCTGTCTTATAGTCAGCCCTTGCAGGGCTTCATACTCTTTACTGGTCTTCTCGATGTCCTTCAGTTTCGATCGGTCTCCGCCGAGCAGGGTCAGGATGGCGCGATATTCATCCGCAGCACCGGCTGCCTTCTTCAGAAACTGCGGATACCCTTTGATATCGGAGTATTCCGCGTCCTTTAAACCGTATAATTCACGTTCCGTAAACAGCGTATCACTATACTTCGGGTATTCTTCATTGCCCCGGACCATTTGCATATATAAGAGATTATATGTCTCCTCTTTCATCGTCGTGAGCAAACTTATTGCTTCATCATCATCCATGGAACGAAGATCTGCGGACAATGCCCGGTAGGAATGGGCAGGAACCGTCTGACGCTCGGAATGGTACCAAAAATAGAGTGCGTTCAGGAACAGTAAACCCACCAGAAAGAACAGCAATCTTCTATTGTGCCGAATCTTAAACCATTCGTGTCGGAACATTTATTTACTCTCCATCCCCAAGTGCATATAGATCTCTTCCACGGATGTTCCGCCTTCGCTGCCGTATTTTTCATACAGGGCATCCAGCGTACCGCTTTCGACGATCTTCCCATGATTTAAAAAGATGATCTCCGATGCCAGTTTCTCCAGATCGCTGACGATATGTGTTGCGATGATCACGATCTTATTTTTTGCTGTTTTGCTGACCAGCTCCCGGAAATGAACCCGCTCCTTCGGATCTAAGCCGACTGTAGGTTCATCCATGATCAGAATCGAAGGGTCGCCGACCATCGACTGCGCCAATAGTGTCCTCTGTTTCATGCCGCCGGAAAACGTTCCGATCCGGTCATTGCGGACATCCCAGAGGTTAACACTGCGGATGATCTCGTCGATCTCGTCAGCGACCTCCTGCTTTTTCTTACCTTTCAGGGCTGCGATGTAGTACAGAAAGCGCATCAGTGTGAAATCCTCATAAACGCGCTGCTGCTGCGGCATAAAGCCTACCAGACCGCGGTAGTTTTTCCCCATAGAAGCGATATCCGTTCCGTCCCAGAAAACCTTTCCGGAGGTTGCCTTCAGTCCTGTCGTCAAGATGCCCATCAACGTGGATTTACCTGCGCCGTTCGGGCCCAGAAGTCCGTAGATTCCCTCGTGAAACGTATATGAAAACGTATCCAACGCTTTCTTCTTGCCGTACTCTTTTGTCAGTTCTTTCGCTTCTAATGTCATATCAGCCACCTGTCGTTTATCAATTTTGCCAATTCAATTCACATTATCAATACTCTGATTATATTATTAGCATGTAAATTTTGTTTTGTCAATACTTTCTAAAAAAATTGAAATAAAAAGGGATCGTCCGCCGGACGATCCCTTTTTCATATATTCTTTGAAAAAACGTTTACATCAACCCTTGGAAACGCTGTCTACATAACGTTTGATCTCAGATGCATTGGTGTATTTCTCCATCTGATCTCCGTGCGTTACGATAAAGGTCGGAGCCTGCATAACGCCGTATTTGGATACCAGGTCCGCATTTTCCTCGGCATCAATGACCTCATACTCCATATCACCGAGCATGGTCTTCGCGATCTTACAGTTCGGGCAGGTCTTCGTGGTGAAAAGCATACGCTTCTCAGCCGGTGCAGCGGTCTGCTCTGCTCCGGTCTCGAGTTTATCTACTGCGGAAACCGACTGCATGGGATGCCCGCCGCGGGCAGCAACTTCCTTCGGGTCGATCTTGTAGACCAGACGATCCGTGAACTCTGCGCGCTTGCCTTCGTTCCAGTTCTGTACCGGACGGTAGTAACCGGTGATACGGCTGTAGATCTCGGCCTTCTTGCCGCAGATCGGGCACATCTCGACTTCGCCGCTGATGTAGCCATGAGACTGGCATACGGAGTAAGTCGGGGACAATGTATAATACGGCAGCTCATAGTTCTCAGCGATCGTACGAACGAGTTTCGCTGCTGCTTTCCAGTCAGGCAGACGCTCTCCGAGGAAAGTATGGAATACGGTACCTGATGTATACAGGGTCTGTAACTTATCCTGAATGTCGAGAGCCTCGAAGATATCCTCTGTATAGCCGACAGGCAGGTGGGAACTGTTGGTGTAGTAAGGCTCACCGTTCATACCGGAACTGATGATATCCGGGAACTTCTTCTTATCGTGACGCGCCAGACGATATGCCGTAGACTCAGCAGGCGTAGCTTCCAGGTTGTAGAGGTCACCATACTGCTCCTGATAATCGGACAGGCGCTCACGCATATGGTTGAGGACACGCTTGGAGAATTCCTGTGTCTTCTCATCCGTCATGTCGGCCTTGATCCACTTTGCGTTCAATCCGGCTTCGTTCATGCCGACCAGACCGATCGTTGAGAAGTGATTATCGAAGGTTCCAAGGTAACGCTTGGTGTACGGATACAGACCTTCATTCAAAAGTTTTGTGATAACGCCACGCTTGATCTTCAGAGACCGCGCGGAAATATCCATCAGACGATCAAGACGAGCGAAGAAATCCGCTTCATCATTTGCCAGATAAGCGATACGGGGCAT
>DBXX01000117.1:0-545 GCA_002309675.1 Lachnospiraceae bacterium UBA1201
AAAACCAGGCCATCCGCAAGTATTGATGTGACACCGGGGACGGTCCCCACTGTCACGAAGAGGAGAGCTATTCGCTGCTGCTTCGCGACACCTACGGCGACGGCGAGCTGGTGACGCTGAACCTGCCGGATGCGTTCGGCCAGATCAAATATCTGCCGGAGCGGATTCTGATGCTCATGCGGCGGGAATTGTCCCCGGAGATCTATTTGGAGGGCGGCCCGCAGGTCAGCCTGTTCTTCTATGACAACGATACCTTCGTTCTGTATCCGTACAACGACCGGTTTACGCAGGATCAGGACATGATGCTGCACATCGCGGGCAATGTAACTCTCACAGATGTGGAGAGCGGCCGTACGCTCGAGCCGCTGTTTACGGCGCGCGGTGAGTCGGTGTTTGCCCTGCGCATGCATGTCGGAAAATGGCAGGCATACCGGCTCTGCCGTAATTAAACTAGCCTTCGGCGAACAAATCGGACGAAATGGGCGATTTGTTCGCCGATTTTGCTTGGTATAGCAGCCGAGAGAGGAGAAAAAGCGAACAAACCC
>DBXX01000117.1:718-10903 GCA_002309675.1 Lachnospiraceae bacterium UBA1201
CCCGGAATAGTACCCGGATGAAATTAATACATACTTCAAATGAAAAAAACAGTTGACAACCGACCGTAAGTAGGATATAATGTCACTTGCGTCAAAGATACCGCGCATATGATCCGCCGGGGTGTGGCTCAGTTTGGCTAGAGCACCTGGTTTGGGACCAGGGGGTCGCAGGTTCGAATCCTGTCACCCCGATGAAACGTTTGCGGGTGTAGTTCAATGGTAGAACACTAGCCTTCCAAGCTAGATACGTGGGTTCGATTCCCATCACCCGCTTTTGCGGTATCAAGCAGGTGGGAGCTGTCCCGATATATATGGGGTGGCTTTTTTCATAAAGATCGCAGACGCATACTTATGGTGGGTATAGCACAGCTGGTTAGCGCGTCAGATTGTGGTTCTGAAGGTCCAGGGTTCGAATCCCTGTACCCACCCTGTTTTGATTTTGAAGATCAAAATCAAAACTCGGGAAGCTTCTTTAATAAGCGCGGAAGCGCTGAGGTGTGAAGAGGTTTCGGGCAAGTTTCGGATCGGAATAATTTCGAGACTTTTACGACGGTGAGGCGATTTCGCCGTTTTTTTACTGTCTGCGGACGGTGCATAAAGGGCTATCGCCAAGGGGTAAGGCACAAGATTTTGATTCTTGTATTCGCTGGTTCAAATCCAGCTAGCCCTGCTCGGGGTGCTTACTGTGCACGCCGTTCAGAAAAACATATGGGGCACTAGCTCAGTCGGTAGAGCACTTGACTTTTAATCAAGTTGTCGCGGGTTCGATTCCCGCGTGCCTCATGAACATTTAAAAAGCTTTCAAATCCTTTTGATCTAGGATCTGAAAGCTTTTTTGTTTGTTTTCTATTTACTGATTCGTTCCATATTTAGCAGCGATCGCTTCTTTGCAGACCGCCAGAACGGTGTCGAGGTCATCGCCCGCGAGCAGGAAACCGCTCTTGTGACAGAAGCGGAGGCCGGGGCGGCCGGAGATTGCGACGAGCTCGGCGTCGGAGTGACCGTACCACTCGCTCGGGAACTCGCAGCGATGGGTACCTGCCTCGATGTCCAGGTCGATCGCCTGCGCGTTGTAGCCGCCGCGTGTGGACGGGTAGACGACGAAATCGATCTCGGGAGTCACGAAACTCTTCCAGGGCATGGTGCTGGGCAGGATCAGGATGTGATCCTCCGCCTGACTAAGCGCCTTCTCAACGTGTTCCTTCGCGCGCGCCATGCTTTCATAGCGTTCGATCGCCTTCGTCAGGACCTGCTTCGCCAGTGCCACGGCTTCCGGGAAGCCGGTATTGACCGGTGCGGAAGCATCCCACGAGGGGTTGAAGTAGTCGATGGCATCGGCCAATGCATTCGTCACGCCGGTATTGTCCGAAAGGTCCAGAGGCTGGATGAAATCTTCGTCGAATTTCTCCCACATAGTGGGCAGAAGCCGCGGGCCGAAAGCCTCCCAAAGCAGGCCGAAGGCCGCGTAGGGTATGCCGTTTGCGCGCACCCGGCGGTCCGCCTGGTGGTGGTCGAAAGCGCCGAGGCCGATATCGTACACGATGATGTCGGGGTCGGACGGCGGGGTCAAACCGCGCTCATAGGTGTAGTCCGGATTTAAGATCTGCAGGAGGGCGGTCGAAAAAACATCGTCCGCGTGGAATTTGCCGCCGTGGGTGTAGCCCTTCGACGGGATATTGGCCGAGTTATACATAAGGTCACCTCATATGTGCGAAATAATCATAAAAGAAGACAATGGACCACGAAATGGACAGGGTCCGTCGCCGGCCGAAGCGCGCGATTTAAGCGCACCGGCGGATGTTTAGATTGTAGCATAATTGTCCTTGGAAATCAATGCGTGACAAAAGGAACCGTCCCCGTTGTCACGTGTCCGAAAACGTTCGTAAACGGCGTTTTCCGGCCGCATGGCTCACTGCTTGCCGCAAGCTCCGCGCTGTCGGCGCTTCGCGCCTTTACCAGCGCTCCATTATTCGCGGCTCCCGCCCCACTTCGTTGGGCTTCACCGCTCATAATGGGCGTTCGCCATATGTCCGAAAACGTTCGTAAACGGCGTTTTCCGGCCGCATGGCTCACTGCTTGCTATTTTCCGCGCAAAATGCTATGATTAAATATTGAGGGAGTATATACCTGAAAAAAAGAACCAGGGGGAATTATGAGGGAGAAGAAAGAGAGAAACATATGGCTGACCATTGGCCTGATCTTATTTGCCTGTCTGATGGTCGAGTTCTTTGTTTCGTTTATGAAATATCACTATGTGATCTTCGGAACGCGGAAGGAGTATTCGCTCCGGGAAGCGATGACGACAAATGAAAACCATTTCGTGATGCATGTCCGGGATGGCCTGGAGTGGAAGAATGATGCACTGTACGTATCAAAGAACGGCGGCACGCTGATCTTCCAGGGCGACATCGCGGGCTTGCATTCGCTGACATTTTCCACGCTCGACCAGAAGAAAGAGGGCAATGTCTACGCCAACGCGACGATCTCGATCGTCGCGAAATCGACACCGCGTACTCTGAATGCCATCTCGACGCAGACGTTTCCGGTCATGGATACGCAGCAGGAGGTCCAGTTGCTTCTGGGGAGTCACAGCGACCTGATGGTGGTCCAGATCACGTTTGCAAAGGCGACCGACGACTACGTGGTCGGCAACATGGTCCTGAACGGAGCGAAACTGCACTTGTTCCATTTCGGGCGTTTTCTGGTCTTGTTTATCCTCGTTCTAGGCATCTACATCATCTGGAAAATGCGTCTCTGGGAGATCGTATTCGACCCGGACGACCGCTCGCACCGACTCGCCTTTTTGACGACGATGGGCTTGTGTTTGCTGATGGTGTTGTGGGTCTATTTTGCCCTGCTGGGTGCGAATGTTAAGAAGAAAATCGACTATCCGCTCACGAATGTTGCTTCGCAGCAGCCGTACGTGCAGCAATTCGATGCTTTGAAGAAGGGACGGCTGTCTCTGGATGTGGAGCCGTCACCGGAGCTTCTGGCGCTCGAAAACCCGTACGACCGCGGCCAGCGCGACGGCGTATCCGCCCTGTGGGACCGTGCGCTCTATAACGGAAAATACTACTCATACTTCGGTATAGCACCGGTCATCTTCGTGTACTATCCGTATTACATGGTCTTCCGGAGCGTCCCGTCTGCGGGCGTCGTCATGACCATCTACGCATTCTTCGGCGTGGCCGCGCTCTTCGGCGTGATCTACGAACTGATCCGTGTATTTAAGATCCGAGTGAATTTGATCCTGCTTCTTTTGGGAAGTGTGGCAGCGACCTTTGCCTCCGGCCTTTTGCTCATGCAGCGTGGCTGGTCCTCGGTCTACTACATCGCGACATTGTCCGGCGTGACGAGCCTGCTGATCTTCTTATATGTGTCCCTGCGCGCGTGCCGTGCGGAGTCGAAGAAGGCGGCGTCGATCCTGTTTGCATTGTCCGGATTCTGCCTGCTGATCTCGGTCGCATCCCGCGTGAGCGCATCGCTGATGGGCATCGCCCTTTGCATCCCGATCTTCATCCATTACCTGAAGACGGAGACGGATTCGGATCGCAAACTGAATGCTTTTTTGTGCTTCATCATCCCGACGCTGATCGGCGCGGGTCTGGTGTGCATATTTAACTTTGCGCGCTTCGGCAGCCCGTTTGAGTTCGGTACTTCTTACCAGCTGACCGTCAGCGATATCCGGCAGAACCATTTTTCATTCAACCGAATTCTGCCTGCTTTGTATCACTATTTCTTCCATCCCGCGAGGTTCACTCTGGACTTCCCGTTCGTGCAGATCATGAGTTCGAAACTGAGCGACTATGGCTATTATGTTTACGTCGACAGTAACTTCGGCTTGTTCAACTATCCTCTGATCATCATGTCCTTCTTCGCATTCATCCTGCACCGCGTTCGCCGTGTGCAGATCCGCGATGGGGCAGACGTCAGCACGGCGGGAGGCGAGAACGTCAATATTCGGATGCGCCACATCCTGTATCTGACCGGCATCGGAACCTCCGTGTTCCTGGCGATCCTAGACTACAGCATGGGCGGCGTCATCTGGCGTTATACCTACGATTTCGCAGTGGTCCTGGGCATCATCGGCCTCTTCGTTTTGCTGGAGGCTCATGAAGGTTTCTCCGTGTTCGGTGACGCGATGCGTAAGGCGGTCATGGCGGTCGCGGTATGCGTCTTCCTGATCACGATCTTTGTAGGGCTGATGCTCCTGGTGAACCAGTATAACGGCAACTTCGTCGCATACCCGGCATCCTACTGGATGAAGCTGAAAGAATTCTTCGTATTCTGGTGATAATTTGAGGTTTTTATGTTCGATATGATAGAGTTGATCGCCCCGTGCCATTTCGGGCTGGAGGCGGTCCTGAAAAAAGAAGTGACGGATCTGGGCTATGAGATCACGCAGGTCGAGGACGGGCGCGTTACGTTTCGCTGCCCCGTGGCCGGCGTGGCCCGGGCCAATGTTTTCCTGCGCACGGCAGAGCGTGTGCTGTGGAAGGTCGGTTCGTTCGCGGCCGATTCCTTCGACATGCTGTTCGAGTGCACGAAGGCGCTTCCGTGGGAGGACTACATCCCCGCGGACGGCAGGTTCTGGGTGACGAAGGCATCGTCCGTGAAGAGTAAATTGACCGCGACGGTGACCATACAGTCGGTCATGAAGAAGGCGATGGTCGAGCGCCTGCGCGAGAAACTGCGGGTATCCGAGCTTCCCGAGACAGGCGTGGAGTACCCCGTGCGTGTCTTTTTGATGAAGGATATCGCGACGGTGGCCCTCGATACGAGCGGTGAGCCGTTGCATAAACGCGGCTACCGGCAACTGACGGCGCGTGCGCCGATCTCCGAGACGCTGGCGGCGGCCCTGTTGCAGCTGACGCCGTGGACCCCCGGCCGTGTTTTGATGGATCCGTTCTGCGGCAGCGGCACCTTCCTGATCGAGGCTGCGATGATGGCGGCTGACATGGCGCCGGGCATGAACCGCGAATTCACCGCGGAGCAGTGGAAGAATATCGTGACCCGCCGCGCCTGGTATGACGCGGGCAATGAAGCGTCCGATCGCTTGAAGGAAAACGTGCCGGAAGGCTTGCTGATCGGTTCCGATATCGACCGCGACGTGCTGAAACTCGCATTTGCCAATGCACGCGCTGCCGGTGTGGAGAAGCAGATCAAGCTGATTCGCCGCGACGTTGCGGATATGAAGCATCCGGCGTCCTATGGTTTCGTCGTGACGAACCCGCCGTACGGTGTCCGCCTTGAGGAGCAGGCAGCATTGCCCGCCCTGTATAAAAGCTTTGCGGACGCGTTTAAGAGGCTGGAATGCTGGTCGGCCTACGTGATTACGCCGTTTGAGGGCGTTGAGGAGGCGTTCGGCCGCCCTGCTGCGAAAAAACGCAAGATCTACAACGGTATGTTGCGCACGGACTTTTATTCATTTCCCGGTCCGAGTCCGGTATTTCGAAAGGAAAATGCATGAGAACGATATTATTTGCTACCTCGAATGAGGGGAAACTGCGGGAGATCCGCATGATTTTACAGGGCCTGAGTGTACAGGTCGTTTCGCTGAAGGAAGCGGGCCTGTCGGGAGTTGAGATCGTTGAGGACGGTTCGACCTTCGAGGAGAATGCGCAGATCAAGGTGGACACCTTACGCGCCTACATCGAGGAGCAGAACATAGAAGAATTGAAGGATGCGATCATTCTGGCGGATGACTCCGGTCTGGTCGTAGACTATATCAATGGCGAACCGGGCATCTATTCCGCCCGGTATCTGGGCGAGGACACCTCGTACGATGTGAAGAATTCGGTCATCATCGAGCGCCTGGCCAATGCGAAGGACGACGCGCGGAGCGCGCGTTTCGTCTGCGCGATCGCCGCATATCTGCCGGCCACGGACGGCAAAAAGGAGCGCCGCGTGACGACGTTCGGCATCATGGAGGGATTCGTGGCTCAGAAGCCCGCAGGCTCGGGCGGTTTCGGCTATGACCCGATCCTGTTCCTGCCGGAGTACGGCAAAACGAGCGCGGAGCTGACGGCGGAGGAGAAGAACGCGATCAGTCACCGAGGAAAGGCGCTGCGCGCGATGAAGAAGATTATCGAGGAAAGATGGTTTTAAGCATGGAAGTTACGGAAAAAACACGGATCATGATCGTGTCTGACACGCACCGGGCGCATGGGAACTTAAAGCGCGCGCTCGAGGCGGAGGGACACATTGACCTGCTGATCCACCTCGGCGACTCCGAAGGTAAGGCGGGCGAGATCCTGGACATGATCGACTGTCCGCTCGAGATCGTCGCGGGTAATTGTGACTCGGCGTTTTCGGACCTGTCCCGCGAGAAGGAGATCCGCATTGGCCGCTACAATGTCCTGCTGACGCACGGGCACATGTACCGGGTGTCGCTGAGCCTGGAGTACATCCTGCAGGACGCACGCGGCATGGGCATGGACATCGTGATGTTCGGGCACACGCACCGGCCGGTAGTGGAGATCAAAAACGGCCTGATCGCAGTGAACCCGGGAAGCATCTCGTACCCGCGCCAGCAGGACCGCAGGCCATCCTACATGATGATGGAGTTCGATCGCCTCGGCGATCCGTTTTTCACGATCAAATATATCGACGTATGAATGAAAGGATAGAATGAAATGATCAATCAGAGCTATAAGGCGATGCTACAGAATAAGTCGGTCATTCGCCAGATGAGTGAGTATGCAACGAAGCGGAAGCAGGAGATCGGAGCGGAAAATGTCTTCGATTTCAGCCTGGGTAACCCCAGCGTGCCCTGCCCCGAAGACTATACAAAGAAGACGATCGAGCTGTTGGAGACGCGCGATCCGATGACGCTGCACGGCTACAGCCCGTCGCTGACATTGCCCCAGGTGCGTCAGGCCGTGGCGGACAGCCTGAACCGTCGTTTCGGCATGGACTATAAGATGGATCACATCTTCATGACCAGCGGCGCGGCCGGAGCGATCGCCCACGCAGTTCGTGCGGTGACGAAGCCGGGCGACGAAGTGCTGACATTCGCCCCGTTCTTCCCGGAGTACCATCCGTACGTCGACCAGACCGGCGCCGTCCTGAAGGTCGTTCCGGCGAACACTGCCGATTTCCAGATCAATGTGGATGCCTTCATTTCGATGCTGAACCCGAAGGTGGCGGCTGTCCTGATCAACACGCCGAACAACCCTTCCGGTATCGTGTATTCGGAGGAGACCATCTGCAAACTCGCCGACATCCTGCGCGCGAAGCAGGAGGAGTACGGCCACGAGATCTTTATCATCAGCGACGAGCCGTACCGCGAGATCCAGTTCGACGGACGCAAGCCGCTCTATGTGAGCAAATACTATGACAATACGATCAGCTGCTATTCGTTCTCGAAGAGCCTGAGCCTGCCGGGCGAGCGTATCGGTTACGTGGCGGTAAATCCGCGCGCGGTCGATGCGGAGTACATTGTGCCCATGTGCGGCCAGATCAGCCGCGGCATCGGACATAACTGCCCGTCGTCGCTCATTCAGCTGGGCGTGGCGGAGGTCCTGGACCAGACGAGTGATCTCTCGGTCTATGAGAAGAATATGAATATCCTGTACGACAAACTTGTGGAGCTCGGCTTCACCGTAGTGCGCCCCGGCGGAACCTTCTACATCTTCCCGAAGGCACTCGAGGACGACGCGGTCGCTTTCTGCCAGAAGGCACTCGAACTCGACCTCGTGATCGTGCCCGGCGACAGTTTCGGCTGCCCCGGCTACTTCCGCATCGCCTACTGCGTCGACACCGACATGGTAATTCGCAGCCTGCCCAAATTCGAGCAGCTGGCTGCGCTGTATCAGAAGTGATCGAAAATGCCGGAATCCCACCCTTTGTTACGAAGCGTAACAGGGTGGTTACAGTTCGTCTCTTGCATGTCACGGGAGACAGACCCTATGATGAAAATGTAAAATTCATCGCGCTTGGCGCAAGGAGGTCCTTATCATGACATTTGGAGAAAAACTAAAGGAAGCCAGAAAACAGGCAGGTTTATCACAGGAGCAGTTTGCGGAAAAAATGTGCGTGTCCCGTTCGGCCATAGCTAAATGGGAGAGCGACAAAGGAATGCCGGATATCAATAATCTGAAGGCGATGGCGCAGCTCCTCGGAGTCAGTGTCGATTATCTTCTGGCAGATGATGATCTGCTGGAAATTCATGAAATGAAGGAACCGATCACACTCGCTTCGTTTGAAAAATCCGGCAAATGCAGAAGCAAGAAGGATGCAGCCTGCTACGAAAAGTACAAAACGGCGGATGCGATCTACCCGCTGATCCGCTACAAGAAGATGGGCGCGCTGGCACGGGTCATGGATTTCATCACACGGCCGGGCATCCATAACGCCTTGGATCAGATTGAGAACACGGCCGCGTATTATTTGGTCGAAACCGACGGCAAACAACTGTTCGTCCGGGTGACGCAGGATTTCCTGGCGACGAGCGAACTCGCGGTAAAGGTAGATCCGAAGCGCTTTGAAGTCGGCGAATACCTATTCAAAAAAGCTACCTACCAACTGATCTGAACATACAGTTCCCCGGGGCCGGAAACGGCCCCTCAGCTTGATCCAATGCCCGCCTTGCATCTGCAGGCTCCGTTATGCCCCGATGCGGCGCTACTCTATGGCCGCCCGAATTCTAGTAGCCATAGGCAATTATGAGATAACGGAGGGAGAGCATCCCAAAGGGCGTTTCAAAGCAATAGAAACAAAGAAAAGGAGGGGCGGATTCATTGCCCCTCGTGAGTGTGTTATGAATAAGAGTAAGTATATCGGCGACAGGCAGTTTTACCGTGGTGTGCTGACGATCGCGCTTCCGATCATGATCCAGAATGGTGTCTCGAATTTCGTGGGCCTTCTGGATAATCTTATGATTGGTCAGCTGAACGAAAATGCATTGTCCGGTGTCTCAATTGCCAATCAGTTGATGTTTGTATTTTATTTGGTCATTTTCGGGGCCAGTGCAGGCGCGGGCATTTTCACCGCGCAGTATCACGGAAAGGGAGACCATGAGGGCGTCCGCGCGACGTTCCGCTTTAAACTGGTCATGAATTTCATCCTTTCCTCCATATGCATTATGATCTTCATGCTGTTTTCCGAAAACCTCATCAGCCTCTTTCTGAAGGGCGAGGGTAAACCGGAAAATGCGGCGGCCATCCTCGAGTATGGCATGGAATACATGGGCATCATGCTGGTCGGCCTGGTTCCTATCGGTATCACACAGGCCTATGCGGGCACGCTGCGTGATACCGGCTGTACGAAGGTTCCCATGATGGCGTCGATCACCGCTATTTTAGTGAACTTGGTGGGTAATGCGATCCTGATCTACGGCCTGATCGGCTTCCCTGCCTTAGGGGCCGCCGGCGCCGCGATCGCGACGGTCATTTCCCGATTCGTCGAGATGGGCGTCCTCATCATCTACACATGGAAGAAGAGGAGAAGACATCCGTTTATTCAGGGTGCGTTCCGAAATTTCTCGCTGCCTTGGATTCAGATCCGGAGGTTTCTGGTGAAATCGCTGCCACTGATGGCGAACGAGACGCTGTGGTCGCTGAGTGTGACCACCCTGAACCAGTGCTATTCCTATCGCAGCCTCGACTCGGTGGCGGCGCTGAACATTGAGAATACGTTGTGGGGCCTGTTTGGTGTGGCATTCCTGGCCATGGGCGAAGCGGTCGGCATCATCACCGGCCAGATCCTCGGAAAGGGCGACATCGAGCGCGCGAAGGATACTTCGCGGAAGATGCGTGTATTTACGGTGATCCTGGGAGCTTCGTTCGGCCTGCTCATGGTATGCATGGCACCGTTCTACCCGCACTTTTATAATGTTTCCAACGAGATCCGGAGCATGGCGACCGGGCTGATCATCGTGTTTGGTTTGATCATGCCGTTTGGCGCATATGCCCACGCGTCGTATTTCACCATCCGCTCCGGCGGCAATACCTTGATCACCTTTTTGTTCGACAGTTGCTTCGCCTGGGTCATTTCGGTTCCCATGGCCTTCATCCTGAGCCGTTATACCATGATCGGCGTGATCAGCATGGTATGCATCGTCCAGTCAATGGAAGCCATCAAAGCAGGCATCGGAGCCTGCATGGTTCTGAGCGGCATCTGGGCACGGAATATCGTAGGCGGTAAGGGGAAGCCCCAGGAAGAAAGATAAAAGCAACCAAAGAG
>DBXX01000076.1 GCA_002309675.1 Lachnospiraceae bacterium UBA1201
CGCCGAGGAGGTCCTCTACACGCAGGGCCCGGAAGGCGATGTTCCTAATGTACAGGTGGATGGTTTCCGCTCTGTCGCATCGAAGGGCTTCGAGATCACGGACGGTATGACACTGACGTTTCATTCCGTGAGTCTGCCTACGGCACGCCTGATCTGGCATTGTCCGTACATCGTCATGTATTATTCGGACGATGGTGA
This sequence comes from Lachnospiraceae bacterium UBA1201, assembly GCA_002309675.1. Classification (GTDB taxonomy): domain Bacteria; phylum Bacillota; class Clostridia; order Lachnospirales; family Lachnospiraceae; genus UBA1201. Next base: position 199 of record DBXX01000076.1, read on the forward strand.
GGTGAACGGTAAGAATTACCGCGAGTACGCACTGGTGCGTTTGGACGGCGAGTATTGGGACGGTGTCGATGTGAAGAATACCGCAGATGTGCGTAAGGATGATTTTCATGGATGGGAAGCGTGGAAGGAAGGCAACAAAGAGGGTATCGATGTATCGGTCAGCTTTTCCTTACGGCCGAATGAGATCCAGGTGAAGACGGCGAACCTGGGTATCTCGCTTGAGAATACGACCCGTATCAACAACGGAAAGGATATCGCATATGTCGCATTGTCCGGCGATCAATGCGCCCTGACCGACATACGGGTCCACAGAAAATAAAAAACACGTGGGTGTCTTTCGGGACACCCACGCTTTTTGTTTTTATTTGGTTCCAAAGATACGGTCACCGGCGTCTCCGAGGCCGGGAACGATGTATCCGTTTTCATTGAGACGTTCGTCCATGGCACCGATGTAGATGTCTACATCCGGGTGTGCTTTACGAAGAGCTTCCAGACCTTCCGGCGCAGCGATGAGGCACAGGAAGCGGTTGCGGTAGATGCCGCGTTTTTTCAGCATATCGATGGCTGCAATAGCGGAGCCGCCGGTCGCGAGCATGGGATCCACGACGAAGATATCACGGTCAGCTGCGTCGTGGGGCAGTTTGCAGAAATATTCGTGGGGCTCTAAGGTCTTTTCGTCACGGAAGAGACCGATGTGACCGACTTTTGCATTCGGGTTCATCCGAAGGATACCATCGCAAAGGCCGATGCCTGCGCGAAGGATCGGTACGACGCAGAGTTTTTTGCCGGCGATCTCCTTAACGGTGGTTTTGCAGATCGGGGTTTCGATCTCTTTATCTGCCAGCGGCAGGTCACGGCTCGCTTCGTAATAGATCAGCATCGCGACCTCATTGACCAGATCGCGGAAATCTTTTGTTGTTGTTTCTTTCATCCGCATGATGCCGATCTTATGCTGCAAAAGCGGATGGTCCATGATTACTACTTTTCCCATCGTATCGTCCTCCTAAAATGTTGTTTTCGTACAGAAAAACACCTGCGTTCATTATACTACTGCCGTACGGAAAAGTCAAAACGTATCCGAGAAAAAATCATTACGGATTCGGGCGTGGTGAATAGGCTACTGGTCGCGGGAAATCTTGTGTGACGGCGGTATCTATGGTAAAATGAGGATATATGACGAGTAAGGTATTTCAGATCTACGAAATGATATAACGGAGGGATAAGCATGGCATTTCAGATCATACGAAATGATATAACGAAGGTGAAGGCGGATGCGATCGTGAATACCGCAAACCCAAAGCCGAAGTATGTCAGTGGCGTGGACTATGCGATCTACACGGCGGCGGGAGCTGAGAAGCTGCTCGCCGAGCGGCAGAAGATCGGAGACATCATTCCGGGTCAGGCGGCAGCGACGCCTGCGTTTGCATTGCCTGCGAAACATATCATTCACACGGTCGGTCCTGCCTGGATCGACGGGAAGCACGGCGAGACTGACACGTTGCGTTCCTGTTATGCCAACAGCCTGGCTCTGGCACAGAAACTCGGCTGCGAAAGCATCGCATTTCCGCTGATCGCTACAGGCGTGGAAGGATTTCCGAAGTCAGAAGCTCTTCAGATTGCGGTCCGTGTGATCGTTGAGTTCCTGGCTAATGCGGATATGGAGATCACCCTGGTCGTTTTTGATGAGGCATCGTTTGTATTGTCCGGAAGTTTGTTTTCGGGTGTGGATGCGTTTATCGACAATAATTATGCGGATGATCGGTTCGAATCCGAATATGGGGTAGGCATGGCGGAAATGTCGGCTGTGCAGGCGGGGAATGCAGCTCCTGTTTCTTCCGCAGTCTCCGATGATGCGGAGGAAGTCGTCAATAAGAGAAGGCGAAGCCTGTTTGCGGATGTCTTATTCCGAAGAGGGAAGAGAGGCAGCAAGGAGTCTGCGCAGGGCATGGTGCCGGCGAGACCGCATAAGGAGGAAACAAAGCCTCTTGAAGAATACGAGGAAGAACGAGAGGAATCGGAGGAGCTTTGCGAAGAAGCTATAGAGGATAGCGCGGAGGTTTCGTTTGGGGAAGCTTCATTCGAGAAAGCGCTCGAGGAAGAAGTTTTTGAAGAGAAGACTTTCGAGGAGTCGCAAGCAAAGGCTCCTACCTTAGAGAATCGTGAGGCTGAAACTTTCAGAAAAGTAGTTCTCGATGAAGATAATAGTTTCGCGAGCCCGATGTCATTTTCCCGACCGACAGAAGAAGCCGCGAAACCGAAACGGACGCTGGATGAGCTCATGAAGCAGGTGAGCGAGACCTGGCAGGAGAGCCTGCTCCGCATGATCGACGAACGCGGGTATACCGACACGGAAGTATATAAGCGGGCGAACGTTGATCGGAAGCTTTTCTCGAAGATCCGAAGCAATGTGAACTACCAGCCGAAGAAGATCACAGCGATGGCGTTTGCGTTGGCGCTTCACCTGAGCCTGGATGAGACCCGGGATTTCCTGCGCCGGGCCGGATATGCATTGTCCCCCAGCAGTCGCTTCGATTTGATTGTAGAATACTTCATCGAACAGGAAGTGTGGGATACCTACACCATCAACCTGGCTTTGTTCGATCATAATCAACCGCTACTGGGAGTGTAGGATTAGAGTTATAGAGGCAGAAAAGTTATTAAAGCAGCATTTCCAAGAAGTGCTGCTCTTTTAGTTTGTGGAAGTTGCCGAGAGAAGCACTCCCGTTCGAGTCGTGTGCGGATGCGCACACTAATTCGAACGGTGCACATTCGCCGTCCGCTGCGCTGCCGGCTCATTACGCGCTGTCGCGCTATGCATCCG
>DBXX01000065.1 GCA_002309675.1 Lachnospiraceae bacterium UBA1201
CCGGTGTATTCCAGCGAGGAATTGTTTCCTTTTAAGATCGTCATGGGGTACAGATAGGAAACGCGCGAACCGAAGGAGCCGGAGACGAATTCCATCCGTCCGCCTTCCTCGATCAAGGCACGTTTGCTGTTTAAGTTATACATGTTCTTCGACCAGTTTTCGATAGTCGAATAACGAAGTCGCGCGTTTTTCGCCACGAAGAGTTCGACAGCTCCGGCGTGGAGGTTCGCGATGTTGTACTTCGGAGCGGAGCAACCTTCGATGAAATGAAGGTCGGCGCCTTCATCCACGATGATCAGCGTATGCTCGAACTGGCCGGCACCCGGTGCGTTCAAACGGAAATAGGACTGGAGCGGGATCTCGACTTTTACGCCCTTCGGAACGTATACGAAGGAACCACCCGACCAAACCGCGCCGTGCAATGCCATGAATTTGTGATCATAAGGAGTGAGGAGTTTCATGAAATGCTCCTCGATCATGGAAGCATATTCTCCCCTCAAAGCGGACTCAATGTCGGTATAGATGACGCCTTTCGACGCAACTTCTTCGCGAATGTTGTGGTATACGAGCTCGGAGTCATACTGCGCGCCTACGCCGGCCAGAGACTCACGCTCTGCCTGCGGAATACCGAGTTTTTCAAAGGTTTCTTTGATTTCCGCGGGAACCTCCTCCCATTTTGCGGTCATCTTCGTGTTCGGGCGGACATAAGTAACGATGTCTTCCATGTTCAGCCCGTCGAGTGAAGGACCCCAGTCCGGAAGCCCCTGCTTGTAGTAGAGATCCAGACACTTCAGGCGGAAGTCATGCATCCACGCGGGATCGTTCTTCTCCTTCGAGATGGTCTCCACGATCTCAGGGGTCAGGCCTTCATCGACCTTATAATAATGTTCGTCATCGTAGCCATAACGAAAGTCGTATAGGCTGCGATCAACGTCTTCAACTTGTGTTTTTTCTTTCATAGATCGTCCTGTTCTAGCTTTCGTAAAGCGTGATCACTTCAGATACTTCTCGAAGCCGTTTTCATTGATCTCATCGACCAGTTCACGGCCGCCGGTCGCAACGATGCGTCCATCGACCAAAACGTGGGTATAGTCTACTTGTAAGGATTCGAGGATCTTCGTGCTGTGGGTAATGATGATCATGGCACCTTCGCCGGATTCGTGGAAGTCGTGAACACCGCGGGAAACGGTGCGGACCGCATCGATATCCAGACCGGAGTCGGTCTCATCGAGAATGGCCAGATCCGGGTTCAGCATGAGCATCTGCAGGATCTCGGCTTTCTTCTTTTCGCCGCCGGAGAAGCCAACGTTCAGGTCGCGCTCCGCATAGCTGACGTCCATGTCGAGGATGTCCATTTTCTCCATCAATTTACGACGGAAAGGGAGCAGGCGGCTCTTCTCTCCGGTCTTAACATCCACAGAGTTGCGGATGAAGTTGGAGAGGGAAATGCCCGGAACTTCGATCGGGGTCTGAAAAGACAGGAACAGGCCGCTCTTCGCGCGGTCGCAAACCTCCATATCCAAAAGGTTCTCGCCTTTGAAGGTGACGGTTCCGTCGGTAACTTCGTAGTTCGGATTCCCCATGAGGGCGTTTCCGAGGGTGGATTTTCCTGCGCCGTTCGGGCCCATGAGGACATGGGTCTCACCTTTGCGTACGGTCAAGTCGATCCCGTGGAGGATCTCATTTCCTCCGACAGAGACCTTGAGGTTTTCGACCTTCAGGATTTCTTCTGACATATATATAACTCCATTCTAGGGGCTATAAGCCCCGGCAAAATATTCCCGCGAAAACGCGGGAGAAATAAACGGTTACTCGGTTTTCCCGATAGGCAAAAACGTTTGTTCATCTTTTATATGGGAAAACCGTATACAGTATACTAGAAGAAACGACGAAAATCAAGCGAAATTCGACAGAATTTAAAAAAGAGTTAGCATAGGGTAACCGCTTTTTTGTCTTGATTTTACAATGGGAATTCGCTATAATAGTTAGCAGGTTTTTTTTAACCGATGAAGGAAGTACCTTTCCTGACATATTCATTGTATATAAATTAAGGAGATTATTATGATCAAGTTGTATGACGGCGGCGCATATCTGGTGAATGGAAACACGCTGGTAGCAGACGACGCAGAAGCAAACCTGAAACTGCAGTCGCTCACGGGAAAAGAGATCGATAAGGAGGCGGCACGTAAGGAGACCATGGCATATGGCATCCTGCAGGCCCATAATACATCCGGCGATCCGAAGAAACTGAAGGTTCGCTTTGATGCATTGACCTCTCATGATATCACGTTCGTGGGTATCATTCAGACGGCGCGTGCCAGCGGCCTGGAGAAGTTCCCGGTTCCCTATGTGCTCACCAACTGCCACAACAGCCTCTGCGCGGTCGGCGGTACGATCAACGAGGATGACCATATGTTCGGTCTGTCCTGTGCGAAGCGTTACGGCGGAGTTTATGTTCCGCCTCATCAGGCAGTCATTCACCAGTTTGCACGTGAGATGCTGGCTGGCTGCGGTAAGATGGTCCTCGGCTCGGACAGCCACACCCGTTACGGTGCTCTGGGTACCATGGCGGTCGGCGAAGGCGGTCCCGAGATCGTTAAACAACTTTTGAATAAGACATACGATATCAACCTTCCGGGCGTAGTTGCTGTCTACCTGACCGGTAAGCTTCAGCCCGGCGTAGGCCCGCAGGACGTGGCTCTGGCCATCATCGGCGAGGTCTTCGCAAACGGTTATGTAAATAATAAAGTTATGGAGTTCGTAGGCCCCGGCGTTTCAAACCTGAGTGTGGATACACGTATCGGCATCGACGTTATGACGACCGAGACCACCTGTTTGTCTTCCATCTGGCGCACCGACGATCAGGTGAAGGATTGGCTGACCTTGCACGGCCGCGCCGATGCATACAAAGAGCTCGATCCGGGCGCGGTTGCTTACTACGACGGCGTGGTTTGCGTAGACCTTTCGACGATCAAGCCTATGATCGCGATGCCGTTTCATCCCAGCAACACCTACACCATCGACGAGGTCAATGCGAACCTTTCCGACATCCTTTCCGAGGTCGAGAAGAAAGCGAAAGTCAGCCTCGGAGACAAGGTTCCTTATTCCTTGCATGATAAGATCCGCAACGGACGCCTCTACGTGGAGCAGGGCGTTATCGCTGGTTGCGCCGGCGGTGGCTTCGAGAACCTCTGCGACGTAGCGGACATGCTGGATGGCCAGAGCATCGGAGCAGATGTTTTCTCGCTCTCCGTATACCCGGCTTCCCAGCCGATCTTCCTGGAGCTGATCAAAAACGGCGCTGCCGCAAAGCTGATGGCGACAGGCGCAACGCTTCGTACCGCATTCTGCGGACCTTGCTTCGGTGCAGGCGACGTTCCGGCAAATAACGGCCTGTCCATCCGTCATTCGACACGTAACTTCCCGAACCGTGAGGGTTCGAAGGTCACCGCAGGCCAGATCGCATCCGTTGCACTAATGGATGCACGTTCTATCGCAGCGACCGCGCTGAATAAGGGTTACCTGACCCCGGCGACGGACATCGATGTGAACTACACAAAACCCAAGTATTTCTTCGATAAGACCATCTACGAGAACCGTGTATACAACGGTTTCGGTAAGGCAGATCCTTCGGTTCCGATCACCTTCGGCCCGAACATCAAGGACTGGCCTTCCATGGTCGCATTGACCGATAATTTAGTACTCAAGGTCGTTTCCGAGATCCACGATCCGGTAACCACTACGGACGAGCTCATCCCTTCGGGTGAGACATCCTCTTACCGTTCCAACCCTCTGGGTCTGGCCGAGTTCACACTCTCCAGAAAGGATCCTGCTTATGTCGGAAAGGCTAAAGCAGTTCGCGCGGACGAAGAGAAGCGCAGAGCAGATGGTTCCTTAAACGGTGTGAGCGCTGAGGCAGCCGCAGCGATCGAGACGATCCGGGCGCAGTTCCCGAACATTTCCGCAGAGAACACCGGTATCGGAAGCACGATCTATGCTGTGAAGCCGGGCGACGGTTCCGCACGTGAGCAGGCAGCTTCCTGCCAGAAGGTGCTCGGCGGCTGGGCGAACATCGCGAAGGGCTACGCTACGAAGCGTTACCGTTCGAATCTGATCAACTGGGGCATGCTGCCCTTCACCTATCCGGACGAGGCACTTCCGTTTGCAAACGGAGACTACCTCTTCGTTCCGAATGTACGCCAGGCGATCGCAGAGAAGGCGACCGAGATTCCGGCTTATGTTGTAAAAGATGGAGCATTGACCGCGTTCACCTTGAACATGGGTGAGCTGACCGACGATGAGAGAAAGATCATCCTCGACGGCTGTCTGATCAACTTTTATCGCGAATAATCAACTTTTATTGCGAATAAGAGAACAGTCTTGACATAGTTGTATTGAGGAGGCTATTATGAATTTAGTGTTTAAGCGAAAACTGCCCATTCCGAAAGAGATAAAGGAGCAGTATCCGCTTTCGGATGAATTAGCAGCCGTGAAGGCGGCGCGCGATGAAGAGATCCGTAAGGTATTTACCGGTGAAGACGACCGTTTCGTCGTGATCATCGGACCTTGTTCTGCGGACAATGAAGACGCGCTCAACGATTATCTGCAGCGACTGGCGCGCGTACAGGAGAAGGTGAAAGATCGCCTGATCCTGATCCCGCGTATTTATACGAATAAACCCAGAACCACCGGCGAGGGCTATAAGGGCGTTCTGCATCAGCCAGATCCGTCGAAGGCTCCGGACATCCTGCAGGGCCTGATCGCGATCCGTAAAATGCACATGCGTGCGATCGCGGACACGGGGCTTTCATCTGCGGATGAGATGCTCTATCCCGAGAACTACCGGTATTTGAACGACCTGTTGTCGTATGTCGCGGTCGGCGCGCGTTCCGTTGAGGATCAGCATCACCGCATGACCGCCAGCGGCATGGACGTTCCGGTCGGCATGAAGAACCCTACCAGCGGCGACCTTTCGGTCATGATGAATTCTGTGGTCGCAGCACAGGCGGGGCATAGCTTCATTTACCGCGGATGGGACGTGGAGTCAACGGGAAACCCGCTGGCGCATACGATCTTACGCGGTGCGGTAAATAAACTGGGCCAGACGAGCCCGAACTATCACTACGAAGACCTGCGCTTCCTGTATGAACTCTACCAGAAGCGTGACTACAAGAACCCGGCCTGCGTCGTGGACACGAACCACGCGAATTCCGGGAAGCAGTTTAAGGAGCAGATCCGCATCGCGAAGGAAGTTCTGCATAGCCGCAAGCATTCAACCGACATCCATGGTCTGGTGAAGGGCCTGATGATCGAGAGCTATCTCGAGGAGGGTTGCCAGAAGGTCGGCGAGGGCGTATACGGAAAGTCCATCACGGATCCGTGCCTGGGCTGGGAGGACAGCGAGAATTTGATCTATACCATCGCAGAGATGTGCTAAAGGGAGGCCGTCTTTGCGAATGGACAGTGAAAGGAAGCAGATATGAAACACAGAAGATTTATCGGTTTATGTTTGATCCTCCTGGTTTGCGCCTGCGTTTACGGTTGCGGAAACGATGATAAGAAGGAGACGACCGTCTCGACTAAGGATGCGATCTCGTTCGATGACGTGATTATTGTAAATGCCCATAAAAAGTGCATGGCGTTGCTTTCCGAAGAAGAGTTTTTCGCCGACGTACCGGGAAATACCGTGAAGGTTTGTGTTGCCGGAAACGGAGAGATCACGGTTGAAGGAATGGGCTCAAAGAGTTCGAAATTCCTGCAGCTTTTGAGGACATATGTCTACGGTTCGGATACGCCGACGTATCAATTCGCTTCTGAGGTATATCGAAAGGGAGAACCCACGATTTTGGAGTTTACGTTCAATTTCATGCTTTATAGCTGGTCATCCAACATCTACAACTCGAATGAAGGCTCCAGGTATTATCGGGCGCGGTAATATCGCCCGAAAGATAAAAGATCACACAAACGGCTGGCCCGGATAGGGGCCGGCGGTATTGTGATCCTATAGAAGATCAAAAGAAAGGAGGTCACAAGGCCATCGAAGATGGCAGGAACAGGACAGATCGTTTACGCTCCGTGTGCAGGAAGGACAGATTTAGGGGATGAAGAGGGCGAAACGGTTGGATCCATGACGAGATCCGTGAGTTCAATGAGCAGGTTAGGGGAAAGGCCTGGCTTTTGTGAAATCGGATCCTACGTAGAAAAAATGGTTTAGTACATCAAAAATGTGTAAATTCTGGAGGGAAAACTCATGAATGAAAACAAGAAGAGGCGGCTTTTGTCGCTTTTGCTCGTCGTGCTCATGCTCGTTACGATACTTCCGTTGGAGGGCTTTTCGGAAGTAGTTGACGCAGCAGTGACCATCACGACACAACCGGCTGACAAGACGACCTTGCCGGGAACGACCGCAACATTTACCATTGCGGCGACAGGAACAGGAACATTAAACTATCAATGGCAGTCACGAAAAGATTCATCCGCTGCCTGGTCGAACTCCGGCCAGAATGGCGCGAAGACAAAGACTCTTTCCGTAGCGACGTCCGCCGGATTAGACGGCTGGCAGTTCCGCTGCATCGTGACAGGTGAAGATGGACAGAACGCAACTTCGAGAGTTGCTACATTGAATATCAATATCCCGAAGATCACCACACAGCCGAAGAGCGTCTATGCAGAAGCAGGCACCACGGCGAAATTCACAGTGGCAGCAACGGGCACAGGAACTTTAAAATATCAGTGGCAGTCGCGGAAGGATTCTTCGGCGACTTGGTCCAGTTCCGGCCAAAACGGTGCGAAAACAAAGACTCTTTCGGTAGCAACGACCGCCGGCTTAAACGGCTGGCAGTTCCGTTGTGTGGTGACCGATGGAAACGGAAATTCAAAAGTATCAGATGCAGCGACCTTGCTGGTGAAGACCGGGTTCGTTACGCAGCCGACGGATGTGAGCACAACAGCCGGAACGACCGCGACATTTTCCGTGTCTGCACTGGGATCGGGATCGCTTAGTTATCAGTGGTTGTCGCGGAAGGATTCTTCGGCGGCCTGGTCTGCTTCCGGCCAGAGCGGCGCGAAGACGAAGACCCTTTCGGTAGCGGCGACCGCCGGATTAAACGGCTGGCAGTTCCGTTGCATGGTGACGGATTCAAAAGGAACGAAGGCATATTCCGACATCGTAACGTTGAATATCGTGCCGAAGATCACGACCCAGCCGAAGGATCTGAGCGTGACTGCCGGGGATACGGCGAAATTTACCGTAGCAGCAACAGGAACCGGAACGCTTAAGTATCAGTGGCAGTCCCGCAAAAATTCATCATCCGAGTGGTCGAATTCCGGTCAGAACGGTGCGAAGACGAAGACCCTTTCGGTAGCAACGACTGCAGGATTAAATGGTTGGCAGTTCCGTTGCGTTGTGACCGACACAAACGGACAGAAAGCATATTCAGACGTAGCGAAGGTGACCGTAAAGCCTGCGGAATCAAATTATGTAACGTATAAGCAGTTTGGCGCTAAGGGCGACGGTAAGACCAACGACTACGCGGCGATCGTGGCAACACATGCATATGCAAATGAACATAATCTGCCCGTAAAGGCGGATAAGGGTGCGGTTTACTATGTCGATAAGATGGATGCTTCAAATCCGAAGGGCGCCATCATCAAGACCAATACAGACTGGACCGGAGCAGAGTTTTTCATTGATGACTCAAAGCTTAAGGTCGAATCCTACTATTTTGACGATAAAGAAGTGATGCACGTTACCTTTCCTGCAGGATGGGACGGCGAGTGTTTCCTGTTTACGATCGAACCGAGCGTAGTCTATCCCAAGACATGGATCAATTACAGTACCTGGTGGAGAAAGAAAAACGGAAAATGGACATGGTACTATGATAAAGATAAGCAGGATGGCGACATCAAGATCTTACTCGGTCTGGACGCCACAGTAGGCACGTTCAGCAATGCACAGTATATTTCAAATCCGACGACGGTTTATAACATGAAAAATAAGACGTTCTCGAAGGGGACGACACAGTTGGAAGGACCTTTCAACGAAAAGGCTCTGTATTCCCTGAGAACCGAATTCACCAAGAGATGGGGTAGATTTGGCTGGGAAGGATCGAATTCCAGTTGTATTCCTCAGGAAGAGTCCATCATCGTTGATAAGGACGGAAAAATCGATCCGCTGTCGACGATTCAATGGGATTGGAATCAGATCACCGAGATCCAGAAAAGTTATATCGATGATAAGCAGCTCACGGTGAAGGGCGGAAAGTTTACTACGAAGGTCAATACGATGTGGTCCAGCGGATACATTTACCGCGGTATCTCGGTTCAGCGTTCCAACGTATTGCTCGAGGGAGTAGAACACTATCTGACCGGTGAAGAGGCAGAGTATACGAAGGACAGCTTCGGTTACAGTAGTCTTTTTAATAGAGATGATGTATTCCCGAGATATGGTGCTCCGTACCAGGGCTTCTTCCGTTTGGACCATTGTGCATATGTCACTTTGAAGGATTGCGTATTCTCGAACCGTCATCGTGTGTTCTATAAGTACAAACCTTCCACAAAAGAATGGAGAAATGACTCCTCTACAGCGTCGTATGATTTCTATGCAGAATACTGTGTCGGCATTACGCTGGATGGATGTAAATCCTCAAAGACGATCGATTACGAGCCGGATTATGTAAAGGGCCTGCTCGGAATCGGTCCGAAGGTTGCACCGGTTTATGATGTGAACGACGATGGTATCGTCGGTATCTCGGACGACCTCAGATGGGGCGTTACCGGTACGAACTATTGCAAGAGCCTCGTTGTTCAGAACGGCTGTGAGATCAACCGTATCGACGCACATAAGGGAACCTTTGGCCTGAGTGTTACGGATTCAACTTTGGGTCATTATGGTGTAGCGGTCGTTGGTTTTGGCGATCTGAAGATCGAAAACTCTAAGATCTATTCGAAATATCTGGTGAACCTGAGAAGAGATTTCGGTAGCGCATGGTATGGCGATGTTGAGATCAACAACGTATACTGGAATATCGGAAATCAGTATTCACCGTCGATTATCTTCGCCAGCTATTTACCGGATAAGGGATATGGTTACGACACGATCGATTCCGGTAAAAAGTATCCGAATGGCGAACCGTATCTGTACTATAGCCAGCTACCGACGAACATTACGATCAGCAATCTTACGATCGATGCAAGAGACGTGACTAGCACGGCACTGTTTACGTCCGGATTGGCTGTCTATGAGAATCCGTTCCTTTCCTTACAAAAGGTTATGGACGATAAATTCCTGATGGATCAGACGAAGTATACGTTCCCGCTGAAACCTACGGAAACCATTAATTTGAGCAATATAACTCTGATAAAGAGCCCGGCATTAGCCAAGGATTCATTTGATGCTTTTGTTCTGGTGAGAAAAGACACGAATTATCATACGGAGTACTTCTTTAACGATACAAAGATGAATAATATAAAGATCAACTTGATCACTAAGGCCAAATAAAGGAAGGACAGGATCCCATGAATAATAAGCGCAACAGGCTGTTTTCAGCCTTTCTCGCGGTGGTTCTGGCGCTTGTTTCGGTGGCAGGTCTCGGAAACGGGACCTACGCCGCTGCGGCGACATTGGCCATCACAACACAACCGACGAATCAGACCGTTACGGTTGGAGATGTCGCGACATTTACCGTGACAGCAAGCGGATCGGGAACGCTTACGTATCAGTGGCAGTCCCGCAAAGATAATGCTTCGAGCTGGTCGAATTCCGGCCAGAGCGGAGCGAAGACCCGGACGCTTTCGGTAGCGACGACCGCCGGCTTAAACGGCTGGCAGTTCCGCTGTATCGTAAAAGACGCGAACGGACAGAAAACAACAAATACAGCGGTGGTATATGTAGCACCGAAGATCACCACCCAGCCGAAAAATGCTTATGCGAAGGCGGGCGCTACGGCACAGTTTACCATAGCGGCGACCGGTAATGGACCGTTTACGTATCAGTGGCAGTCACGCAAGGATGCTTCTTCGAGCTGGTCGAATTCGGGCCAGAGCGGAGCGAAGACCCGGACCCTCTCGGTAGCGGCGACCGCCGGCTTAAACGGCTGGCAGTTCCGCTGCGTTGTGACCGACGCAAACGGACAGAAGGCGTACTCGGACATCGCGAATATCCTGACGGCGACCGGTATCCTGACACAGCCGAAGGACACGAAGGTCGTGGCAGATTCTACGGCGAAATTTACCGTCGAAATGTGTGGTACCGGACCGTTCACGTATCAGTGGCTGTCCCGGAAGGATGCAACTGCAGACTGGGCGGGCTCGGGCCAGAGCGGAGCGAAGACCGCGACGCTGTCGGTAGCAGCGAGCGCCGGCTTAAACGGCTGGCAGTTCCGTTGCATCGTGACGGACGCGAGCGGAAAGAAATATGTCTCGGATGTGGCGACGTTGAACGTTGCACCGAAGATCACAACGCACCCGAAGGATCAGAGCGTGACTGCGGGAGCCACAGCAACATTTACCGTTGCTGCGACCGGTATAGGCACACTTAAGTATCAGTGGCAGTCGCGGAAAGACTCTACACAGGCTTGGACGAACTCCGGCCAGAGCGGAGCGAAGACCGCGACCCTTTCGGTAGCGACAAGCGCCGGCTTAAACGGCTGGCAGTTCCGTGTCATCGTGACGGATGCGGCCGGACAGAAGACAACTTCGAACGAAGCGACATTGACCGTTACGAGTTCCGGAGGACAGACATCTTCCACGGCGACTTACATGAACAGCAAGTTCACGAAGAATATGCCGCAGGCGACGATCGTTACTCCGGCAAATGCAACCGCTGAGGAGATCTATGCCGCAGGTCTGCTGCAGAAATATATCCAGGAGGAAGACGGTTACAAGCCGCAGATCGTTTCGGATTCGACCGCTCAGAACGGTCGGTTTGAGATCTCCGTCGGTAAGACGAACCGCCCGCACGGAACGGCGAAATACAGTTCCAACGACAGTTATTCTATCAAATCCTACACAAATGGTATTTCGATCACAGGCGTAGGTAAGCTGGGCCTGATGCACGGGGCAATGCGCTTCCTGGAGGCATTCGGCGGATATTACTACCTGTCTTGGAACGATCTGTATGTGACGAACCAGAGTCATTTCAAATATGAGACATCCGGCATCAGCATCGACTACGAGAGACCGTTCTTATTTACGGATATGGATATTTGTTTCTCGAGCATCAATCCGAACGGCGATCTGACGGATCCTTATTACGGTAAGGGAAAACCGAGCGGCTATCAGCCGCCGCGCACCGGCCGCCTGTTCTCATTGGCATTTGGTTTGAATGGTTTCTACGCAGACACCTACTGCCTGCCGAAGACCGAAGCAGGTCGTGAGACATGGTTTCTCACCGCGAGCAAGAGCGCTCAGTATTCAGGCGGAACGCCGATCGACGGCCTCGCAGCCGGACAGGCGCACACGCTCACCGCGGAGTTCCTGCCTGCAAGCAAATATTTTGACAGCCATCCGGATTGGTATGCAGCCCATGTCTGGAATAATCGTGAAGAACTGCGTAAGCCGGACAGCGAAAGACAGCGTACGAAGAACCAGTTGTGTCCGTATAAGTGCCTGCATGATCCGGAAGCATATGCGCTCATCTTGCAGCATTGTAAGGATATGATCGCGAACAGTTACGATCCGAACGCGCCGATCCAGATCATTTCCGTTTCGAAAAATGACGGTCCCGATCTGTGCATGTGCTCACTGTGTATGCAGGACCGCATGGCTCACGGAGACAGCTCAGGCATGCACGAGTCGATCGAGTACGTTCAGCTGATCAACCAGCTCTCAAAGGATCTGCATAAGAACGGAGCTTACCCGAACCTTTACATCGATACACTCGCTTACGAGTGGACCGTAGAGGCACCCGGCGACCTGAAGTGTGATGATCACGTAATCATTCGCTGGGCACCGATCCGCAGATGCTACGGTTGCTATCTGGATGCGACCTACACCACGATCGAGAACGGTAAAGAGGTTAAAAAGAAACACGTAACTAATCAGAAGTATTACGACGAACTGGTAAAATGGTCGAAATGTTGCGATCACCTGTGGATCTGGGATTACAACACGAATTTCCTGACGACGGCGGGCCCGTACGCGAATGTTGACGTTATGCAGCATGATATCAAGCTGTATAAACAACTCGGCGTAGAAGGCATCTACCTTCAGAGCAACGCGAGACACCTGGAATCCGACTCGGAGTTCGGTGATATCCGCAACTACATCGAAGGTCGCATGCTTCAGGATCCTACGAGGGATTACGAGCAGGAACTGGCGTTCATCACAGACGCATTGTACGGCGCTGCCGGCAAGCACGTTCGTGAGTATATGAAGCATATGGAGCAGCAGGCGTCGAACCATCATATGATCACGGCGCACAGAGACGATGTCAATATGTATGACCGTCCGCTCTATTCGACCTATGCCGGAGTACATTCGTGGGATGGCGGGGACCATGCTTACCGCATGCCCGACAGCGAGATCGGCATCTGTGAAGGCCTGTGGAAAGAGATCAATACGATCGCACAGACGCAGCCTGCGGATGTCCAGAAGCGCATCAAGAAGCTGGAATTCTCCTGGAGAATAGTGAAGTCCACGCTGAATGTGTACGAGTTCGATACTCCTTCGACCTATGCAGCTGAGAATGATAAACTCATCAAAGACATGAAGAACGCAGGAGTTACGTACTTCTCGACCATTAACGGTAAGCTTGTTTCGGATTGCACGTATACCGGAAACCATCCGGATAACTGGTACAATTCTTCGGATAAGGTGATCGGTGCTTTCACGAGCACAAATCCGAACGCGACGCGTAAGCCTGCTATACCGAAGCAGCTGTTTGTATACTATAAGTAATTGATTTTCATTCGGGCGGTGCATCCGTCCCGAAATAAGGAGCAGGCCTCCGGGGAAACCCGGGGCCTGCTTTTTTTGCACGCGAACGGAAACCGGGGGCGTATAAGTTTTGCGAGGAGGCGGTTTCACATGGAGTGAAGGCAGGGTATGGTAAATGCTGGGGTTACGGCCGACATCCTCCCGGGGAAGTCGCACAGAGTGTAAAAAGAGGTGCGATTTTCGTGCGGTTTTTCGTGCATTATCCGTCAATGAACAGTTTTTGGAGGGCGGTTTTAGACTTGACAAATGAAGGGGTTTTGGTAAAATGGAGGTGCGTCGGAAATGACCGGCGTATCCTAACAAATTTCCCATAGATAAATGATGCTGCCAGGTGCGGCGAGAACAGAATAAACTTGGATTTTAGCTTCCGGGGACGCTCCGGAGGCGGGGCTTTTGCACCCTTTTTCGGAAAGGAGACGAGATGAAACCATTGGTCGGAATCCTGGATCATGAAAAAGAATACGGGGAGAGACTGGCGGCATTTATCGCCAAGCAGCCGTCGGTACCCTTTGATGTTGTGTTGTTTTCCAGTGCGGAGAAGCTTCGGGAATACATGCGTAGTAAAAAACCGGACCTGCTACTTTTGGGGCTCGGTTCGGAGGGGGAGATCCCGGAAGATATCGGCGCCGCGCGTAAGATGTACCTGACCGAGGAGAGACCGTGCGGAGCGGCGGCAGACGACTCGATCTGGCGCTACAGCGGCGCGCACGAGATCCTTCGGCAGCTTTCGTTACGGATACGGCCGGCGGCTGCGCACCCCGGAGAGGGCGAGCGGTTGCAGATATTTACGGTCTATTCGCCGGCGACAAGGTGCCGTAAGACGGAGTTTTCGATCGCGCTGGCACGGAGGATGAGCGATCGTGCCCGAACGCTGTTTATCACGTTTGAAGAGTATGGTTATATTCCCTCGGTGACGGATCTGACTGCGGAGGCCATGACGGATCTGTCGGATGTGATCTTCTATGTCGGGCAGGGGGCATTTGCCGGGAAGTTACCGCGGTTTTTGCAACAGGCGGAGGGCCTGGAGTTCATCGCGCCGGTCCGCTGTCCGCAGGATATCCGTACCCTGGACGGAGCGGAGGCGGTGGCGCTGCTTCGTATCCTCGCGGCGGAGGGAAAATACGATTGCATCGTGGTGGATGCGGGGCACGCTTTGGGCGATGTTCGGCCGCTTCTGGCCGCGTCGGACCGGATCTTCGTGCCGAGCCGACGGGATGTGATCTCGGCGGCTCGGGTGGAGGCGTTTCGCAGTTTTCTGGTGGCATCGGGATGCGCGCAGGAGGCCGAAAAACTGGAAGTGATGCATTTGCCGGAAGGAGGCGGCCTTTTGGAACGACCGGACGGAGGGCGGCCGGGACGGCAGGAGTTTTTCACGCATGTTTTTGAAGGAGAAGTGATGGAGCATGCGGAGCGCGTGCTCAGGGAGGATCCATGCGCGGTTTCGTAAGAGACGGTCGGTGAGGTTTGAGGAAGGGGCTGTAAGCCACGATGGAGGAATATTCACGGGAGTTATTTGCCCGGTTGCGTACGGGTGTGTTGGAGGCGATCGAGTGGACCGGAACACCGGATGACGGGCAGATCCGCGCGAAGATCGATGAGGCGCTGGCTTCGGAGGAGCAGGTGCGGCGCATGCCGGCTAAGACGCGCATTCGCCTGGGGAGGGATCTGTTCGACAGTCTGCGGCGTTTCGATGCGATCACAGAACTCCTGGAGGACGGGAGCGTCAGCGAGATCATGGTGAACCGGGCAGACGTCATTTTTATCGAGAAGAACGGTAAGTTGCAGACTTACGGGCGCAGTTTCTCGAGCGAGGAGGCGCTGGCAGACATTATCCAGATGATCGTTTCGAAGGTGAACCGTCAGGTCAATGCTTCGTCGCCGATCGTGGATGCGCGTCTGGAGGACGGGAGCCGCATTAATATCGTGCTGCCGCCGGTCGCGCTTGACGGGCCGGTGCTGACGATACGAAAGTTCCCGACCTCGATGATGACCATCGAAAAGATGGTTGAGCTCGGGACATTGACCGAAGAAGCGGCAGAGTACCTGCGCGTGCTGGTGCGAGCGAGGTATAACATCTTCATCTCGGGAGGGACCGGCTCCGGAAAGACTACGTTGCTGAATGCGTTATCCGGTTTCATACCGGAGACCGAGCGAGTCATTACGATCGAGGACTCCGCGGAATTGAAACTGCAGCATATTCCGAACCTGGTGCGGTTGGAGACGAAGAATGCGTCCGCCGACGGAAGCGGCGGCGTGACCATTCGCGACCTGATCAAAAGCGCGCTACGAATGCGCCCGGACCGCGTCGTGGTCGGCGAGGTCCGCGGCGGGGAGGTCATCGACATGCTACAGGCGATGAATACCGGGCA
>DBXX01000046.1:0-19356 GCA_002309675.1 Lachnospiraceae bacterium UBA1201
ATCCCGATGGTCGAAGGCCAGTCCTCACTGAATATTGCGGTTGCGGCAGCCCTGGTACTCTATGAGTACGACCGGGAATTCTACCAAAAGTGATCTGGCTCGTTGCGTCTTAACCTTCGATTTCGACCACTTACCGGATTTTATGATACATTTATATAGATGATACACTGAAAAACCGGAGGCCCCGTAACGGGTGCCTCCGGTTTTGCTTTGCTGTATTCTATTTTGAAGTTCAATCGAGTTCTTCGATGTCGTCGGTATCCTCGGCCTTGATCTGGAATACCTGACGCTTCATGGCCATCTCATCGCTTGCGAGGTACTCATCGTAGGTCGTGATCTTATCGATGATGGAACCATTGATGATCTCGATGATGCGGTTTGCCGTGGTCTGGACGATCTGGTGGTCACGGGAGGAGAAGAGGATAACGCCCGGGAATTTGATCATTCCGTTGTTGAGCGCCGTGATCGACTCCATGTCCAGGTGGTTGGTCGGCTCGTCGAATACGAGGCAGTTCGCGCCGCTGATCATCATCTTCGAGAGGAGGCAGCGCACCTTCTCACCACCGGAGAGCACGCGCACCTTCTTCACGCCGTCTTCGCCGGCGAATAGCATGCGGCCTAAGAAACCGCGGACGTAGGTGACATCCTTGATCGGGGAGTACTGCTGCAGCCAGTCAGCGATCACGAGATCGGAGTTGAACTCGGCGGAGCTGTCCTTCGGGAAATATGCCTGGCTCGTCGTAACGCCCCATTTGAAGGAGCCGGAGTCGGGCTCGATCTCGCCCATCAGGATGCGGAAGAGTGTAGTCTTCGCAAACTCATCGGAGCCGACGAACGCGATCTTATCGTTGTGATTTACGATGAAGCTGACATCGTCCAGGACCTTCACACCATCGATGGTCTTCGTCAGGTGCTCAACGGTCAGGACCTCGTTTCCGATCTCACGCTCAGGGCGGAAATCGATGTACGGGTACTTACGGCTGGACGGTTTGATCTCATCGAGCTGGATCTTCTCGAGGGCACGCTTACGGGAAGTCGCCTGCTTGGACTTTGAAGCGTTCGCGGAGAAGCGCTGGATGAACTCCTGCAACTCTTTGATCTTTTCTTCCTTCTTCCGGTTTGCTTCCTTCATCTGGCGAATGAGCAGCTGGCTCGACTCGTACCAGAAGTCGTAGTTACCGGAGTAAAGCTGGATCTTTGCGTAGTCGATGTCTGCGATCTGAGTGCAGACCTTATTCAAAAAGTAACGGTCGTGGGAAACCACGATGACGGTGTTTTCGAAGTTGATGAGGAACTCCTCGAGCCATGCGATCGCGGCCAGGTCGAGGTGGTTCGTCGGCTCGTCGAGGAGCAGGATGTCCGGGTTACCGAACAATGCGCGCGCCAAGAGGACCTTCACCTTCTCTGCGCCGGTAAGTTCGCCGACGAGCTTATAGTGCAGGTCGGTCTCGATGCCCAGGCCGTTTAAGAGCGAAGCCGCATCAGACTCTGCCTCCCAACCGTTCATGTTGGCGAACTCGGTCTCGAGCTCACTCGCGCGGATGCCGTCCTCGTCGGTGAAATCTTCCTTCGCATAGATGGCGTCCTTCTCCTTCATGATCTCGAACAGACGCGCATTGCCCATCATGACCGTATCGAGCACTACGCAGTCGTCGTATTTGAAATGATCCTGCTCCAGAACGGACATACGCTGGCCGGGGGTGATCGATACCGATCCGTTGGTCGGTTCGAGCTGGCCCGAGAGGATCTTTAAGAAGGTGGACTTGCCGGCACCGTTCGCACCGATCAGACCGTAGCAGTTACCTTCGGTAAATTTGATATTTACATCTTCAAAGAGGGCACGCTTGCCGAGGCGGAGCGTGATTCCGTTAGCACTGATCATGGTAATTCTCCTGATATTTATTTGACAGATGCGCACAAAAAACAAGCGTGTGTGCGCACGCGCCTGTAATATTGTAAACGCAAGCGCAGGCGGTGTCAAGCGGGAAATGCCTGCGACAGTGGGAAAACTCTCGCTGGACACGTTAATGAAATCGTAAGAATTAACCGCTTGACAAACTTGTATAACTGTACTATCATGGGTAGTACAGTTGAACTTGCGTTCGCAGGGAACGAAGGAACAACTGGGGTAAGAAAGAAGAATGGAGACAAAAGAACCATGGCATTATTGGAACTTAAGGACATAGGAAAGATCTACGTCTCGGACAATACGGTCGCCGTCGGCATACGTGGTGTGAATCTGACATTCGACCGCGGCGAATTCGTCGCGATCACCGGTCAGTCCGGCTCGGGTAAATCCACACTGCTGAACGTGATCAGCGGCATGGACTCCTACGAAGAAGGAGAACTCTTTGTGGAGGGCGAGCAGACCTCGCACTACACTCAGGCGGATTGGGAGAAATACCGCGAGAAATATATCAGCTTCATTTTCCAGGAATACAACATTATAGACAGTTTTACGGTTTTGGAGAACGTGGAACTGTCCCTGATGCATATCTCAAACGTGAAGGAGCGGCGGGAGCGGGCGCTGGAACTGATCCGGCGCGTCGGCCTGGAGGACCACATCCGTCATAAGGGCAGTCATCTGTCCGGCGGCCAGAAGCAGAGGACGGTCATTGCCCGTGCACTCGCAAAAGACAGCCCGATCATCCTGGCGGACGAACCGACCGGAAACCTGGACTCGGAGACCTCGAAAGAGATCGTGGCCTTGCTGAAAGAAGTATCCAAAGACAAGCTTCTGATCGTGGTCACGCATAACTTCGAGGAAGTGGAAGCATATGCGACGCGCGAGATCCGCATTTACGATCATGCGGTGGCGTCAGACCGGGAGCTGGCACCGCATGAGGTGCCGGCCGAAGCGAGTGAGGAAGTCACCGAGGAAGTTCCCCATAAGACGGTCCGCAACAGTCTTGCTTTGGGCTTTGCCATATTTAAGGCAAAACCTCGCCTGTCCTTTTTTATCTGTACATTGATCCTGGCAGCGGGCGCCGTTCTTTTCATGGAGTTCGGTGGTTTCTGGGAAGAAATAAAGCCGATGTTCTTTGATCAGCACTTTATGTTTTCCCGCGTGGACGGCCGTGTGATCATAGCGAAAAACGACGGAAGCGCGATGACGCAGGAAGAACTCGAGGCGGCGGCAGTGCAGACCGGAGCAAAAGACTGGCTGCATTATGATAAAGCCATGGATGAATATGTGGATCAGGCCGATTGGCGTCGCTTCTACTATGATTATGAGAATTTGGTTCGCTACCGGAGACCCTTTCCGATCAATGCGCGTTTCGACCTGGATTCAGTAAAACCGGATATCGGCAGAAAGCCCGAAAAGTCAGATGAGGCGTTGCTGAGCGTTCCTTACTTCATGCGTGACGTCTTCGGAAGTGATCAGATCGACATTCCTTCCGTGGCCTATATGAATGTCGGCGATAAAAGTCTGGACATCAAGATCGTGGGCATCCACTACTATTTCAACCGCGAGAAGCAGGGCGCGTTCTATATGACAAAAGAAGGCGTGGAGAGCCTCTCCAACATGCTTATAGCGGTCGGTTCCGGAGAGACGTCTCTGGACGGTATGAATCTTCAGGATCTGATGAGCGGAAACGGCATGGCCGCGTTGCAAAAGCTTCTGTCGCAGTCCGGAGGAAAGTCCGCGGCGGATTATCGACAGGCATCGTTGTTCTATTCGTCTAATTCGGAAGCGAAGAGTCAACTGGCTAAGCTAAAGAATATGGGCTTCCTGGCAGCCATGTCCACGGATACCTATAAGGTCGCTACGGAGTTTGAGATTCTGGAGTACGTGGTCCTCGGCGTTTTCGCCATGATCGCGGTTTGGCTGCTTCTGACATTTATCATCTTCTTCATTCGGACCTGCACGAAGAAGTCCATGGATGCCTTTAAGCCGGATATCGCGATCATGCGTTCCATGGGTATCCGTGTAAAGGAGATCAAGGCGGCCATCTACATCCGCCTGTTCCTCTGCATGATCCCGACCATGATCCTGCTGCCGGTGGGGGCGACCTTGTTATACCGGACCAGCTGGGGCGGCCGCAATCTGGCCTATGTTGAAACACCGCATTATATCATCATCTTCGGCATTTTGCTGTTTGTGGTCAATACGGTAGCCACCCAGCATGTAAAGCGTCTGTTTTCTGAGAACGTCCGCACTGCATTGAAAGGAGGAGAATAAGGAATATGATTCGTCTGCAAAACGTAAATAAATACTTCTTTAAGGGTAAGCAGAATGAGATCCATGTCATCAATGACATTTCCCTGGAACTCCCGCAGAAGGGCATGGTAGCCCTGTATGGTCACAGCGGATGCGGTAAAACGACCCTCCTGAACGCGATCGGCGGACTGGACAGCATTAAGAGCGGTACCATCGAGATCGACGGAAAGAACATCCGCAAAAACACGGATGATCTGCGTAACCGTTATATCGGATATATCTTCCAGAATTACAATTTGAACCTCAAGGTCTCCAACTACGAAAACGTAGCGGAGAGCCTGCGCCTGTGCGGCATGGAGGACGAAGAGGAGATCCGCACCCGGGTCTATGCGGCACTGAAAAACGTAGGCATGGATAAATTTGCCTACCGTATGCCGGATACATTGTCCGGCGGCCAGAAGCAGAGGATCGCTATAGCCCGGGCCATCGTAAAGAACCCGGCGATCATCCTGGCGGATGAGCCGACCGGAAACCTCGACGAAGCGAACACGATCGTGATCATGGACTTGCTGAAGAGCATTTCCAAAGAGCATCTCGTGCTCCTCGTGACCCATGAAAGCAACCTGGTCGACTACTACTGCGATCAGGTCATCGGCCTGAAGGATGGCAGTGTAACGGAGATCCGTGAAAACGAGGACGCCAACGGCTATGTGGCCCGGGATAAAAACGTCGTATACCTCGGTGAATACGAGAAGAACGAAACGACATTGGGCCATGTCCGTCTGACCTGCTACGGCGACGACCTGCCGGAGGATGTTTCGGTACGCATCGTCAACCGCGACGGCACCCTCCTGCTGTTGTGCGACTCCCCGAGAGTGAAGCTCGTGGATGCAAACAGCGAGATCACCTTCCGGGAAGGCAGCTTCGAAGAGGAGCAGAAGAAGGCCGAAAAGAAGAATTCGGTCCAGATGGAAGAATTGCCCCCGTTCGAAGGAAAGAACTACGGAAGACTGTTCCACTGGAAGAATGCTACGGTCGAAAGCGTGCAGCAGCTTCGCGGTCCGAAGTCGAGGGGCAATAAAGCGCTGAAACGCGTTATGGGCTTCTTTGCGGTGATTCTGGTGCTTCTGTTCGCCATGGTCGGTAAAGATATCAAGGCCTATCTGGATGCGAGGGATTCGTTTAACCGTAATATCTTCGAAGTGAGTGGCCCTATCGAGAGCATGCAGCCGTTGTATGAAGAAATGAAGGCGCATGGCAGCGGAATCGACAGCATTATGGATACATTCCGAGATGAATTCGATGTCAATGTGGATCTGTTCGAGACCTTTAGTTATTCGCAGGATCATTCCTTCTTCGGAATGGTAACGCCAATCACGGCCCGGGGCGCCATGCTCCCGATGGAACTGGCGGAAGGCCGGACCGTAGTATGCGGACGCGGCATTTCGGAACTTAGGGAGCAGGAAGTCCTGATCTCCTCCTTCATGGCAGAAAAGATGCTCGAAAGCTCGAAAATGGGCTTTATCAAGGAGGTTTCGGATTTCATTGGCCTGTCCATCGACGGCAGGCGGATCGCCGGCATCGTAAAGGCCGACGAACCGGCCGTGTACCTGAAAAAGGCAGAGATGTTCACCGGCCGGCGATATTCTCAGGATATGGATCCCGCACGGTTTATGCAGGATGATTTTAAGGTCACGGATCAGAACAAATACCAGACGGCTCACGTGCAGGTCCACTCGAACGATCTTGAGGCAACGCGCGACTTCCTGAACCGGAACATAAAAGGAAAGGCCGGAGTAAGGATCTATACTCCCGAGGATCAACTGGATGATATCGCCGGAGAGGCACTGACGTCTATGATGAAGCAGTTTGCCATCGTCCTGATCTTCGTGCTTATGCTCAGTTTCTGCATGCTCATGATCATGCGCAGTTCGGTCATGTCCCGTATCCGCGAGATCGGCGTATATCGCTGCATCGGCGTTACCCGGAAGAACATGTACTTCCGCTTCATGGTTGAAGGACTGCTGACGGCCGCGCTGTACATCCTGCCGACATTCCTGATCATCGTGGGAGCCATCCACTGGCTCACGCACTGCTCCGGCGTACAGGTGTCCATCTTCCTCCCTTGGTGGATCTGTCTGCCGCTGATGTTGTTCTTCTTTGCGCTTGCGATCGTATGCGCACTGCTGCCGATCAAGACGCTTCTGCGTAAAACACCCGCCCAGATCATGGCGAAATATGATATTTAAGGATCTGAGATCTCTTTCCTCCTGATCGAGGAGAGATCCGATTATAATAACACTTCATTAAGCATCACCCGCAGGGCTATCCGCCCTGCGGGTGATGCTTTTTCCGGCCTGAAACGCTTATTCGGCTGCGTATGTCGTAAAGAAGCATTGCCCGCCGCAGGGAAATATGCCTCCGGCTGATCACCGGGTTTGAGGTGCATATTTTGTAAGTAGTATGGTATAATGGTAGCGAAGTTTGACTGCATTTGAACGAAGTCAAAAAGAGATGAGAGTTTTTTAACACCGCTCCCGGAGAGTCCGGGCGTTTAAAGCATAAATTTGCGATAGGAATGGAGGAAGAGAATGAGTAAGAGATCGGAAAGAAAAAAACGTGCACAAGAGCGCAAAAAGGAAGCTCGAAAGAAACTTATACAGGGGGCAGTGATCACGATGGTGTTTGCGGCGGCCATGCTGGTGCTGGGCATCATCGGCTTTATTTCCAATCGCAAACGTTATGAAGATTACTCTTCTTCGCCGGACGTACGCATGATCGATGCGCAGGTGACAGATGTCGAGACGAAATCCCGTAAAGATGAATATGGCAAGAAGAATTATTACTATAAAGCAAAGGTCACCTATGTGGTCGATGGCACGGAGTATAAAGGCGTTGACGAATTCGACGACGCGGTAAAAAAGGGTGACGCAGTCCGGGTGAAGGTCTACCGGGCGAAGGACGGGGCTTATAAGATCGCGGCGGTTACAAATGAAACTGCGAGTAAGCTCTATAATATCCTGTATATCTGCGTAGCTGCATTCGGAGCGGTTCTCCTCGTGATCGGTATCATTGTACTGATCCCCCAAAAGGAGAAGAAAGAATAAGACTTATGCGGAGACAACCTTACGCGCAAAACGGCGAAAAGCAAGAGAATGCGCGTAAGAAACCACCGACGGGAAACTTATCTCTACGCGCAAAACAGCAAAAAGCAAGAGAATGCGCGTAAGAAACCACCATTGGGAAGCTGATCTCTACGCGCAAAACAGCGAAAAGCAAGAGAATGCGCGTAAGGAACCGCCATTGGGAAGCTGATTTCTACGCGCAAAACGGCGAAAAGCAAGAGAATGCGCGTAAGCCCCCGGCGGTGCATCGACCAGGGAGGGCTTTGGTTGACAGAGCCTGCCTCTTCTTGTATAATAAATAGAACTATACGCAGAAAGGAGATGAGCCGATGATCCGTAAGATGCATTCGACTTTTTTATCGGCGGATGGAGTACATAGGCTTCATTTGGTGTCGTATTTGCCGAACCCGAAGTACTGTCTGTTCCCGGAAGGAATGGAGGAGACGGACGGCGTCCCGCGTGCCATCCTTCAGATCGCGCACGGCATGACGGAGCACATCGAACGCTATGATGCTTTCGCTAAATATATGGCGAACCGCGGCATTCTGGTGATCGGTCATGATATGTTGGGCCACGGTATGAGCGTGGAAAATCCCGAAGATCCGGATCAGTACGGCTATTTCGCCCCGAAGGATCCCAACCGGGTCCTGCTCGAGGACATCTACCAGCTGATGCAGGACACGAAGAGACGTTATCCGAACGTCCCGTACGTGCTGATGGGGCACAGTTTCGGCTCCTTTCTGACGCGCCAGTTCGTGTTCGACTATCCCGGTATGGCGGACGGTGTCATCGTTATGGGCACGGGTATGCCGCCCCGGCCGGCGGTGCGGTTCATGAAGATCCTTTTAGGTATTCTGGGCCGCGTGCAGGGCGATCATCACCACAGTAAACTGGTCACCAACATGATCTTCGGTCCCTATGCGAAAGCATTTCCCGAGGACGAAACAGGCTTCGGCTGGCTGACGAAAGAAAAAGACATCGTGGATGCCTACGTCGCCGACCCGCGCTGCGGTTTTGTCTTTACGGTCAATGGATATAAGGCCATGTTTGAAGGCATTGGCCGTCTGCATAAGAAAAAGAATCTGAAGATGATACAAAAGGAACTGCCCATGCTGTTTATTTCGGGAGAGGATGATCCCGTCGGTAACAACGGCCGCGGACCGAAGAAAGTGGTCCGGAAACTGCGGCACCTGGGCATGAAACATATAACGCTGCGGCTCTTTTTGGGAGACCGCCACGAGGTCCTGAGCGAGCCCGACCGGGAACTGGTCTACTACTGTTTGTACCGCTGGATGAAGCGGGAACACCTGGTGAGCGAGCTTAAGACGCAGGAGGACTGATAT
The DNA here is from genome assembly GCA_002309675.1 of Lachnospiraceae bacterium UBA1201. Taxonomy (GTDB): domain Bacteria; phylum Bacillota; class Clostridia; order Lachnospirales; family Lachnospiraceae; genus UBA1201. Next base: position 8,631 of record DBXX01000046.1, read on the forward strand.
GAGCACAATGAAAGAAAAAACGAGACAGTTGAAACTGGACAGCCCGAAACTTGCGGCGCTGTCGGAAGACATAAGAAATGCGGCGCTTCTCGCGGTTGCGGATGCGCTGGTGGCAAATAAAGACGCGATCTTTGCGGCGAACCAGAAGGACCTCGCAAAGGCAGAGGCGGATAACCTCGATATGCCCGTGCGGAAACGCCTGAAGTTCGACGAGGCGAAGTTAAGCGGCGTAGTGGACGGCATTCGCCAATTAGTAAACCTGCCCGATCCGCTCGGGAAAAACCTGATGGTGCGTGAGCTCGACGAGGGCCTGACCCTGTACCGCCAGTCCTGTCCCATCGGCGTCATCGGAGTGATCTTCGAGTCGCGCCCCGATGCCCTGGTGCAGATCGCGACGCTGTGCATCAAGAGCGGCAACTGCGCCATCTTAAAGGGCGGCAGCGAGGCGATGAATTCGAACGCCATCCTGTTTGAGACGATCTATAATGCGGCAGTCGCAGCCGGACTTCCGAAGGGCTGCATGACGCTGGCGCAGCAGCGCGAGGAGATCCGCGAACTGCTGGATTGCTACGAGTCCGTGGACCTGCTCATTCCGAGAGGCTCCAACGCATTCGTTCAGTATATTATGAACAACACGAAGATACCGGTCATGGGCCATGCCGACGGCATTTGCCATGTTTACGTTGATAAGGCGGCCGATCTTCAGAAAGCGATCCGCATCGTAGTGGATTCAAAGACACAGTATGTGTCGGTCTGCAACGCCACGGAAACCCTGCTGGTGCACCGCGACATCCTGAAGGAGTTCATGCCTGCGCTTTCCGAGGCGCTTCGTAAGAAGAACGTCGAGCTTCGCGGCACACAGGAGGTACGGGAAGCTTCCGGCGCATACAAAGATGAGATGCTCGAAGCGACCGAGGAGGATTTCTCGACCGAGTATCTGGATTACATTCTGTCCATTAAGGAGGTTTCCTCCGTGGAGGAAGCCATTGACCATATCAACCGCTACGGTTCGCATCATACCGACGCGATCGTGACGGAGGATGCGCAGACGGCGCAGGAGTTCATGCAGCTCGTGGACTCGGCGGGCGTGTTCTGGAACGCGTCCACGCGTTTCTCGGACGGCTACCGCTATGGCTTCGGCGCCGAGGTCGGCATCAGCACCGGCAAATTGCATGCGCGCGGCCCCGTCGGCCTCGAAGGTCTGGTCACCTACAAATACAAACTGATCGGCGACGGACACATCGTCGACGATTATTCGACCGGAGTGAAGCAGTTCCATCATAAGGATCTGATCTGAAACAGGGATGAGGGAAATGAGAAAATCCATCGCAATGGTCGTTACGGTACGCAACCAGGAGCATGAGATCCTGCCGTTTTATGAGTGTGTGCTTCGGCAGAAGAGAGCTCCTGAGGAGATCTGGTTTGCGGATGCCGAGTCGACCGACGAAAGCAGAGAAATCTTGAAGAAGCTGGAAGAATCGGATGACCGTGTGCATGTTGTGCGCACGGAGCATGCGAATCTTTCGCGTGCCCGAAATCTGGTCCTGGAGCGGGTAAGCACCGACCTGCTGGTGTTTCCGAGGCTGTCAGACCGCCTGGCGCCCGGTTATCTGCGCGATCTGGCTCATGTGATGGAACTCGACAGCGATTTCGACATGGTCGCTTCCGGGTATGCGGAGATCACGCTCGGCGGAAAGGTGATCACGACCTGCAAGGACTTCGGCGGAGTCATCAGCTGGAAGAAGATGCTGGGACATTGCTTTACGCACCGTGGCATGAAGACCGGCCTGTGGAATAAAATGCTGCGCCGTGACCTGATCGAGCGTGAGCAGCTCAGCTTCTGCGAGGATCTGGAGGACGGCGGCGACGTCCTGTTCCTGACCTGCTACAGCGCGCATGTGCGTAAAGTGCAGCTGTTGCCACAGTGCCTTTACGGTCATGTCTATGATCCGCTGGAGATCCGCGAAAGGATGCGCGAAGAAAAGCGCCGCATCAAAGAGCAGGCGCTTCAGATACACAAACATTATGAGACGATCCGGAAGATCCGCAGGGAGCTGCGCATCCGGAAAGCCCTCAGAGACTGGGAGGCTATGTCCCGGGTCCATGCCGTCCTGAAGGACGCAGACGCGCTTCGCGCGATCCCGGCATTTTCCAGTTATAAAGCGCGGAAGGCGCGCCGCCTGTTGTGGGCGACGCAGCGCTCGAAAAAAGAATACAACGTCGAGCGTAAGGAGGCGATGGCCTGCCTGCACAGCAAGACGATCGCCGTCATGCGCGACCGCAACCTCTCCGGCTTACATCGCATGTCCGTCGTCGCGAGCGGCCTGTCTCCGCGCCTGGGACTGTGCTTAGCGAAGATGCGCAAAGGGTGGAGAAAGTAAAGAAATCGTAAGAAGTTTTTAAGGGAATATCATTTATTTTTTGGGAATAATGTGGTATAGTATGTGATGTAGAACAAAAAATATTCCGGTTACAGACCGATATAAGAGAGGTAGAATATGGAAGAGTTCAGAAACAATAATCAGAATAATCAAAACAATGAAGAATATGAGACTTATGAAAGCTGGGGAACCATTGAAACCGCTGTGAATGTAGGATCCGCAGCGAAGCCCGCTTTCGGTTCGTCAGGCAGAGGCTATTCGGAGGTCGTTTATGGCGCCGCTGTAGAAGATCGTCAGTATCTTCTGACCATCATCGGCTGCCTGGCTTGGGGCTTTCTGGTAAATCTGCTGATGTGCATCACGCTGGGTAAGTCATTGGCTACGGGACAGGATGGTTCGTTCCTGATGCTTGTGGTTCCGCTTCAGATCGCCAGCTGTTTCATGAATGCGTTTTCCAAGAAAGCGATCACCAAGTTTATCGCATATAACATGTTGGTCGTTCCGATGGGCCTTGAGATCGCTTTTGTTGTCGGCGTGATGGCAGAGGTTGGCTTGATGGATGCAGTGACTATGGCACTCATCGGCACGCTGGTCATCGGCGCGGTAATGTTCATCATGGCTTATGTAAAGCCGGAAGTTTTCCTTTCTCTCGGAAAGACACTTCTTATCGTGACATTCGCAGCGATTCCGGCAGCCATTCTCATTGCGATCTTCGCACCGGCAGCTTATGCAGCATTTGATATGTTGTTCATCGTACTCTTCGCTCTTTGGCTTGGATTCGATATCAGCAGAGCCATGGCACAGCCGAAGTCCACAGCAAATGCGATCACGTCAGCATTCGATGTTTACTACGATCTGGCGTACATCTTCCTTCGTCTGCTGCTGATCATGGCGAAGAATTCATCGAGAAAGTAATGAAATCAAACTGTTATTCGGTTGTATAAAGAAAACGCATCTCCCTTACCGGAGGTGCGTTTTTGTATTCCTGCCTGAAGGAGGATGCAGTAAATGAAGCGTTGTAGTACAAAGAATGTCCCCCGCGATGTCCGCGGGGGTTTTCGACTTTATATAAACAACTGCAACACATACACCACGATGCATGAGCAGGAGGCAACGATGAAGAGGTTGCCCGTCAGCCAGGCGGTGATGATACCGACGATCATAGCGACCAGACCGGGGATGATGTTTCCTTCGACCACGTAGAGGATCGCGGGAAATGTCATGACAGAGAGCGTCACATAAGGTACGTAGAATAAGAACGAGCGGATGAACCGGTTCTTTATCGGTTTGCGGATCAGCGTCAGCGGCAGAGAACGGATCGCGTAGGTCACGAGCGCGATGACGGTGATGTAGAGGTAAATGTTGTGCTTCATTCGCCGTCACCTCCCTGCGTCGCTTTCGCATCGGAGGCTTCCGCCGGCTCCTTAGGTGCTTCGGCCTCTTTCTCATCCGGGATCGGGAAGAACCAGGCCGCAAGGGCGGAGATCACGACGGTCAGCAGAATGGTGCGGGTTCCGACGGAGATCTTTGAGATCAGAGGTAAGAGGGAGCATGCGAGGCTCGCGCCCATCGAGACGGTGCAGATGCCGATGATAACACTGCTTTTCTTCGCGGCCGGGATGATGATGGCCAGAAACATGCCGTATAAGCCCACAGAAAGCGCATTGACGAGGTTTTGGGGCAGGAGGTTGCCGAATATAACACCGAGGCCCGTACCGGCCGCCCAGAGCGACAGGGCGACGATCATCATGCCATAGTAGAACGGCGGTTCGACCGGCGTCTGCCTCGACATCGAAACGCCGAAGAGCTCATCGGTGATGCCGAAACTCATGACCAGACGGTGAGGAAGTGTGACGCGCTTCGAGAGCTTCTGGCTCAGGGAGCACGACATCAGGAGGTAGCGAGCATTGGCCACGAGGACCATGAGCGCGATTTCGATGTAGGCCGATTGCTCTGCGATCAGGGAAAATGCGACATATTCGCCGGCGGATGCGTTCAGCAGCATACTCGTGAGCGTAGCCTGAAACGCAGACAGCCCGGCGTTGCGCGCGTGGATGCCCAGGGAAAACGAAACGGCGAAATATCCCAGACCGATCGGGATGCCCAGCCGCATACCGCGAAACAACTCCGCGCGCGGATCATATTTGGAACTATTCATGGTGATACCTTTCTGAAACATCCCGGGGTGTGTGGCGCCGCGGCTCTTATTTTCCCTCGGCACGCTTGGGGTCGGCCCGAAATGTATATGCATTTTAACACAAAAACAGAGGGGTGGCAATACTTGTGAAATACTTGTCAATTAATGCCGTTTCGGGTATAATAGAACACGAGATTAACGAACGCGGATCCGCATGCAGCGGGCGCCGCGCGACGCAAAAGATCTTAAGAAACCGATAGGATACAAGAGGGCACAGCGGTGAAGCAAAAACTGGCGGGCAATTATATGATGTTTACGGCATATCAGTTCTTCATACTGTTGGTGCCGCTTATTTCGATGCCCTACGTGGCACGTGTGCTGGGACCGGAGAGTAACGGAACGTATAGTTTCCTCGAGTCGACCGTGATGTATTTTACGCTGGCGGCTTCCTGCGGCAGCGCCGTGTACGGCCAGCGCGAGATCGCCTATCTGGATAACAAAGCCGATCGCACCCGTGTCTTCACCGAGATCTTCCTGATCCGCCTCATCATGACGCTGATCAGTTTCGCCATCTTCTTCGGTGTATTTGGCCTGCAGGAGAGGTACGGTTCCCTGTATCTGCTGTTTTCGTTCAACATATTGACCGTGATCTTCGACATATCCTGGTTCTACCAGGGCATGGAGGAGTTTACGCGTGTCGTAGTCCAGTGTACGCTCATCCGTCTGGTCGCCCTGGTGTGCATTTTCCTGTTTGTAAAATCGCCGGACGACCTGCCGATCTACATTCTGTGTCAGAGCGTTCCGAACCTCGTCGGCGCGTTTTCGCTCTGGCCCGGCGTTCACCGGAAGATGACGAAGATCTCCTTCAAAAATCTTCAACTGAAGAAGCACATGCTTCCGATCCTGCTTTTGTTCCTGCCGCAGATCTCCTCCGAGATCTTCGGTATGCTCGATAAAACCATGATCGAGGTCCTGACACACCAGGCGGAACTGAACGCTTACTACCAATATTCGCAGAAGATCGTAAAGATCATTCTGATCGGCATCACATCGCTCGGCATCGTCATGATCCCGTCCATGTCGGCCGCCTTCGCGCGAAAGGCCTACGACGAGATCCGCAAACGCATGGAAGACATCTTCCGTTTCGCGTTCTTCCTGGGATGCCCGCTGATGTTCGGCCTTCTCTCCGTGGCGGATGTTTTCATACCGCTGTTTTTCGGTGATAAGTACCTGCCGGCCATCGAGCTGGCTTGCTTCCTGTCCCCGACCGTCATTCTGGTCAGCTGCAGCAACGTTCTCGGCGTGCAGTACCTTCTGCCTTCCCGCCAGCAGGGCGTTTTCACCTTATCGCTGGTTCTGGGCATTATCGTCAACATCGCGGGCAATGCACTTCTGGTTCCGCATTTCCAAGCTCTCGGTACCGTCTACGCGACCGTCGCCGCCGAATTTACCGTAACGCTGACCCAGTCGCTCGCCGTGAGAAAACAGTTGCCCCTCGGTAAGATGTACCGCTCCGGCGCCGCTTACCTGATATCGGGCGCTGCAATGGCCGCCGTCACCTACACGGTCGGTTCCCTCATCCCGGGACGCGCCCTGTCCTTCGCGATCCGTGTCGTGATCGCAGTGACCACCTATACCATCGCCATGATCTTGGCACACGATCCCATGTTTACACGCATGGTTGACATCATAAAGACCAAAGTATTCAGAAAAGGAAGATAAGATGGACCGCAAGAATATTTCCAAAGCAGTCATTCAGCGCCTGCCCCGTTACTATCGTTACCTCGGAGAACTGTTGGAGGAGCAGACGCTTCGGATCTCCTCACAGGAGCTTTCCGAGCGTATGCACGTGACATCCTCGCAGATCCGTCAGGACCTGAATCAGTTCGGCGGTTTCGGTCAGCAGGGCTATGGTTACAACGTAGAAGTTCTGTACCACGAGATCGGTAAGATCCTCGGTATCGACCGTAAGCATAATATGATCGTAGTCGGCGCGGGTAACCTCGCGCAGGCCATCGCGAACTATACGAACTTCGAACGCCGCGGCTTTGTGATCCGCGCGCTGTTCGACCGCGACCCGAAACTCATTGGCCGGACCTTCCGTGATATTCCGGTCTATCCGATGGAGCAGCTCGAAACGTTTATCCGGGAAAATGACATCCACATGGCGGCGATCTGCATCCCGAAGGGCAGCGCGATCCCGGTGGCGGAACGTCTGGTATCCTGCGGCATCAAGGCCATCTGGAATTTCGCCCACACGGACTTGAACGTTCCGGAGGATGTGGTCGTGGAAAATGTTCACCTTTCGGAGAGCCTGATGCGCCTGTCCTACCGTCTGGCAGGGAGCGACGCGAAGGAAGAGTAAATCAGGCTTCGGGAAAACGGAGCCCCCGGACCTAAGCGTTAAGGAGGGGAAACTATGGAGCGAATATACAGTAGCGCCGGCATGCGGCGCATTGATGAATATACGATCGACCAGGGCTTTAAGTCGGCCCGGGAACTGATGGAGACGGCGGCTGCGCGCGTGTTCGACGTGGTATGGCGCCGCATCGAGACGGACCTGTCCTGGCAGAACATTGAAGCGGAGGAGGAGAGCCCCTGCGTGGTCGGCGTGCTCGCCGGCGTGGGGAACAACGGCGGTGACGGCATTGCCGTGGTGCGCAAACTGCTGCAGCGTGCGCAGGACTATCCGAAACTGACCATAAAGCTGCTCGTGGTGGGCGACACCAGCGAGGAGAGCAACCGCACGACCTATGCCTGGCGTGAGCAGTGGGACCTACTGCAGGAGGAAGGCCGGGACGGTGAAGGCGCCATGTCGCCGAAATTGTCGTACCGTCATATCCTGCCGGAGTGGGAATACACCGACGAAGAATTAAAAGAGGAACTGAAGGATTGCACCATTCTGGTGGATGCTTTGTTCGGCATAGGACTCTCGCGACCGGTGACCGGCGTTTTCGCGCAGGTCGTCCGCGCGGCGGCTGCTACAGACTGCCCGGTGATCGCGGTAGACATGCCCAGCGGTGTTTCCACGGACAGCGGCGCGGTTTTGGGCGTGGCCCTGCCCGCGACGACGACGGTGACCTTCGGCTATCGCAAACGCGGCCAGTTACTGCTGCCGGGCCGGGAACTCTGCGGCGAGCTGATCGTGGCGGACATCGGCTTTGCCAGCGACGCGCCTGTGGTCGCATTGTCCGATCCGTTCTCAGGCTCGGAGATCATCCGTGTGGAGCGGCCGGAGATTCCGAAGCCGACCTACGTTTGGAATGCGGACGATGTAGCAGCGGTGCTGCCGAAGCGCCCCGCCTATTCACATAAAGGCACCTTCGGGACCACTGCCTTCGTGGCAGGAAGCCGCGGAATGGCAGGCGCAGCGATGATCGGCGCTATGGCGGCATATCGCGGCGGGGCCGGCCTGGTCATGGTGCTCAGCGATGCGGAGAACCGCCTGATCCTGCAGACAGGCGTGCCGGAAGCGATCTTCCTGCCCTGGCAGTCGGCGAGCAGCCTGGACCGCCTGTTCGGACTGGATCCGAAGCGCAGCGCTCTCGTGATCGGACCGGGTCTGGGCGCGAATAACGAAGGAAAACAAGTCCTGCATGGACTCTTAAAAGCTTTGATAGAAAAACCGGGTCTGCCGCTCGTGATCGATGCGGACGCGTTGAATCTTATGGCGAAGCACGACTCGATCGACCAGGGAGTGCGGGATTATACTGCGGCCGGAGGCTCGGTGATCCTGACACCGCATGTCGGTGAGATGGTGCGCCTGCTATCACGGCACGAGGAGTGGAGTGACGCGCAGAAGGTACGTACGCAGCTGCCGGCAGCAGCGCAGGCAGTCGCGAAGTATTATAACGCAGTCTGCGTGGCAAAGGATGCATCGACCGTGATCGCCATGCCTGACGGGGAACTGGTGGTAAATACCACCGGATGCGCGGCATTGGCCGTGGCCGGCAGCGGAGATGCGCTGGCCGGACTGATCGGAAGTTTGCTGGCGCAGGGCATGGACGTTAATTACGCAGCCCCGGCCGGAGTCTGGATCCACGGACGCGCTGGCGAGGAAGCTGCACAGCGTGTCGGAACACGGTCCTGTATGGCCCGTGACATCGTGGAAGGCATCGCACACGTATATCATGTTGACTTTTCCGAAATGTAATGTTATAGTAGAAACGCTGTGGTTTTTTCACTATATATTTTTCAGGTGGGCTGGAAGTCCATGACGAAGGTTTACAAGGAAGGTTTGCTCCGCAAACCTTTTAGGCTCGAAATAATTCTGAATACTTCGGCTGTTGCCTTGCATTCAGAGGATTATTTCTCACATTCTTGTACTCCTTAGCATGAGCAGACATCCTGCTCATGCTAAGGAGTACAAGAATATGGACGACGGCGCGCTATGGTGCGTAATCATCAGTTTTGCTTTACTAATCTTATCGGCAGTGTTCATCGGATTTCTCACGGCAGTTACGCAGACTGTGGCAGGTGAGGATCCCAAGGAGGCTTCAGAGCGTGAAGAGAAGGGCATGGATGTGTTCAATGAACGGATCCGCGACCGCTTCGGCTCCACCGGCATCTATTTCGCCTCGTTGTGCCTGACGATCGTTGCCTGCGGGTTCGGTTTGTCTGTCTGCGCGTACTATCTGTCCGGAGTGATCCCCGGGCACGATTATATCGCGGTCAGGATCGTTTTTCTCTTGGCATATGCGGTGTTGGTCAGCGCGTTCGGCGTTTTGATCCCGATGCGCATGGCCCAGAAGGCTTCCGAGTCCTGGGTCCGTAAGACTTGGCACGTCGTGGTCGCGATCAGCATGATCTTCGTTCCCTTTGCCTGGGCGGCACGCATGCTGGCTCGCGGTGTGGTCCGCATTTTCCGCGTGAACTATGACGATGCGGAGGACTCCGTAACGGAGCAGGGCATCATCACCATGGTCAATGAAGGCGCCGAGCAGGGCGTTCTCGAGGACGATGAAGCGGAGATGATCACCAATATCTTCGAATACGGAGATAAGGAAGCCGCCGATGTCATGACGCACCGAGGCTCGATCAAGTTTTTAAGCCGCGACTGCACGCTGGCTGAGGCGCTGCACGAGCTGGCGACAGCGAAGAACACCCGTTATCCGGTCTGCGGCGCGGACATCGATGAGATCATCGGTATCCTGCACATGCGGGAAGCGCTCGAGGCCATGGAAAATAAGGAGAATCTGCAGAAGAAACTCTGCGAGATCGACGGGCTGTTGCAGACTCCGGTCTATGTTCCCGAAACGAAGAACATCGACGACCTGCTTCGCGAGATGCAGAAAAACAAAAACCACATGGTCATCGTCCTGGACGAATACGGACAGACGAGCGGCCTGATCACGATGGAAGACATCCTCGAGGAGATCGTCGGAAACATCATGGATGAATACGACGAGGACGAGGAGACCATCACGAAAAAAGAAGACGGAAGCTTCGACATTCCGGGCCTGACGCCTTTTGATGAGGCGGCACAGTTGCTGGCCATTGACCGCGACGAAGAGGCCGAAGAAGTCGAAACATTAAACGGTTATATTTTAAACCGGCTCGACCACATCCCGACGGATCAGGAGCATCCGACGCTGGAGGCGGACGGTTGGCGGTTTGAAGCATTTGAGATCCATAAGGGCGTTATCGGCCGCGTACACGTGACGAAACTGCCCGAACCTGAAGAAATCAACGAAAACTAGGAGGACCCCATGTCAGGACATTCTAAATTTGCGAATATCAAGCATAAGAAAGAGAAGAACGATGCCGCGAAGGGTAAGATCTTCACCCGTATCGGCCGTGAGATCGCCGTTGCCGTAAAGGAAGGCGGCGCCGATCCGAACAACAACAGCCGTCTGCGCGACGTCATCGCAAAGGCGAAGGCAAACAACATGCCGAACGATACCATTGACCGCAGCATCAAGAAGGCAGCGGGCGATGCGAACGCTGCGAACTACGAAGCGATCACCTACGAAGGCTACGGTCCGTCCGGTACCGCGATCATCGTCGAGACATTGACCGACAACAAGAACCGCACCGTGGGTAATGTTCGAAACGCGTTCACGAAGGGCGGCGGCAGCGTCGGAACCTCCGGCTGCGTATCCTTCATGTTCGACAAGAAGGGTCAGATCATCATCGATAAGGAAGAGTGCGACCGCGATGTCGACGACCTGATGATGCTGGCGCTCGATGCAGGCGCAGAGGATTTCAC
>DBXX01000046.1:19485-19773 GCA_002309675.1 Lachnospiraceae bacterium UBA1201
GACATCAAGAAGATGAACCGCATCCTGGATCTGCTGGATGAGGACGACGACGTACAGGAAGTTTATCACAACTGGGACGAATAATATGACACAGGTAAAACTGAAGAAAGGCGAGGGACGCACGGTAAATGCCGGCGGCCTCTGGATCTACGACAACGAGATCGACGAGATACTCCCGGACGGCGCTCCGATGCCCGAGCCGGGTGACCCCGTGCGCGTTCTGGCCTTCAACGAATATCCTTTGGGCGTGGGATTTTATAATCCTGCGTCCAAAATTCGCATTCGGCT
>DBXX01000046.1:19847-20798 GCA_002309675.1 Lachnospiraceae bacterium UBA1201
TGGAGGATCTGGACAGCTGCCGCCTGATTTTCGGAGAGGCGGACTACCTGCCCGGCCTTACGGTGGATAAATTCTCCGACACCCTCGTGCTGCAGTCGCTGTGGCTGGGCACGGATCGCTATAAGGAGATGATCGCGGACCTGCTGAAGGCAGAGCTTTCCGCCCTCGGGATCCCGATCCGCGGCGTCTATGAGCGCAGTGACGCGAAGGTGCGCCTGCAGGAAGGCTTAGAACTTCGTACCGGTTTCATCGGCGAGCCGTTCGACACCCTCGTGACCATCGTGGAAAATGGTGTGAAGTATCACGTGGACGTGGCGGAAGGCCAGAAGACCGGCTTCTTTTTAGACCAGAAGTTCAACCGCCGCGCCATTCGCCCCATGTGCCGCGACGCGGCGCGTGTGCTGGATGTATTTACCCATACGGGCTCGTTCGCGCTGAATGCCGCCATGGCCGGCGCGCGGGACGTGACCGCGGTCGATGCTTCGGCGCCCGCCATCGAGATGGCGCGGGAGAACGCGAAATTAAACGGCGTAGAGGACCGCATGCACTTCGAGTGCGGGGACGCATTTGCCGCGCTAGAGAAAAAAGTGGCGGACGGCGAGCTCTTCGACGTGGTCATCCTGGACCCGCCGGCCTTCACGAAGTCCCGCGCTTCCGTGAAGAACGCGACCCGCGGCTACCGCGAGATCAACCTGTTGGGCCTGAAACTGGTAAAAGACGGCGGCTATTTCGCCACCTGTTCCTGCTCGCATTTCATGACACCCGAGCTTCTGGAGGCCGCGATCGCACAGGCGGCGCGCGCCGCGCATAAGCGCCTGCGCCAGATCGAGGTCCGCGCCCAGTCGCCCGACCACCCCGTCGTATGGGGCATGGATAACTCCTACTACCTGAAGTTCTACATCTTCCAGGTACTGGATGAGCGATAAAAATACAAAAACGATTCAAAAAAGA
>DBXX01000084.1 GCA_002309675.1 Lachnospiraceae bacterium UBA1201
GGCACGACGGGTCATTGTCCACAGGGCATGCAAACTCGCCGCGGGACATGCTGAGTCGGTTGGCGACGATGGTCCTCACGGGTGGAGTGGATATTCCGCTGCCGGCGGTCGTAGCCCAGATCGCGTCGGCGATCGATATCCTGATCCACGTCGCCAGACTGCGGGACGGAAGCCGAAGGATCCTGTCCATCCATGAGGTCACAGGGACGCAGGACGGGCAGATCACAACACAGGAATTGTTTGCGTTTCGCGAGAACGGAGAGAAGGAGGGGCGCATTGAGGGGAAACTCTGCAAGACCGAAGCAAAGCTCCGAGGGAGAGAAAAACTATATTTTTCAGGACTGTCTTTGGGGGATGATGTTGTTGGCGGCTCTTAGCTGGCTGTTCTTTCACTCGCTGTCGGCGACGATCCTGTTGCTGCCGCTGCTTCGTGTGTTGCATGTGGAGCGGGAAAAGGGGCGGCGGCAGAAGCGGGAGCACGAGAAACGCGTGATGTGTAAGGACGCGGTCATGAGCCTGGCTTCGTCGATGGCGGCCGGATACTCCATGGAAAATGCATTGATCCGTTCGCGAAAGGAGCTGATCCGTCTCTGGGGGGAAGAGGCGTACATTGTGGACAGGTGGAGAAAGATGGAGTGGCAGGTGCACGAGATGCATGTGGCGGCAGAGGAAGCATTTGCCGCGTTTGCGGGGGAAAGCGGGATCGCCGAGGTGGAGTTGCTCGCGCAGCTTTTGGCGGTATCGAAGCGCACGGGAGGCAGCATGGTGCGCCTCCTGAAAATGTGTGCGAAGCAGTTGGAGGACGCGCTCACGGTGGAGGAGGAGATCCAGGCAGGGATCACGCAGGTGAAGTTCGAACAAAAGATCATGATCTTCATGCCGCCGGCCATTCTGATGTATCTTCAAGTGGGTTCACCGGACATTATTCAACCGCTATACACGACTGCGGTGGGTAGAATTACGATGATCGTATGCTTATTCTTATATTTTGTGGCGATCGTTGTCGGACGGAAGATGGCGGCGATCCGTGTGTAAACAGAACATGGGAGGGGACGATGGAAGCAATGGTGTTTATGGTAACTGCGGCAGCGGCTGGGTTTGCGATCCTTCGGTTTCGGGAGTCGATCCGGATTCTCTTTCAGACGAAACTCGCGCCGACACGAAAAGAACAGTATTCGCTCGCATTTCCCAGGGAGCACGCGACGGATGCTTTTTGGAAGATCAAACGGGAGCAGCTTATCGTGGTGGCTGTCGTCGTGGTGTGCGGGGTACTACTGGCTCTTCTGGCGCCTGAACAGGAAGAGGACACGATGGGCGAAAACGGAGCCATCGCGCGGCCGGAATTCTCCGCAGGGAATATGCGCGTGTATTTGCAGGTGAAGGGGGAAAGTGAGAGTGACACTTTTGAGAGAGAAGTCGCACTGTCGGTAGGAGAGAAACAGCCGGACGCACAGGGGCTGGAGCAGCTTTTTGAGGAAGGATTTGCGGAGGGGGAACGCCTGTTGTCGAAGGGCAATGCTTCCCTTTCGAGGATCGAGCATAATCTGGATCTTCCGGAAGAGATCGGGGATTATCTGAAGGCGAATTGGAAGTCCGATGCGCCCGAATATCTGAGCAGTTTCGGGCGCATCGCAGAGGAGGTGCCGGAAGAGGGAGTTTCGGTTCACATGAAATTGACCTTGTCATTTCGGGAGCAGGAGAGAGAACGCGTCTACGATCTGCGTGTTTATCCGAAGGCGGATGAGAGATCCTTCGCCGAGCGGCTGGAAAGTTTCATACAGCAGGAGGCTGAAAAGGGCGACGCGGAGGCACATTTGCCGAGTGAGTTCGAAGGGTTTTCATTAGCGTATGCGAAACCGCAGGGGACTTCGACCCGCGTCGGAATCCTGGCACTGGCCATCTGTGCGGCGGCTCTTCTCTATGTTTCGAGGGGTAAGCAGTTGGAACGGGCACTGGATGAAAGGAAGGAAAGTCTGGAGCGGGATTACCCCGAGATCGTTTCGAAATTGACGCTGTATTTCAGCGCAGGCATGACCATTCGCACTGCATGGGAGCGGATGGTCGGAGAATATGAGAACACACGGGAACAGACCGGGTGTACGCGCTATGGATATGAGGAGATGAGAAGGACGCTCTCCGGTATGCAGACCGGTACATTTGAGGGTGAGGCATACGGACAGTTCGGTCGGCGGTGCGGTAGTTACGGTTATCTAAAACTGGGTACTCTTTTGGAGGAAAATGTGCGCACGGGACTGGCAGATCTGCCGAAACTTTTGGAAACGGAAGTAAATGCAGCCCGGGATATGCGGCTTCTGCAAGCGAAACAAATGGGCGAAAAAGCGAAGACCAAGCTCTTACTGCCCATGTTGCTGCTGCTGGTGATCGTCATGGTCATCGTAATGGTGCCGGCTTATCTTAGCACCGGAATATGATAAAAACAGGCGACTTTAGTCGCGGAAAGGAGCAGTGTATGGAGGAAATGATGCGTTCTATGATGGAGGAGTGTATGGTAAACGGTTCGGAGGAGGACCACTCGGAGACAGAGTTCGAAGAAAAAGTCCTGCTTATGCGAGAAGAGGAGGAAGCGGAAAATGAGGAGGAGATCCCCGGTCTGATGAATGACAACCGGGGCATCGGGGTGATCGAGATGGTATTGATACTGGTCGTTTTAGTCGGTCTGGTGCTGATATTCAAAAACCAATTAAACTCGATCATCAGCGATGTGTTTGATAAGGTGAATTCGACGATCAACAGACTATAAATACAGGAGGAACTGTCTATGCGTGCGAAGAAGGGGCTCAAGGGAGTGATCACGGTCTATGTTTCACTGGTTTTCCTGTTGATGATGAGCTTGCTGGCGGCTCTTTTGGAAACCGCACGTGTGTATGGCCTTCGGGTACGCCTGCAGATGGCGTCACGCGGAGGCCTGGACAGCCTGTTTTCGATGTATTCCAAGCCATTGTTTGAGAACTATGGGATCCTGATGCTGGATGAAAGTTTCGGTTACGACCAGCCCGTGGCGGATGCATTTAAGAATGTCATTCGCGAGAATATGAAGTACGATCTGGATCAGAATAAGGGGATGATCCTGGGACGGACGTTTCAATTGTTCGATCTGCATTTCGAAGATATGGAGATCACGAAAACGATACGCGCTGTCGATGACGGCGGTGTGTACTTTGCGCAGAGCGCGATCGACATGATGAAATACCGCGTTCCGGCGAGTGCGTTTTCTTCTTTTACGTCGATCCTCGGGATGTATGAAAATGCAGAAGACGCGAAGCAATCGATCGAGGAAGGGGGCGGAGCCGTCGAGAGCGAAGACTGGAATACGTACGTGACCACGGCCGCGCCGGAGACATTGCCTGCACCGGAAAGCACGGTGGTTGTTTCAGAGGCAGGAATGGCGGGGAGCGTGGCCGAAACGGGAACAGGAGAAACAGAGGCTCCTGTAACGACCGAGGAAGCCACCACGGTCGATTACAACGCAGAGGCGGATGAGGCGGTCGATAAAAGTATCATCGGCGTCGTAAAGGACTTCCTGAAGGGCAATGTCCTGAAGATCTATGGCCTGAAGGATGCCGAGATATCCAAAGGAAAGCGAAATATCAAAGAGGCAGTGTCGAAGAAGCATGGAAAGGATAAGGTCTCGGAGATCTCCGAGGGCGTGATGAGCGAGGCGGTGACGGACTTTCTGTTCGGGGAATACGTCATGGAATACCTGCAGGATTTTCAGGAGCAGAAGAATAAAGAAAAGAAGAACGAGGGGCAGCTTCGGTACGAGGTGGAATATGTTCTGATCGGAAAGGACAATGATAAAGATAATCTGCTCGGAGTGCTTAACCGGATCTACGGAACGCGTGTGGCGTTTAATTCATTTGCCGTGCTGGCGAACCCGCAGTGCCAAAAGGAAGCAGCAGCGACTGCTTCTGCGGTCATCGGTTGGACGGGAATCGTCCCGTTGGTCCTGGGCGTGCAATGGTTGCTTCTGGAAACGATGGCGCTCGCGGAGAGCGTTCTCGACATGCGTGCAATCGTGGACGGGAAGAAGATACCCTTGTTTAAGTCTGCAGCGCAGTGGAGCGTCAGGCTGACGAACGGAGTACAACTACTGACCTCCGGCGCGCAGAGTAAAGAAATGGCCGGAGGCTTCGATTACCAAACCTATGAGAGGATCCTGCTCTTTTTCGAAAAGAATAAAAGCAAATATCTGCAGACCATGGACATTATCGAATGGGGCATGCAGAAGAGCGATCCTGGCTTCCATATGGATGACTGCGTTTATGCAGTTGAGATCGAAGCGCAGGCTTCGGCAGGGAGATTGTTTTCCAAACTGATCGTTTTAGTACCGACACTCTTTTTACCGCATAGTTACTCCTTTATGCAAAAGGATGCACGTAGTTATTAACAGAGACAGGGGGTGATATCCGATGGCCTTTCCGAAAACAGTATGCAAAGCCTCTGAAACAGGTGAATACAGAATGGTTTCGTTCAGCGACCTACCGCTCTCAAACATAAGAACAACTACATCCCATTCGGAAAGGGCATCCGATATCACCCCCGGCCGGCGCAGGGTAGGTGTAAAAGGAAGTCTCACGATCGAAGCGGCGTTGGTGCTCCCGATCGTTGTATTTGTCCTTCTGGGAGTCAGTTATTTCTTTCGCGTCATGGCCATTCAGACGAGGATCGCGGAAACGCTGAATCGGGTCGTTGAGGAGATCACCGCTTGCGCCGATCTCGGGGAGAAGATGCCCGGGTTATTTTCAACCGAACAGGATGGGACCATCCTGACCCGGTCAGAGGAAGACGCACAGCAGGAGATCCTTTCTAATTTCAACGTTTCGGTGAGCGCGGTCGCGCGGCATGGGCTGGAGATCGGTCTGCTGAATGTTTTATTTGATCGATACCTCGCGAAGGACTACCTGGAGGCTTCGCCCATCGTGGACGGGTCCCGAGGTCTGTCTTTTAATGGAACTTTGTTGACTCCGGATACAGAGTATCTCGATGCACATGTCAGTTATACCGTGCATCTCTGGGGATTACCGCCGGGGCTGAATGAGATCGATCTGTCACAGCGGTGTCGCAGACGATATTGGCGTGGATATGACACGTCGAAAAGCGAGGGGCAACAGGACGGAGAGACAGTATATGTCACGGAATACGGACGTGTCTACCATACATTTCGCGACTGTTCGAATTTGAACCGAAGCATTAAGACGGTAGCAGCCGACCATGTTTCCGAAGAACGGAATGAATATGGCGGGAAGTACAAAGCTTGTGAGTTTTGTATACGAAACCAGAATGACGTATATTACTACATCACGACCGACGGCGACCGGTATCATTCCCGCACGGATTGCGGTGCATTGATCCGATACATCCATACGGTCAATCGTTCGGAAGTCGGCACGAAACCGTTGTGTTCCGTGTGCGCGGCGCGTGAGGAAGAAAAAAGGAGAGGGGCAATACCGGGAGGAGGTTAAGCATGCGTGCCATTTATTCGGTCGGAATGTTTTTGATGCTTCTGGTCGGGAGCATCGAGGATCTGAAGGATCGCCGTATCAACCCGTATTGGCTCCTCCTTCATGCCGGTTTCGCTGTGGGGGCGAGGCTTGTTTTCGGGGAGATGATGCCGGGTCTGGCAGGTATAAGCATAGGCGTTTTACTGATCGGTGCCGCTTTTGTATCGCGACAGAAGGTCGGATACGGAGACGGTCTGGTGTTCGTGGTGTGTGGCCTGTATCTCGGCTTTTGGGCGAATTTCAGTCTGCTGTTTCTTTCGTTGTTGTTATGTGCTCTGGGCGGATCATTTCTGATGGCGATCGGTAAGATTAAAAAAGGGCAGGCGCTGCCGTTTATTCCGTTTGTGATGGGAGCATTTGTCTGTGCGATGGTTTTTGAGGTCGTCGGATAGAGGATAAGGAGAAGCTATGGAAGGTGTGGATCAGGCAAAAAACGGCCGGCCGTTCTGGGGCGGTGCCATGGTCGTGGAAGCATCCTACTTATTTCTTTTGATCTTCCTGGTATTTACGGTCATCGTATGTGAGGGCGCGTATCTGCACGATTGTTATATCCTGTATGCGAAGGCACAGAAGTGCGCCGTGGATGTGACGAAAGAAGTTGTGAGCGATGTTGTGGACGGAAAGATCGATCTGGCTGCCTGGAAGGATAGGGGCTTGCTCTGGCAGGTGACCGACGGGCACACGGACCAGGAGACAAAGGCAAAGAAAACACTTATGGATCAGGCGAATGAGGGGCTCCTGTTTTCTCAAAAGATCGATGCAGAAGTGGCAGTTCGCGCCTATGAGGTGGAAGTGAAATATCATTTGAATTATTCTATGCCGCTCATGAATGTGTTTTATCATTTTCACCTGACACCGCCGAGGGAGACCACGATCACGGCGGTCGCAGGCTACGTGGAGCAGGAGGAGTTTTTGCGGCTACTCCACAGCCTGTTCATAAAGAAGAAAGCGTAAGAGTCATCGCAACGGGAGGATAGTTATGAAGGTTGAATATGGACGGAGCAACTACTCCGGGACCACATATATGATGTTGGTGCAAAAGGATCGGCGCAACGTCGATTACCAATGCCGAATGGTCATAGATAACGAGTTGGGCCCTTTTGTTCCGATGACGATGCAGATGCGAGACAGCGATGTGGTCCTGTGTCTGGACATTTCGTCCAGGCAACCGTTGTCGCGGCTCTACGAGCGTCGCACCATGGATGTCTGGCAGATCCGACGGCTTTTGGAGGGGATCGCACAGGCCTGTGAGGTAGCAGAGCAGTATTTGATGGACGTGGACCGAATTCTGCTGGCTCCCGAATATATCTTTGTTGAGCCGGAGCAGGACCGCTGCCGTTTTGCGTTCGGCTTTGAGAAGGAGACTACATTTTCCGAGGAGTTATCCGGGTTGTTGTGCTACCTGCTGGATCACATTTCCCGCGATGACTACGAGTGTGTCGGGCTAGCGTACAATTTGTATCAAGAGAGCCGGAAGAAGACCTGCGGGATCCGTGATCTTCTGGCTATCGCGATGAAAGACAAAGGGGCTTCTGTCTCCCCGCCGCCGGAGGTAAAATACATGAACTCCGATCCGGTGAAACCCATCGAAGTCTTCGATATGGATCCCGGCGAGGTGTTTCGGTCTGCTGGGGAACCCGTGACGGAGCAGGGCATGGGTGCGCGGGAGAAGGCCGGAAAGGAGCATAGGGTCCTGGGCTTTCTGCCACCGCCGAGGGAGAAGCGTGAGATGGCCGGAACTGCCCGTTCTAAGATCGGCAGAAGGATAACGGAGCGCATACCACTGCAGATCTTGTGGCATATCCGACTGTTTCTGTATTCCGTCGCAGGTGCCATACTGCTGACCGGGATCTATTTGTCGACGGCAAAGGAACGGACCGGTCGGGAGAAGATGATCTCAGCCGGAGGGATCGTTCTGGTCTGCCTGGCTGTGGGACAGGTGGCCGCGTTGTATCTTCAAAAGAAGAACGGTGCGAATAAGGATCGTGCGCGGGGATCCAAGGATCATAGCGAGACAGGTATCCTGAACTTCGATGAGAATTACGCTGCCGAGGGAGACTTCTATCCGGACGAAACGGAGAATGATCGAATAACAGCGCGTACGACACATCCGATCAATGCAAAATGGACGGAGATAACAACTGAGTTTAAAACGGAGCGATTGTTCGCACGTGGCTCCGGGAAGGACAAGGGGTGCCTGAGAAGCCGCGTGCCCGAGCGCACGTCTGACATCGTCCCGGATCATTTTCCATATATAATCGGCAAGCTGGAGGGGGCGACGGATCATTGCCCGAAGAGTCCGCTGATCAGCCGCCTGCATGCCCGGTTGGAGCAGCGGCCGGACGGGGTGTACATCATCGATCTGAACAGTACGAACGGGACGTTTATTAATGGGAACCGCCTGTTGCCGTCGCAGGAAGTCAAACTCGCTCCCGGAGATGAGATCGCTCTGGCAGATCTGCATTTTTTTTATGAAAAGGGAATACAGTAGCGGAGCGGTGTATGCTTTTCAAATTTCCTCAGTCTTGCAAAAACTTCGAAAAACAGGTATACTGTCAGTAACAGTTTTAAAGAAATGAAGGAAAAAGAAGTTGCTGATCAAGTTAGAAAATGCCCTGATCGAGTCGGGTTATCTGCGTGGAGAGGCCAATGAAGACCACACCGTGAGTGTGTTGTTTAAGCTGACGAAGCTGGGCCTGTTTTATATTTGTTTACTGGATGATACCCGATCGAATGTCGAGAAGCGGGATGTTTTTACCCGTGACCGACTGAAGGAGATGGGGGACCGTATCGCGGAGAAATATCCGCAGTATGTGCGGGATACGTTCGGGCTTCTGGTCGTGATGACGTCGAATTCGTCGGAGAGCCGGATGAAACTGGGAGAGGACGTGCCCTTCTGGATCGTGGACGTCCCGAAGAAAAACCTGATGATCTATGACGATCAGCCGGGTACTTTTTTGGATGCGCGGACGATCATCGAGAGCCGCCTGACGGCATCACCGTGGAAGAACCTGTTTAAACAACTGAAGATCCTGTTGTCTCCGGTCAATATCGGCCTGATCCTGGGCTGCATCGGGGTTTTTATCTTGCAGAAGATCTTTGCGGGTGGAGACGATATCGGAAAACTCGAACGGATCGGAGCCATGCATTCGCGCACGTTTTTTGAAAACCGTGAGTACTGGACGGCGGTCACGCATATCTTCCTGCATGGAAGTTTTCAGCACCTGTTCTTCAATATGGTCTCGCAACTGTACGTCGGAAAACCGCTCGAGGTTCTGCTCGGGAAGGTACGGTTTATACTGTTATATCTGCTTAGCGGTATCGGTGCGGGCATGATCAGCCTCGCCATGTATATCCACAACGGTGATAACGTCTACAGCCTGGGCGCCTCCGGCGCTATCAGCGGCATGTGCGGCGCGTTGCTTTGCATCCTGTTTTTGAACCGCAAGCGTTTGAAGAAAGTGCCGTATATTCGATATCTGATCTTCCTCGGCATCGTAGTGACGAATGGAATCAACACACCCGGGGTCAACTGGATGGCGCACGCCTCCGGGGCTGTACTGGGTATCATCCTCGCGCTTCTGCTGTACGGCATTCCCAAACTCAGAAAAAGAAATGCCGAAACAGAGGAGTCAGACGGGCAGATCGGAAACCCGGGAGCATAAGAAAACAGTGCGGTTTAAACCGTTTCTGAAATAAAAAAGAGATGCCGATCCGGCATCACCATATAATGTAAAGGGGGAAAACATATGCGTTTTCGTTTTGGGGTTTTAGGAGCAGGGCGTATCTCGAATAAGTTCTGTGATGCAGTTGCTAGGATCGAAGGCGCGGAAGTCGTTGCGATCGCCAGCAAATCCATGGAGAGAGCCAAGGCGTTTGCCGCGGCCAATGCGATCCCGGCGGCGTACGATGACTACACCCGGATGATCGAAGAGATGAAGCCGGATGCAGTCTATATCGGCGTCACGACCAATGCACACTATGAACTGGTCATGCTGTGCCTGGATCTGGGCGTGCCGATCCTGTGTGAGAAGCCGATGTTCACCGACATGGAGCAGGCGAAGGCGGGTCTCGCAAAAGCTGCAGAGAAGAAGGTATTTCTGATGGAGGCGATGTGGAGTCGTTTCCTGCCTGCAATCAAGAAAGCAAAACAGTGGGTCGAAGAAGGAAAGATCGGCACACCGACATATTCCAACTTAGGCATCGCCAATCTGATGAATAAAGATCCGGAGGATCGCTTCTACAGCGCGGCCCTCGGCGGCGGATCCGCATACGATCTGGGCGTTTACGGCTACGACATCACTACCTTCGTGCTGGGCGACATCCCGATCGATCAGGTGGAGGAGTACTCCATCTGGAGTGAGACCGGCGTGGACATTGAGAACCACGTGGTCATGCGCTACCCGGATGCGATCGCGACGTTCGATTCGAGTTTCATCAGTGTTCTGGACGAGCGCCTGATCGTCTGTGGCGACGCGGGCATGCTGATCGTGCCGCATTCGCACTATGCGACCGAAGCCTTTCTGTACGACAGCAACCGCAACCTTGTCGAGCATTTTAAGGATGAGGAAACGGTCAATGGTTTCGTTTACGAGATCATGGAGGCGATGCAGTGCATCCGCGATGGCAAACTCGAAAGCAGCGTGATCACGCATCAGGATACGATCGCGAGCACCCTGCTGTATGATAAGGTCAATGCACACAAACCGAAGGATCTTAAGTGATCCGGCGACCGGCGGCTGACGAACCGATCACAGAAAGCTCCGCTTTCACGCGAAGGCCATTGGGCAGTGTGCGAACAGGATAAATCAAAAAACAAGAGTATAGATCAAATCGAACAGAAAGGAAAAAGCCCGGAAACCGGGCCGGAGAACGAAATGGAGAATTGTATTTTTTGTAAGATCGCGAATGGAGAGATCCCGAGCACGACATTGTATGAGGATGATATGTTTCGCGTGATCTTTGACCTGGGTCCTGCTTCGAAAGGCCATGCTCTGATCCTGCCGAAGGAGCATTTTGCAGACGTGACTGAGATTTCGGAAGAATACGCTGCAAAGGTGCTTTTGGTGGCTGCGAAGATCGGCAAAGCCATGAAGAAGGCACTGGGCTGCACGGGCTTTAACCTGGTACAGAACAACGGTCTGTCCGCCGGCCAGACGGTATTTCACTTCCATATGCACGTGATCCCACGCTACGACGACGGAGCGAAGATCGCAGCATGGGATCCGGGAACCTTAGATCCTGAGGAAGCTAAGGAGATGCAGAAAAAAATATCAGAAGCGCTGGATTAATTCCATCACGCGCTCGACACCGTTACCGATATCGGCCTTCTTCATAGCGTCGATATAGGTCTGGCGGTTTTCATACAGGTTTTTGATGGCCGTTACCAGAGTCTCTTCGGTAACGGCTTCTTCTTCCAAAACCTCGGAAAATCCCTGCTTTTGGAAGGAAGCGGCGTTCAGGATCTGGTCGCCGCGGCTGACTGCCTTCGACAGCGGGATCAGCAGGTTCGGCTTCCGAAGCGCGAGGAGCTCGCAGAGGACATTGGCCCCGGCACGAGACAGGATCACGTCCGCACAGGCGTAGAGATCTTTGAGTTCCGACGAGATATATTCATACTGAACGTAGCCGTCGCGCTGAATGTCCGGTGCCAGATTTCCCTTACCGCACAGATGGATGATGTCGAACTGAGGGAGCAGGTCGTCCAGCGACGCACGCAGGTGCTGGTTGATGATGCGGGAGCCCGAGCTTCCGCCGATCATGAGCAGGATCGGTTTGTTGCCGGAGAGTCCGGTAAATGCCAGTCCCGCCTCGCGTGTACCGGTCAGGAGCTCTTTGCGGATCGGGCTGCCCGTCAGGACGGCCGGTTTATTCTTCAGCTGCTCCACGGTCTCCGGAAAATTACAGCAGATGTATTTCGCTGCGGAAATGCAGAGTTTATTGGCCAGACCCGGCGTCATATCCGACTCGTGGATGATGACCGGAATCTTGTATTTTTTCGCCGCGCGAACGACGGGGACGGCAACAAAACCGCCCTTCGAGAAGACTACATCGGGCTTCAGCTGCTTCATCAGTTTTTTCGCCTCGTTGTAGCCTTTGACTACGCGGAACGGGTCGGTCAGGTTCTTCGCGCTTAAGTAACGGCGGAATTTGCCGGTGGCCACGCCGTAATACGGAATGCCCTCGGCCTCGATGAGCCCCTTCTCCATGCCTTCGTAGGAACCGATGTAGGAGATCTCATAGCCCAGCGCCCGCAATTCGGGGAGCAGGGCGATATTTGCAGTAACATGTCCGGCGGTGCCGCCGCCGGTCAGAACTATCTTTTTCATGATGAACCTCGGCGGATAGGATTATGCTTCTTCGGAAGCCTGCTTTTGCAGAACCTGGCGCACGGCGCGTGCGAGCTGATCCGGGCAGGAAGTGCCACGACCCTTGCAGTCGATCTTCTGCAGACGGCGAATAACTTCCTCCGCATCCATGCCTTCCACGAGGGCAGCAACGCCCTGGGTGTTTCCGTGGCAACCGCCGACAAACTGAACGTTTGTCAACTTGCCGTCGACGATATCAAATAGGATTTGACGGGAACAGGTTCCTTTGGTAGTATAGGTATACATATCGTACCTCCCTGTGAAATATCGGGACACTTTCCGTGCCTCGGTGCATTCATGATAGCACAGAAATCCATAAAAATCCATAGGTGCGGATGCGGGAAATGCAAGCCATCCCGATTTGTTTTGAAAGGAATACAAATGAAACAAAAGACAGAAAACGGCGCTATGAGCCTCGGAGTTTTATTGATGGGCATCATCGTATGCGCCGGCATCTTCGGATGGGTCTACGAAACGCTTTTTTACTTATACAATGACGGGCAGATCGTGAAGCGGGGCTCCTGCTTCGGTCCGTGGATCGATATCTACTGCCTGGGCGGTCTGCTCATGTATTTTATGTGCCGAAAACTCACGAAAAGCCCATGGTTGGTGGCCGTTTTGTGCGGTGCGATCTGCGGAGCCCTAGAATATGCAGCAGGATTTATCCTGGATCGGGTCAATAAAGGCCACTGGGGCTGGGACTATAGCACCGAAAAACTGAACTTCGGCAACATAAACGGATACATTTGCTTTCGGTCGGTTCTGACCTTCGCGCTTTCCGGCCTGCTCCTTTTCTATGTGATCCTGCCGTGGCTGGCGTGGTTACAGAAAAAACTCGGAGAGAAAGCATTTTCACGGATCGTTGTAACGTTGGGAATCATCATCCTGATCGACATCGCATACAACGATATCGCTGCATATATGTTCGGAATGCCCGGCGCCGCGAAGATCTATCGTGACCTCGGCTGGTTTTGATGTCTGCAGGCTTGCCATTTTCCCGAATTTTTGATAGAATGATACTGGCGTGGTGTGCGCTAAGTGGGGCCGGGATTTCTAAGCCCCGAAAGGATTTTGGTCAGGCAATGAAAAAAGTACTGAAGGTCATATTCGGTAGAGCATTTTATACCAGTTTCAGCTTGTTGCTGCAGATCCTGCTTATGATCTGGGCGACGGGGCTGCTGGCGGGCAACTATTTTTACTTCTCGTTGCTACTGGATATACTGGCTATATTGATCGCTCTGCGAATAACGGTAAAATGGGATAATATCGCTTACCGTCTGGTATGGGTGTTCGTCATTTTGGCGGTCCCCGTATTCGGGCTTAGTTTGTTTGCGATGTTTGGCCGAACCAGCATTAACCGAAAGACCAAAAAACACTATATGAAGGTCGAGGGTGAGTACCTCAACCACCTGGCCGAGTTTGAAAGCTGCCTGCCGCCGGATGACGATCTGACCGGATACGTTCATCGGCAAATGAATTACATTGACCAATACGGCGCATATCCTTCCTATCAGAATACCGACGTCAAGTTCTACTCGCCGGCGGAGGAGGCCCTGGAGGATATGTTTACGGCGCTTCGAGGCGCTAAGAAATTCATTTTCCTCGAGTATTTCACCATCCAGAACGCGAAAGTCTGGAAGACGATCGAGGAGATCCTGATCAGTAAGGTGAAGCAAGGCGTCGAAGTCCGCGTGATCTACGATGATTTCGGAAGCCTGAAATTCATCGATAAGGATTTCGCGAAACGAATGAACCGTTACGGCATCCAGTGCCGTATTTTCAATCCGTTCATTCCGTTTATCTATGTTTTTATGAACCATCGTGATCACCGTAAGATCATGGTCATCGATAACGAGATCAGTTTCTCCGGCGGTTTTAATCTGGCGGACGAATACTTCAATCTTGAGTCGCCTTACGGTCACTGGAAGGACAGCGGTATCCGCCTGGAGGGCGATGCGGTGCGCAACCACACGCTGATGTTCCTCGAAATGTGGAATTTCATCAAGAAGACCGACTTGTCCGTAACACATTACCTGGTGCCCTATGCATACGAAGCGAAGGAGAAGGACACCTACGTGCAGCCGTACTCCGATACGCCGATCGACCATGAGCCCCTCGGGGAAAATGTTTACATGAACATCATCAAGACGGCGAAACATCATGTATATATCACGACGCCCTACCTCATCATCAGTGAGGAAATGAACCGGGAGCTGTGCATGGCGGCGAAGCGCGGCGTGGATGTGCGTATCATCACCCCGGGTATCCCGGATAAGAAGAGTATCTTCCTGCTGACGCAGTCTTACTATGAACGCCTGATCCATGCGGGCGTCCGCATTTACCAATACTCGCCCGGTTTCATCCATGCAAAGCAGTACCTTTGCGATGATGAGATCGCGGTCGTCGGGACCATCAACATGGATTTCCGAAGCTTGTATCTGCACTTTGAGTGCGCGACCTACCTCTACCGCTGTGAGGCGATAAAGGACATCCGTCAGGACTTCGAGAACATGTTCCCGATCTGTGAAGAGATCACACTCGATCTGGCGAAAAAACATACCGGATACAAAAACTTCAAACAAAGTGTTTTGCGACTGCTCGCACCTATGTTTTAGGTCTGCTTAGCAGACCCAAAACGCCAGAAGTTTGATTTTCAGCGGAATGCCGTCAGGCGAGACGCAGAAAATATACTTCGAACCCCGAGTGAAGCGAGTCAGTTTATTTGTATTTTGCTGATACATTAAGGAGATACTGTGGAAACACATATAAAGGATCTGAAGATCAATTATACCATCACCGGACAGGGGAGCCCCGTTTGCCTATTGCACGGCTGGGGGGCTTCCCTTGATATGTATCCGGGCGTGATCGCTAGCCTTTCGAAGACGCACATGGTGTATGCCCTGGACTTTCCGGGGATGGGTAAGAGCGACGAACCGCCGCAGCCGTGGTGTGTGGATGACTACACCGACGTGGTGACGGAGTTCCTGAAGCAGATGGGGATCACCGAGACCGCGCTCATCGGGCACTCCTTCGGAGGTCGCGTGATCGCGAAACTCATTGCCCGCCAGAAAGCGCGTGCGTCAGGCGCGTCTCCGGTCCGTTTCACGAAGATCATCCTGATGGACTCCGCGGGCATCAAGCCGAAGAAGAAACTGAAGGCGCGCTATAAGACTGCCACATACAAAATAGCGAAATTCATCTTCAAATGTCCGGTCATGAAATTCCTCTATCCGGATTACATGGATCATATGCGTAAGCGCAGGGGCTCCGCGGACTACAACGCCGCATCGCCCGTCATGCGCGGAACGCTGGTCCGCGTGGTCAATGAAGACCTGCAGAAGGAGCTTTCGACTATCACCCAGCCGACCCTGCTGATCTGGGGTGAAAACGACACGACGACGCCGGTCTCCGACGCGCGCCGCATGAAGGAACTGATCGCGGACAGCGACATCGTGACCGTGCCCGGCGGGCATTTTTCCTACATTGACTCGCCGGGGCTGGTTCTCGGAGCGATGGACGCATTTTTGAACGAGTGACACTTCAAACCGCGAGTGGGGCGGATGTCACAAAGGAGCGTAAAATACCATGATGATCACAATATATCAGGGGATCATAACAGCGATAAGCACTCTTGCATTTATCGGTCTGATGCTGTATTATATGCATATGTTTCAGTTGAACTCCTATGCGGCTGACGAGCAGCTGCGCTGGATGAAACATAATTACAACAGCCTGTTGGGCCGTTCCATGGGTGTGATCCTGTCCATACCGATCCTGCTTTTATTCGGCAGGCACTGGTACGGGGCCGCGCCGGCGGCGATCCTGCTGTGGCTGACATTTTCCGGCAACCGCCCGCGTAAGGGCATGGCGAAGAAAGATTTTGCCGTTACGAAACGTGTAAAGCGCATGATGATCACGGTCTTCATTATTTATGCGATCTTCTTAGCCTGGCAGATCTTTAACATCGTAAACGGAACGGGAAATGATTTCTTCTTCCCGACGTTTTGCTGTCTGCTTATGACGCCTTTCGTTATCATCGCGGCAAACTTTATCAACCGCCCGATGGAGAAGCGGATCAACCGAAAATTTATCAACGAAGCAAAACAGATCGTAGCCGAGATGCCGGCGCTTCGCACCATCGGCATCACCGGAAGCTACGGAAAGACCAGCATGAAACATTTCGTGACGAAGCTACTGGCTGCGGACTGGAATGTTTACATGACACCGGGTAATTTCAATACCGAACTGGGTGTTACCATCGCCGTGCGTCGGGATCTGAAGCCCTTGCATGAAGTCTTCGTCTGCGAGATGGGCGCGCGCCGCGTCGGCGAGATCAAGGCGGTCTGCGATATCGCGAAGCCGACGTACGGCATCCTGACCTCGATCGGCCCGCAGCATCTGGAGACCTTCGGGTCCATGGAAAACATCATCCATACGAAGTTCGAACTGGCGGACGCGCTGCCGCAGGACGGAACGTTGTTTGTGAATTATGACGATCCGATCCTACGGGAAGAAGCGCCGAAGAAGGGACTGAAGATCATTTCCTACGGACTTGTGTGCGAGGAAGCGATGTATCGGCCGATAAACCTGCATTGCACGGCGCGGGGCAGCGAGTTCGACATGACATTTCCCGACGGAGAGACCGTGCATTTCACCGCACAGGTCATCGGAACGCACAATGTGCTGAATTTAGCCGGGGCATTGGCCGTGGCGGACACCTTCGGGGTGCCGAAGCAGCACATGGTGGCACAGGTGAAGCGCGTGGAGAGCGTCGCGCACCGTCTGCAGATGAAGCAGACCGGCCGCGGGATCCTCATCGACGATGCGTACAACTCGAACCCCGTCGGAGCGAAGGCGGCGTTAGACACGCTCGCGATGTTCGACGGAATGAAGATCCTCATTACACCGGGTATGGTGGAACTGGGGGAGAAACAGGAAGAATTAAACCGCAATTTCGGCCGCCAGGCGGCAGAGAAGGCGGATGTTATCATCCTGATCGGAAAGCGGCAGACCGAGCCGATCTATGCCGGCGTGTGCGACACCGATTTTCCGAAGGATAAACTGTTTGTGGCAGGCGACCTTCAGGAGGGCCTTCGTATCGCGGACGGTATAAAGACCGACGCGCAGAAGATCATTCTCCTGGAAAACGACCTCCCGGACAACTATTGATCAAAGGAAGTATAAACACATGAAAATATCGGTTGGATTGTTTTTCGGCGGTCCCAGCGTGGAACATGAGGTCTCCGTGATCTCGGCGCTGCAGGCTTATTATGCATTCGAGGATGAGCGCTATGAGATCATCCCCGTTTATATGACGAAGGACAGCCGGTTGTTCGTCGGCGAGGAAGTCGGCGACATCGAAGCGTACCGGAATATCCCGGCGCTTTTGGAGAAGAGCATCCACGTTACCCTCGTGCGCGAGGACGGACGCACATATCTGCGTCAGGTGAAGTCCCGCGCGTTTAAAAAAGACTACAATCAGGTGCTCGACGTAGCATTTCCCGTGGTACACGGAACGAACGTTGAGGACGGCGCTCTTCAGGGCTACCTGCAGACCATGGGCCTGCCCTATGTCGGCTGTGATGTATTTGCCTCTGCGATCGGCATGGATAAATTTGCGCAGAAGGCAGTCCTCCGAGAGGCCGGCATCTCCGTGCTTCCGGCGATGTGCCCGAATATCGCAGAGTACCGCAAGGATCCGGAGGGCATCCTGAATTCGATTGAGAAGGAGTATGGCTATCCCGTGATCGTGAAGCCGAACAACCTCGGTTCGAGCGTAGGCATCCGCGTGGCGCGTGACCGCGCAGCACTGGAGAGCGCGTTGGAGTTCGCATTCGGTTTTGCGACCCGCGTACTGGTGGAGCACGCCATCGTGCATCTGAAAGAGATCAACTGTTCCGTGCTCGGTGACTACGAGACGGCGGAGGCTTCCGAGTGTGAGGAGCCTATCGCACAGGACGAGATCTTAAGCTACCAGGATAAATACATGGGCAATAGCGGCAAGAACGGCGTGAAGGGTGCTCCCGTTAAGGGCGGCGGCGCGAAGGGCAGTGAGGGCATGGCCAGCCTGTCCCGCAAGATCCCGGCAGAGATATCGCCGGAGCGTCGCGAGGAGATCCGTACATTGGCCGTAAAAACGTTCCAGACGCTGGGCTGCAACGGCGTGGCGCGCATCGATTTCATGATCGATACGGATACCGATGCTCTCTATGTCAACGAGATCAATACGATCCCGGGGTCGCTGGCGTTCTATCTGTGGGAGGCAGTCGGGCTTCCGTATTCGAAGATGCTGGTTCGCCTGATCGATCTGGCGCTTAAACGTGAGCGTGAGCGCGCGAACCTCACCTTCTCGTTTGACAGCAATCTTTTGGCACATGCTTCGCTTCCGAAGCACAATCATTAATATTTCGAGGAAACTATGAAGAAGAGAGAGATCGTAAGGCGGATCCTGTTTTGGGTATTTCTGTGTGTGTTTGTTGTAGCCGTACTGAAACTGGGACACATCGCCTACGTGTATTGGAAAAACAACCGGGGTTATCAAGACCTTCGCGACCAGGCACAGCTGAGTTCTACGGTGCAGGGGTCGGATCCTACGAAGGGTACCGGCTCGGATGTCGAGGTCATTATCGACCAGAGCGGGATCGGTCAGGAGGTGCTTACAAAAGAGCCCCTGTCTGAGGAAGAAACAAAACGGAACCGGGAGGACATTCTGCCGCCGGGAAATAACGGCGTGGATCATGAATTCCTGAAGATGATGAATGCCGACTATGCCGGTTATATCGTCATTCCCGGAACGGAAGTAGACTATCCGGTCGTACAAGGAAGTGACAATTCCCACTATTTGCGATATGATTACTATGATAAGGAGTCGATCTCCGGCTGCCCGTTCATGGATTATCGCCAGGAGAGAGATTTTTCTTCCTTCAATTCTACGATCTGTGCGCACAACCAGAAGGACAATAAAATGTTCGGCACGCTGGATCGTTATAAAGAGAAGGCGTTTTGGGAGGCAAATCCCTACGTATACATCATGACACCCAGTGGAAACTATCGCTATAAGATCTTCTCCGTGTACGAGCAGTACTACGTTGATATGATCTTCAGCCCGTTGTTTCCGACGGATAGTTCGAAACAAGAGTTGATCGATCTGGCTCGCGAGCGGGCATTGTATGATACCGGCATCTCGGTATCGATCACCGATCACGTTCTTACGCTGTATACCTGTACAGAGAATTCCGACATACGTTTCGTCGTACAGGCTGTTTGCGAAAACTATTGATACCGAATGCCCTCGGTACAGAATTAGGGCAGAAATGGAGTTTTAGATGAGTATTGCAGAGATTTTCGGACAAAATGTATTCAATGATTCCGTAATGCGGGAGCGTCTCCCGAAGAAGGTCTACGCGGAGCTGCGGAAGACCATCGACGAGGGAAAGACCCTGGATCCGATGATCGCGGAAGTCGTGGCCAATGCCATGAAGGACTGGGCCATCGAGAGGGGCGCGACGCACTATACGCACTGGTTCCAGCCATTGACCGGAACTACGGCAGAGAAGCATGATTCGTTTGTATCGGCGCCCGGACCTTCCGGAAAGACGCTGATGGAGTTCTCCGGCAAGGAGCTCATCAAGGGTGAGCCCGATGCATCGTCCTTCCCGTCGGGCGGCCTGCGCGCGACCTTCGAGGCCCGCGGCTATACGACCTGGGACTGCACATCGCCCGCGTTTTTGAAGGAAGACGCGACGGGCGTGCTGCTTTGCATCCCGACGGCGTTCTGCTCCTACACCGGCGAGGCGCTGGATCAGAAGACCCCGTTGCTCCGTTCCATGGAAGCGTTAAATACACAGGCGCTGCGTATCCTGCGCCTGTTTGGAAATACCACTTCGAAGAAGGTGACCCCGATGGTGGGTCCCGAGCAGGAGTACTTCCTGGTCGATCGTGAGAAGTGGCTGAAGAGAGACGACCTGATCTTTACGGGACGCACCCTGTTCGGCGCGGTTCCGCCGAAGGCACACGACGTGGAGGACCACTATTTCGGTCAGATCCGTGAGCGCGTGGGCGGTTTCATGCAGGAACTGAACACGGAGCTTTGGAAGCTCGGCGTGTCCGCGAAGACGCAGCACAACGAGGTGGCTCCCGCGCAGCATGAGCTCGCGCCCATCTATGCGCCGGCAAACATCGCGGTGGACCACAACCAGCTTATCATGGAGACCATGAAGAAGGTCGCGAACCGCAGAGGACTATCCTGCCTGCTCAGCGAGAAGCCGTTTGCCGGCCTCTCCGGATCCGGTAAGCACAACAACTGGTCGCTCTGCACGGATGACGGCATCAACATGCTCGATCCCGGAAAGCTACCGCACGACAACATCCAGTTCCTGCTGGTGCTGGCTTGTATCCTGAAAGCTGTAGACATTCACGCGGATCTGCTTCGCGAGTCCGCCGCCGACGTGGGCAATGAACACCGTCTCGGCGCACACGAGGCACCGCCTACGATCATCTCCGTATTCCTCGGCGAGCAGCTCGAGGATGTAGTAGAGCAGCTGATCAGTACCGGAAGTGCTACCCGCTCTAAGGTCGGAGGCTTACTGGAGACCGGCGTTTCCTCCCTGCCTGCATTGCAGAAGGACGCGACCGATCGTAACCGTACCTCACCGTTCGCATTTACCGGTAATAAATTTGAATTCCGTATGGTCGGTTCCCGCGACTCCGTCGGCGAGCCGAACACCGTACTCAACGCCATCGTTGCGGAAGCGTTCTGCGAGGCTGCGGACGTTCTGGAGCAGGCGGATAACTTCGAACTGGCTGTGCATGACCTGATCAAGGAATACCTGACCGATCATCAGCGCATCATCTTCAACGGAAACGGTTACTCCGACGAGTGGATCGCAGAAGCGGCCCGCCGCGGTCTGCCGAACAACAAATCCATGATCGACGCGATCCCGGCGCTGACTACCGAGAAATCCGCGAAACTGTTCGAGAAGTTCGGTATTTTCACCCGTGCGGAGCTGGCTTCCCGTGCAGAGGTCCAGTATGAGGCATATTGCAAAGCCATCAACATCGAGGCACTCACCATGATGGACATGGCGTCGAAGCAGATCATTCCGGCAGTCATCGAGTATACCACCGGGTTGGCCGCTTCGATCAATGAAGTAACGTCAGCCTGCGCAGACGCGGATGTTTCCGTTCAGACTGAACTTCTGATCCAGGTTTCCGACCTGCTTTCCGATATGAAGGTAGCGCTTTCTAAACTGGCAGTTGCGGAGGAGACAGCCGCCGCACAGGAAGGGACCAAAGAAAAAGCGCATAAATATCATGATGAGGTCGTTCCTGCAATGGAGGCTCTGCGCCGTCCTGCAGATGAGCTTGAGCGCCTGGTCGATCGTCGGATCTGGCCGTTCCCGACTTACGGGGATCTGGTGTTTGAGGTATAGGGGGACATATGAAAAAGCAATACATACTGTTTGATTTGGACGGTACACTCACGGATCCCGCCGAAGGGATTACCAAATCGGTTCAGTACGCATTAAAACATTTTGGTATCGAAGAGGATGATTTAGAGAAGTTGCAGCCGTTTATCGGCCCGCCCTTGATGGAGAGTTTCATGGATTTCTATGGTTTCTCCGAGGAGCAGGCCCGCGAAGCGGTGACCTACTATCGCGAGTATTTCCGCCCGCAGGGCATCTTCGAAAACGAGGTCTATAAGGGGATCCCGGAGCTTCTGGAGAAACTGACGGACGCGGGTAAGACACTGATCCTGGCGACTTCGAAGCCGGTCGTTTTCGCGGAGCAGATCCTGGAGCATTTCGACCTGCGTCAGTACTTCGAGTTCATCGGAGGTTCGGACATCGAACAGACGCGCGCGAAGAAGACGGAGATCCTGCAGTATATCCTGGAGGAATGCCAGCTGGTCGACCTGACCGAACTGGTCATGGTCGGAGACCGCAAGCATGACATCCTCGGCGCGAAGCAGTTCGGCATCGACACGGTCGGCGTTCTGTACGGTTATGGTTCCGAGGAGGAACTTAAGGAGGCCGGCGCGGACGTTCTGGTCGACTCCGTACGCGAACTCGGCGAATACCTTCTGGAAGAAGAGTAACAGAGCGGAGGAAACGCTCCGTTGCATGAGGGATGCTATGTTAAATTGTATATATGAGGACAGTTCGATCTGGATAGTGGAAAAGCCTGCCGGCGTGGATGCGCAGGAGGGGCGGACCCTGTCCGACGACATGCCGTCCCGCATCCGAAATTATATGAGCCACAGGGAGTCTACTTCCTGTGGCCGTGTTTTACCTGTCTATGTGGGCGTGGTACACCGCCTGGATAAACCGGTGCGCGGTCTGATGGTCTATGCGAAGACGAAGGAGGCCGCTGCGGCGCTTTCGAAGCAGTTCGCGCAGGGTGACATCCTGCATAAAGAATACCGGGCACTGGTCGCAGCACCCGAGGGTTCCTATATTTCCGCTGACCTGCTGGCCGGCATCACCTATTCCGATCGCTTATTATTCGAGCGTTCGGCCAATGTATCGCGCATCCTGACGGAAGCGGAGGTCACCGCTCTTCGCGAGGATCAGCGCTCGCAGATCAAAGAAGCTGTGCTCACCTGTCGTTTTGCGCAGGGAACCCCCATGTTTGCAAAAGAGCAGGAAGCCTGCACCGCCCGTGATGAAAGTCTGGTCGGCCGTCTGGCGGAGGTTTCGATCCTCCTGAAGACCGGACGCCACCATCAGATTCGGGCGCAGCTGGCCGCCCACGGTCTGCCCATCGTCGGCGACCGCAAATACGGCCTGCCCATGGATGGCGTGGGATTGTGCCTATGCGCCTGCAAACTGAGATTTAAACACCCGAAGACCGGGAAAGAGATGGAGTTTACATTGCCCGTGGAGTGAATATACGAAATCAAAAAATGAGGCGGGGCCGCGTGCGGCTCCGCCTCAAAATAACAGTTCTCTTTATTCCGTGTTATTTCGCCAGTTTCTTCAGGAAGATCAGGATCGCCAGAATGATACCGATCACGCAATATGCCCAAACGATGGTACCTGCGATACCGACCAGAAGATTAACGATCGGGATCTTGCTTAATACTGCTAACAGGATACCGAAGATGACGCTGGCTACGACGTAGCAGACGATGGAGATCAACAGACCCATCGGGGTATCAGAACCTGCGCTTAACGGGAAAAAGGGTAACAATGCTTTCATAGTATGCACCTCCTTATGTTATACTTTTTACTCCTGAGACCATTTTACCACATTTTCCTCCGGTGTAAATGGCAGGATTGTATTTTTTCATGTGTTATCATTGACTTTTATCGCTGAAACGTGTACAATGGGAAATCGTACAATTTAGGTTAGACTCACCGCGATGGGCGCACATTTGTGCGTGCAGGGCTCACGTGCGAGCTTTGTGTTTGCGATGAAAGGTGGAGTATCATTCATGAATTACGGTATATTTAAGGATCTGGCGATCATATTTGTTGCGGCAAAGTTTTTGGGGATAATGGCCCGTCGGGTAAAGGCGCCGCAAGTCGTAGGCGAGATCATCGCCGGACTGTTGATCGGCCCTGCGGTTCTGGGTATTGTTAATAAATCGGATTTTCTGGAGCAAATGGCGGAAATCGGCGTAGTACTGCTGATGTTCATGGCAGGCCTGGAGACCGACCTGAAGGAACTGATCAAAACCGGTCCCATGGCACTTCTGGTAGCCATGGCCGGCGTATTCGTGCCGCTCGGCGGCGGTTTCCTGCTGTCCAGCGTGTTTCACGGGTTCGCCCCGGTGGGCAGCGAGGAGTTTTTCCGCTCCGTGTTTATCGGCGTCATCATGACGGCGACCTCGGTCAGCATTACGGTCGAGACGCTGCGAGAACTGGGTAAGCTTCGGGGAAAGGTGGGGACGACCATCCTGTCTGCGGCGATCATCGACGATGTCATCGGTATTATCGTCATGACCGTTGTGATCGGTTTCCGTGATCCTACGCAGGATGCTCTGCGCGTTGTGATCAACACGGTTCTGTTCTTTGCGGCAGCGATCGTGGTCGGCATCCTCTGTTACTATCTGTTTAAATATCTGGATAAAAAGAACCCGCATACCCGTCGTGTGCCGATCTACGGCATGGCACTCTGCTTTGCGTTTGCCTATGCGGCGGAAAAATGGTTCGGCATCGCCGACATCACCGGTGCCTACATCGCGGGTATCATCCTGTGCAGTATCAAGGACTCGAAATACATTGCGGAGAAGATGGACATCAGCACCTACATGGTTTTCGCTCCGGTATTCTTCGCCAGTATCGGACTGAAGGCGGACATCAGCGGACTGAACGGAACCATGATCCTGTTCTCCGTCGGATTTGTAATCGTGGCCCTGATCACGAAGATCATCGGATGTGGAATAGTGGCGAAATGTTTCCGTTTTTCCATGCCAAACTCGATCAAAGTGGGTGTGGGAATGATGACTCGAGGCGAAGTAGCCTTGATCGTGGCACGAAAAGGCGAAGACGTAGGCCTTTTGGATCCGGTCTATTTCGCGCCGGTGATCCTGCTGATCGTCGTTTCGTCCATCGTTACGCCGATCGTACTCAAACTTTTATTTACGAAATGGCCGGCAGAGCATGGCGAGCAGGAAACTGCGCCTGCGAAAGCCGCCGAGAACCAGTAAAAACATCCTAGACCGACGACCTGCACGAAAACCGATGAAGGAGGGACATCCATGCGGCTTGCGATCTACGACAACATCATAACCGTAGCGCTTACGATCGCCGCCTGCATCTGGGGACGGTTTCCTTCTCTATGTGTGATCGCGGGAGGCACGCTTCTGGTTTTGTTTTCGCTCGCATGTGTGGATGAAAATGACAGTCTGTATATTCGTCTGCTTCAGTGGATCTTCATCGCCTGCTTCGGCATCGCCGCGCAGCAGTTTTTCGCGTGCAGTCTGTACGCTGTTTGGAAAGAAAAGAAACTCCCGCTTCGCTTTGCGAGCGCCGGAGTCGTTTATATCATTATTACCGTGATCTTCACGAAGGGGGAGGCCCGTCTTGCGAAAAGCATACTGGGTCTCCTTTTGATGTATGCATTGGCCGCGTTTTTCTATGCCATTCGCCGTCTGTTCGAATGGCTGGAGGAAAAAAGCTCCGAGACGCAGAACCAGATCCGGATCTCGAACCTGCGGGAGATGCATGAGAAGCAGCTGAACCGGAAACTGGTCCTGCAAAAGTTTATGGCGGATAAAAACGCTCGTCTGATGGAGCGTGAAACGATCAGCCGCAACATCCACAACAGCGTCGGTCACTCCATCACAGCGGCCGTCATGACGCTGGATGCGGCGGACATGCTGTTTGACGTTTCACCGGAGGACGCGCGTCGTAAGGTCAATGATGCGAATGAACGCATCCGTGGCAGTCTCGAGTCGATTCGCCGGGCTGTACGCGTGATGGATGAGGAAGCGAAGGAGGTCTTGCTGAATGATTTTCTCTGCGAGGTCGAGACCGTGGCAGACCGCTTCATTACCGATACGACCATGCGGGCGGACATCCTGGCGCCGGACCCGGTGCCGGAACTCATGCTTCCCCATGAGCACGTGGAATTCCTGATCGGCGCGTTGCAGGAGTTTCTGACAAACGGCGCGAAGCATGGCCACGCGGATCGCTATCTGATCAGCGTTTCCGCGGACTCGGCAAACCTGCGCATGGAAGTGAAAGACAACGGGCACTCAGAAG
>DBXX01000030.1 GCA_002309675.1 Lachnospiraceae bacterium UBA1201
CCGAAGCGGTCGCCGCCGATGCTCTTACCCGGCGCCACTTTCTTAAGGTTTCCCTTCGAACTGATCCAGCCCAGGTCCTCGGCCTCCTTCTTCGTGATATAGTTCTTCGGAAGCTTGTTATAGGTGTGGATGTACAGCGCCACATCTTCCTTCGAAGTGTAGACACCGTCTTCATCGATGACTTCCTGCGTCGGGGCTTCTGTCGTCGGAGCTGCCGTGGTCTCGGGCGCCTTCGTCGTCGGTGCCTCGGTCGGGGCTGCCGTCGGGGCTATCGTCGTTTCCTGAGCCTTCGTCGTCGCCTCTTGCGTCGTAGGCTCTGCGGTTTCGGAAGCTTTCGTCGCCGCCTCCGTGGTCGGCGTTGCTTCCTGCGTAGTCTGCACCTCCGTGGTCGGCGACAATGTCACGATCTCAATATCGTAACCGGTCGTCTCCGCCGCCTTCTTCGACTTCTTAGCACAGCCGATCAGAGACAAACATACCATAAGGGCGAGCAGGATATAGATCAGCCGCCTGTTTCGAATCCTCATAAATCCATTCCTCATTTCTATCAATTCTGTCTAACCTGTCAGACTAACGTCGACAACAGCACGATGATCACGGCAAATGATGCAAGCCCCAGACCGATAACGAGCGTCGTCACCCGGTCGAATGTCCACGCATGCTTACGCAGTTTCAAAAGCCGCACATGGACCTCCTCTTTACGATAGAGTATGCGGCGCATAAACGCGTCAGTTGGGAAGATATTCCGATACTCTTCCCCATCGATCTCGTACCAGGCAAAACTCGCGGGTCCTTCGTCCTCCGAAAGTCCCAGGTATTTCGCCTTCCGACGGCGGGCGAACAGCCACAGCAGTCCGGAAACGGCGAAAAAAAGCTCACAGAAAATGGCGAACATCAGCGCCAGGAACAGCACTCCGGAAACGATGGGCCACAGGGTGTAGCCCAGCATAAACAAAAGTACCAGCGCCATCGCAACGATAACCAGAAGTTCCATAAGCCCTCCTGCAAAAGGATCATTTCCGTTTGTTGTTATATTTCTTCATCTTAGAGTATTCCGCCATCATAGCCAGGAATTCAACGAAACCGCGGATGATCAATGCAACCACGGTGTAATACAGCATCAACAGGAAGAAAATGTAGCCCAATGCCGCATCATTGTCCATCGCGTCGATCGTATTCTGCATGGTTTCATCCAGCAGCCCCTTGAAGATTATGACTAAAACGCCGTACACGATCGCAGGGACCACATAAACGGATACGCAGAATTCCTCGACCCGCAGGTGACGGTTGCGCCCGCGAACGAAGTATTCCATCAAAAACATGATCAGGAAGAAGCCGGTGGATGCGGCCAGGATCACCAGTTTGTTATAGATGAGATAGGTTCCCGTGCCGACCGTTGTATAACACACATGCACCACCAGAAGTACGTAGAGAGCTGCGAGAATGAACGAGCAAATGGCGGAAACCGGCCAGAAGATCACCTTTCCGCTCAGCGGCCACGGATTCTTCACGGGTGCACGGAGAGAGTTCTTCGCCTTAGCAGCCGTTTCCTTAGCGGAATTCGCCGCATCGTTTTTTAGTGTCGTTTCTTTATTCGGTTTGGACATGCTATACCCCCTTGGAGCTAATGTAAATCTTATCTTTTATCATAACACGAATCATCGGGAAAATCAATCCTGCGGACCCCGGCGGGTCTTATGGGATAAAAAAAAAGCCCGAACCCAACAGCTCCTGCGTCTGTCAAACTCGAACCTTAAGTGCGCGATCAGGGGCTCGAACCCTNNTGATTAAGAGTCAGGTGCTCTACCAACTGAGCTAATCGCGCATATTTTTTGTTGCCTCGGGAAGGATTTTTTGTTTCCCTCACAACAGGCAAGTACGATTATATAACATCTCTCCGAAAAATGCAAGCAGTTTTTTTAAAATTTTTGCAGTTTTTTTTCAAGTCCTTTTTCCGCCTATATTTTCATCGATATTCCGACGTTTTTTCGGTTGTGATTCCATGGGAAATGTGGTAAATTATTACTACAAAGGACTGAATACAAGAAGGAGTATAACGTCGTGAAGAACCGATCTAACAAAAACCGTTTCGACATAGATTCCAAGTACTATACGATAAGCATTTATGCGATCATAACGATCGCCATCAGCGCCTTGATCGTGAAAATGATCTTTTCCTGGGACATCGTCCAGACTGGCTTTCGGGCTTTGATAAAGGCGATCTGGCCGTTCCTGGTCGGCTTCCTGCTGGCATATTTCTTAAACCCGCTGGTGCAGCGGATGGACCGCTTGTTTTTGGCGCGTGTTCTCAAGATCAAATCCGCGAAGATCCGGTTGCTGATATCCCTTCTTCTTTCGTATCTGCTCTTCTTCGGCTTCATCGTGATCATCTTAGTCTTCCTGATCCCGCAGGTAGGCCAGAGTATCAGCGACCTGATGCAGAAGGCGCAGGATTGGCCGGATCAGATCGACCACTGGCTGGCCGGGTTGCAGGAGCGCTTTCCTTCCCTGAATATGGCGCAGATCCGTGAGCAGGTCACCGATAACCTTCCTAAGGTCCTCAAAGAATTCCAGGACAATGTCTTCACGAAGGAATTCCTGATGATCGTCTTCTCGAGCGTCATCAGTGCAGTCAGTTTCGTATTCAACCTGTTCATCTCCATCATCGTTTCGGTCTACATGATCGTGGACCGCTACCGCCTGGGGCGTGCTTCCTCCCGTCTGATCCGTGCGATCTTCCGCGAGAAACATGCAAACTCGATCATTTCGACATTAAACACTTGCAACCACGTATTCAGCCGTTTCCTGGTCGGTAAAACGATCGACTCGATCATCATCGGCATACTTTGCTTCATCGCCATGACCATCCTGCGTCTTCCGTATGCACTGGTCATCAGCCTCATCGTCGGCGTCACCAACATGATCCCGTACTTCGGTCCGTTCATCGGCGCCATCCCCGGCGGTCTGATCATCCTCATGACCGACCCCGTTCAGTTGATCATCTACCTGATCCTGATCTTAGTACTGCAGCAGTTCGACGGCCTGTACCTGGGTCCGAAGATCCTCGGTGACTCGACCGGTCTGCGTCCGCTCTGGATCATCTTCGCCATCACCATCGGCGGAAGCATCGCCGGCTGGATCGGCATGTTCCTCGGTGTTCCCGTGGTCGCAGTTCTCAGCTATCTGCTGGATGACTGGGTACGCCATCGGTTGAAGGCGAAGAACATTTCGTACGACGAAGCAGCGATGTTGCCTGAGGTCGGCGGCATGGAAGGCTCCGATGCCCTCGAGACCCACGATCACGCTACGCTCCCGAAGGGGCTCGATGAAATGCCCGGCACCTTCGCCGACGGCATCGATAACATCGAATACCTGAAGGATCCGACCCTGGCGCCCGATTCCGCTGCAACCGCCACCGATACGGACGCGGCAAATGCAGCGAGCACAGATGCTTCCGGCGCAGATGCGGCGGATACAAACGGACCCGACGCGGACCCGACAACTAATCCGTAAAGCATATCATTACGCATACATATTATTCCCCGGGGTGTCAGAACTGACACCCCGGGGAATTGCTTTCTCGGTCTATTTCGGTCTGCTCCTATATCAGCATAACGCCGGCATGAATTTGGCGAACAGATACAATCCCTCATCACCCGCGTGGACTTCATGATGGACCTTTGCCGGCATGATCGAGATCACACCCGGGTAGTAGTCGATCTCCTGCCCGTCATTGATGCAGGTTCCGCTTCCGGCAACCACCTCGTGCGTTTCCAGTTGAGGATCGTGAATGTGGTCCAGGATGCTCTTTCCGGGGGCTATGCGCACCAGATGATAGCTGTATGCACCCCCTGTTTCTTTTGACGTAACGATGTGCTTCAGCTCAACTCCCTCAAACGTCGGATGTTTGGACCAGGGGATATCCTTAAACATAACCGTTACTCCGGGAACCGAAAAGCGCCCGTTGTTAAATGCCTCAAATACTGTGTTCTCCATAATGATCATCCTTTCTTTTTGATTTGATAGAATGATCATATCAGAACATCATCCCTCCGCATTGGATATAATTGCGGAATTGATGAACTGCTCCGGGGATATTCCGACCTGCTTCTTAAACACCCTGTCCAGGTGGCTCTGGTCGCAAAACCCGACCATCTGCGCCACATCTATGACTTTATAGCCCTTCTTCAAAAGCTCCTGCGCTTTCCGGACACGGCACTGCATCTGGAACTTATGCGGGGTGAGCCCGTTTTCCGAAGCGAACTTCCGGATCATATGGTAGGACGATATATTGACCTTCTCCGACATCTGGGCAATGCTTATCTCCAGTTCCGGGTTGCCTATGATCTCCTTCTTAATGATCGCAAGCTCACCGCTGATATCCCCATCCACCGGCAGGCAGGTCGTGATCATTGAGTAATCCTCCGACACCGCATCGATCGAGTGGACAGTGTCCGGGGCCACGGTAAAGTATTCCCCTGCCCTGCATTCAAAGCGCTCCTCGCCGACGCCGATCGAGACCGTGCCCTCTGTAACGATCCCGAAAACATAATGCCCCGTATGCGTATGACGCGGGTAGGAGATCTTCACATGCTCCATACTCACGATCTCTATTCCTGTAGATTTATCTTCAATATACTCGAGTTTTTCCATGGTTCTATCTCGTATGTCTTTACAGGTTTTCTACATACCATTTATCTTCTTCGCCGAAGCCGTATCGAACCTCGTCAATTTTCCAAACATCATCTTCAACCTTAAAGATAAAACGATGCTTTAAACTCCTGCCCTCGTTGTTCTTTATATCGATCATGGCCTTCTTATCACTCTTCATCGTAAAGAATACCGTTCCTTCCAGCGCATCCAGATATCTGGCCGGATGATGGATGCTGACCCCGAACGGTCGTGCAAACAGTTTTTTCGTGCACATCCCGGGCCCCGCGTCTTCATTCGAATTCAAAACCGCCCTTTACAATTCGTGATAATACGGGCAGATGTTTTCATAGTGTCCGTCTTTCATGCGGAAGCCGCCGGGAATGGTTCCCAATTGGGTGAAACCGAGGCGTTCATACAGGTGGCGCGCATGTGTATTGCTTTCGACAACCGCGTTGAACTGGAGAACGCGAAAGCCGATCTCCCTGCCCTTCTTCAGGCAGTCCAGAACCAGCTGCTCTCCGATATGGCGGCCGCGGGCATCCGCGGAGACCGCGTAGCTGGCGTTACAGATATGGCCGCATCTGCCGACATTGTTGGGATGCAGGATGTAGAGGCCATAGATCCGGCCATTCTCCTCTGCCACGCCCGTAAAACTCTGCGACGCGAAGAACCTCGCTCCGCTCTGCTCATTCAAAACTTCTTCCTGCGGAAACGCGATCCCTTCTTCCACAACTTCATTCCATATCCGGATCATTGCAGGCAGATCCTGCTTTGTATACTCTCTTACTATCATTTCTAACTCCATAACTACTCCATCTGTTTGTTCAACCACTCCCCCGGGCTAACTGTACTGCGGGGTTTCACTATCCATTCGAATTCCTTTGCGACCGTTCATGTGCCTGTATTTTCACCCTCTTTGTGATAGTTTGCTTCAGCATCATCCGTGCGCAGTTTTATCGAACGCAAATACTACAGGCTATACATGAAGCCAACTTCATCATACTCTTGATTTCCTATGTGTGTCTTGTGTTCTCCGAATATGGTCCCGCCCATTTTTTCGTAGAATTTTCTGGAGGGATGGTTTTCCTTCAGACACCAGATCACCATCTGCTTGCGTCCCTGCTCTCGCAGGTCGTCCATCGCATAGGTTATAAGCGCGCGGCCCAGACTCTTTCCCTGAAACTCGGGCAGCACATAAAGTGCCACCACCTCGCTGTCCGCCTCCGGCACATCCTGTGAATACGAATTGTTATTCATGTACCAGCAGAACCCGACGATGCGGCCTTCCATAACCACCACGATGTAATCTTTGTACTGTCTTCTCCTCCGCTCGATCAGCGTATCCCTGTCCATATGATCCAGGCAATCATCACTGACAATGCCTCTGTAAGACGTCTGCCAGGTGTTTATCAAAACATCGGTGACTGCCTCGGCATCTTCATAATTCATTTTCCGAATGCCATACTCTCCCATAGCTTTTTCCTCCCTCTGTTACTCTTAACTTGCTAGTATTGTACCACACCTCGGCTGAATTTCAATCATACTTTCATTTTAATCCTGCGGGAAGTCTAAACGAGGCGCTGCTTGTACATCAACGCGCTATTTTGCGCCCCGTTGGTGTACAAATACTTGCTTCCGCCTGGCCGAGTCCGAAAAAACGCAAGAATCAAAGAGCCGGGGATGTCGCTGGACATTCCCGGCTCCGGTTAACGATTACAGGGCTTCGTCGATCATAGCTGTGATCATCGCCTGCGGTGCACCGCCGACCTGCGTCTTAACGGCCTCGCCACCCTTGAATACCATCAATGTGGGGATGCTCATGATGCCAAAGGACTCCGCAAGATCCTCCTCTTCGTCGACGTCGATCTTGACGAACTCCACACGATCAGCGTATTCCGGCTTTTCGGAGATCGCCTCGATCATCGGAGCCAGCATCTTGCAGGGGCCGCACCAGGTTGCGAAAAAGTCTGCAAAAACGACCTTATCCTGTGCGATCAGTTCATTGAATTCTTTTGTGTTGACTTGTTTAACCATTTTTGTACCTCCCAATGTATTA
The DNA here is from genome assembly GCA_002309675.1 of Lachnospiraceae bacterium UBA1201. GTDB lineage: Bacteria > Bacillota > Clostridia > Lachnospirales > Lachnospiraceae > UBA1201. The sequence continues at coordinate 6,710 of DBXX01000030.1, forward strand.
TATATTTGTTGATTGGGTGTCCGGCCCGTGAAAAGCGCTCCTCGTACTCCGTCATGACATTGCCCGCGCAGGCGGTATCGTCATGATGCAAGTCAAAGGTGCACAGATCGCAGACGTAACCCGCGGGTTCGATCTGTTCCAGTGAAAAGTCGAAAAGGTCCCGGTTATCCGTTTTAAATTCGACCGGGCCTCCGGCTTTTAAAAATGTCCGGTAACGGTTCAAAAACTCCTGAGACGTCAGGCGGCGCTTAGCATGCCGTTCCTTCGGCCACGGATCCGAAAAATTCAGGTAGATCTTCGAGACTTCATCCGGCCCGAAGATATCAGGGGTATCCTCCGCGTCCAGACGCAGGAAGAACAGGTTCTCCTGCTCCAGCGCAGGCCGCTTCTGCAAGGCCCGAAACAGGACCGATGAATACTTCTCGATACCGATATAGTTGATCTCGGGATGAAGCTCGGCCAGCGCCATCAGGAACTGTCCCTTTCCGGTCCCGATCTCGATATGCAACGGATGGTCGTTGTGGAAGACCTCTCGGCTCCAAACGCCCTTAAACCGCTCCGGTTCCTGAATTACATAGGGGTTCACCAGCATCTCCTGGCGCGCTCCCGGTACATTACGTAATCTCATGAATAATCGACTCCTTGTGACGCGGCTTTTTGCACGTCACATCATGTTCTTGACGATCTTCGTCCGGCGGTGACGCCGCCGGCGCTTATTCGCCTTACTGTTGTATCCGCATATGAAAATGATGATCAGCAGCACACCCGCTGCGATCGCCGGCAGCAGGTACCACGGCAGCCCTTCGCCCGGTTTCTCCATGGGCGGCAGGCTCTTATACGGCATCAAGCCGCCTTCTTCCTGAAACAGCGGGCTCGACACGTCCGCCAGTTTCGGCGTCGCCTCGAGGATCCGGGCCTCGCCCAGATAGTACTCGCCGATGTAGTAGCGGATCATGCTGAACGACGAATCCATGCTGCGGATGACCGTCGTCGTGAGGTCATTGATCGAAGTGTTCTTCGGCAACAGCAGCGATGCCTTCGCGTCGAACTGGTAGAAGTTAAGCTGGCTTCCCGCGGTCAATATCCCCGCGTCGCCGGAACTCTGGTAGAACCGGGAATCATTTGCCGATATGTTCACATTCTCGAACTCGTTGAAACCGTATTCCAGCAAGTTCTTTGTGTCCGCATACTGGCCTTCCGCGTCCGCCCCCATAACTACGCACAGGAGGGAAATGTCTCCCGACCGCGCGAAAGTGACCAGGCTGTTGTTTGCGCCGTCACCCCGGCCGTTCTTTCCGCAGATCACGCGCGCGTCATAGTATTTGTCGTCCTTAAACAGCATACGATGCTTATTCTTCATGGGACGCTTTTCACTCGTGATATTCGTCGGCTCGATGGTGTATGTCGTCTTTCGGCTGATCTCCACGAAGATCGGATAAGTCAGAAGCTCCTCGTAGAGTCTGGCGACATCATAGGCGCAACTGTACTGCCCCTCCACAGGGCGGCCGCCGGCCTTCTTATAGTGCGTATTCGCGAAGTTCATCAGCATCGCCGACATGTTCATCGCGGATACGAAATCGTCGTTTTTCGCGTTTACAAAGTGTGAAAGACCTGCAGCGCAGTCGTCCGCCGACGGAAGCAGCAGTCCGCACAAACTGTCGTACACGGTCAATACTTCATTGATCTTCAGACCGATGTGGGTATCGCCCTTCTGAACGCTGTAGATCACGCTCTGCGGGTAGGTCACGATGTCCGTGCGCGCCGTGTCTCCTGCGCGGGTCAATGTCAGGTAGGCCGTCATCAGTTTATTCAGGTCGGCCGGCTCCTGCGCATCCAGTGCATTCTTCGCGTACAGTATATTTCCCGTGTTTTCCTCTATGAGGATGGCGCTGTGGGACGTAAGTTTCGGCGCCTGCGGCCACGGTGAACTCGTCGGGATCTTATTCAGGATCTCCTGTGCCTCGCGGTAGGACGCATCATTTTCCCCGGCGTAAACGTTCGCCGGCATGGCTCCGATCGAGCCGAAGCTAAGAAGCACGGCGATAGCTGTCGCTGCCTTCGCGCCGCTCTTTCCTCTCTTACGGAAGATCAAGTATCCCCCGATGATCAGCACGGCTAAAACGGCCAATACGATGGCATAGCGGATGGCGCATCGCGAAACCAGCGCTACAAAAAAATCTTCCGGAACGATATTGATCAGAAGGTCGGTGTTCGGGTCCAAGAGCCACAGATCGTTGGTAAAAACGATTTCGTGAAATACGGTCCAGTAGTGTGTAAAATCGGATGCCACGACCACCGCGCCGATCCCGACGACCAGCAACAAAAACAGGATCGCAAAGATGAACGTCCGCCGGTAGATCTTGAGAAGGTGCGCTCCGAGCGTCGCTTCCTTCGTGTCCGCATCTGCCTTTCGATAGTCATGGACCATCCACAGCGTAAACGGAACGCCGAAAACAACAAACAGAAGTAAGCACACCCATCCGACGCGCACAGAGGCCAGATTCAGGCCTTTTACGTCTTCCATGTGCAATTTCTCACGCGTATTGAAAAACTCGCGTTTCTGACCTGCTATGGTAGTCTCAACGACCAGATCCTCCCGCTTATCCTGCAGATAAAGAAGCATCTCGTCCGTGACCTCCATCAGGTCGTCGATCTCCATTTGGATTTCCTTCGCTACCTCCAGTTTCTCATACTGCTCGCGATAGAAACCACGTCCGCCGAAGATCGTACATTCGATGATCCCAATCAGCAACGCGATCAGAAGAAGGATCATCACCACGGTGCCGACCGAATATTTAATTATCTTCATTGTAGCCCCGCGATTAAACTGAGGGCGGACCCGCTAAGCACGCGTCCGCCTTCGTAGTGACTGTTTATTGAAAAGCTATTCGTGCTGATACTACGGATTTCTCCGTGCTTCGCACTCTCGAAATCCTCCAAGCATTCGCCATTCTACTCGATTTCCTATCGGAAACCGGGACGGCTCATGTTTGGGCGGCTCTCAAGGTCTCGAGCTCGAATGCGAGCATTCGGCTCTTCAACTTTTCGAGCCTGGTATCAGCAGATGCGTTTGATCCAGCCTTCGGGTGCTTCGATGCTGCCCATCTGAATTCCGGTCAATGTATCGTACAGTTTCTTCGTCCAAGGTCCCATTTCTTCCATGCCGGCCGGGATGTCGATCACGGTGTCGTGGTTAACGATACGGCCTACCGGAGAAATAACAGCTGCGGTACCGCACAGGCCGCACTCTGCGAAATCCTTTACCTCATCGAAGTATACCGGACGATGCTCTACCTTCATGCCCAGATATTTCTCCGCAACATACATGATGGAGCGGCGGGTGATGGAAGGCAGGATGCTGTCCGACTTCGGAGTTACCAGCGTGCCGTCCTTCGTGATGAAGATAAAGTTTGCGCCGCCGGTCTCTTCGACCTTCGTACGGCTTTCGGGATCGAGATACATGTTCTCGGCAAATCCCTCTTCATGCGCAGTTACGATCGCATGCAGGCTCATGGCATAGTTCAGGCCGGCTTTGATGTGGCCGGTTCCATGCGGTGCCGCACGGTCGAAATCGCTGACCTTGATAACGATGGGCTTTGCGCCGCCTTTGAAATACGGGCCTACCGGTGTAGCAAATACACGGAACTCGTATTCCGTAGCCGGCTTAACGCCGATAACGGGATTCGTGCCCATCATATACGGGCGGATATATAAGGTTGCACCGCTGCCATAGGGGGGAACCCAATCCTGGTTCGCCTTTACCACCTGGCAAACAGCATCTACAAAACGATCCTCAGGGAATACAGGCATCTCCAAACGCTTTGCGGAGTCTGCCATACGAGCTGCATTCAGGTCAGGACGGAAGCACACGATGTGACCATCCTTCGTAGAATACGCCTTCAAGCCTTCAAAGATCGTCTGTGCATACTGAAATACACCTGCGCACTCGCTGAGTGTGATCATACTGTCGGTGATCAACTGACCTTCATCCCATGCGCCATCCTTGAACTTAGAAGAATAACGATAATCCGTTGCAATGTAGCCGAAACCCAAGCTCGACCAGTCCAAGTCCTTTTTCATAACAATTCACCTTCTTCTAAATTATTTCGAATGATAGGCGGGTCTAATACCTGCTTGTCATCTGCCGGATCCTTCGGCCCGCCTGTCTTCGAAAAGTCCGTTACACGGATCTTATTTCTCTTCGTAACAGATCGGGTTTAGTTCTCGCCCGGCACTTTGGGAAGCTTCGCAAGGCTCTTGGCGATATCCTCATCCGTGGGGATGTAATCGGACATTTCACCATTGTTATACTTCTCATATGCTACCATATCAAAATATCCGGTTCCTGTCAAGCCGAAAAGGATAGTTTTCTCCTCTCCGGTCTCCTTGCACTTCAGCGCTTCGTCGATCGCAACACGGATCGCATGGCTGGATTCCGGTGCCGGCAGGATGCCCTCCACGCGGGCGAACTGCTCGGCCGCCGCAAATACGGAAGTCTGCTCTACGCTTCTCGCTTCCATCATGCCCTGATCGTACAGTTCGGAAAGTGTGGAGCTCATGCCGTGATAACGCAGGCCGCCGGCATGGTTCGGTGACGGCATGAAGGTCGAACCCAGGGTGTACATCTTTGCGAGCGGGCACACAGCACCGGTGTCGCAGAAATCGTATGCATAGGTACCTCTGGTGAAGCTCGGGCAGGATGCCGGCTCTACAGCGATGATCCGATAATCCGCCTCGCCGCGCAGCTTTTCGCCCATGAACGGGGCAATAAGTCCGCCCAAGTTGGAACCGCCGCCTGCGCAGCCGATGATGATGTCAGGCTTCACGCCGTATTTATCGAGCGCAGCCTTTGCCTCCAGGCCAATGACAGACTGGTGCAGAAGTACCTGGTTCAAAACGGAACCGAGCACGTAACGGTAACCTTCCTGGGAAACCGCTGCCTCAACAGCCTCAGAGATCGCACAGCCCAGAGATCCTCCCGTTCCCGGGAATTCTTCCAGGATCTTGCGTCCTACGTTCGTCGTGTTCGACGGAGAAGGGGTGACCTTCGCGCCATAAGTACGCATAACCTCACGGCGGAACGGCTTCTGCTCATAGGAAACCTTTACCATATAAACCTGGCAGTCCATATCCAAAAACGCACATGCCATGGAGAGCGCAGTGCCCCACTGGCCGGCGCCGGTCTCTGTGGTAACGCCCTTCAGGCCCTGCTTCTTCGCATAGTAAGCCTGGGCGATGGCCGAGTTCAGCTTATGGCTGCCGGAGGTATTATTGCCCTCGAACTTATAGTAGATCTTCGCCGGTGTGCCGAGCGCACGCTCCAGAAAATATGCACGCACCAGGGGCGCCGGACGGTACATCTTATAGAATTGATAGATCTCCTCGGGAATGTCAATGAACTTCGTGTCATTGTCCAGTTCCTGCTTCGCCAGTTCGCGACAAAATACCACGCTGAGTTCATCCAGCGTCATGGGCTTTCCGGTTCCCGGGTTCAGCAGCGGCGCAGGCTTCTTCTTCATATCCGCGCGCAGATTGTACCACTGCTTCGGCAGCTCGCTCTCATCCAGATAGATCTTGTAAGGGATCTCTTTCGTCTGTGACATCGTTTTTACCTTTTTACCCCCTCACAGGCGGGTAAACCTTTCGTTTTATTTTTCGTTTCGTTGTTTTGCATCTTACAGGGCTGTTTACACCGCAGAGGATGCATTTGCCGCCGAAGCAGCATAATAAGATTTCGAACAAAAAACGCCCTCATGCTAAGCACGATTTGCTCGAACCTAACATGAGGGCGCGCTTATATCACGGCAAATGCCGAACATTCCTAAGCTCGTGGTACCACCTCAATTGATGAAAAATCATCCACTCAAATCCCGTAACGTGGGAATGCGTCGGGTTTTACTAAGCCATGCAGCCGTTCCTCCCGCCCTACCGGGTCCATTCATTCGAGATACGTTTGCCGCTTTCCACCACCGCGGCTCTCTGGTTTCGTCAATCTCGTATTACTATTCCCGTTCTTCGGTTTTCCTCTTTATGGGCTCGACCTTGCCGAACCTACATGAAAATTCTAGCATGCAGAGGCTGTCATGTCAAGACCTTGCTCCTTTACTTACAATTTTCTTCAAGGAATACCATCACTTTATCTGCATAATCGACAATATAGTATCGTCCGTCTTGTTTCCAAATGGTCTTGGAATAGATCGTTACTTCCTCATATGCATTATTCGTATACCCAAAAACCAGTGAATACAATGGCTCGGATGTATCCGGACGGATTTTTTTAGCTGCACCGGTTACGCCCGCGAGTACATTCTCAAGTTCATCTAATTCCTGACCCCGGAACAAATGCTCTGTGCCGGTCGCTTCATTCGTGACTTTGATTGATAAAGGCCCGGACATTAAATACAGAGGTATTTTCCCCTTCCTCTGTTCTGTTATACTGCGCGTATAGATGGGCTCTGTTCCCCCATCATACGATTGTCTGACGGTATATATGATCTCACGTGGATCATCGAGTGTCGGTCCGGTCACAGTATATGTATAATCATCATATCCCCAATCGAAGGACCATCTCTCGAGCACGATTTTCATATCCGCTACCGCATCGCGGCCATACTCTGCGATCAAATGCTCCAAGACATATGGTTCGATATCTTTATTCGCACGTTGATCGCGTGAGAGCGCTTCGCCCTTCTTCCATCCGGCGACCACCATACCGATGATGAATACAGTGAGGAGGTACACAAAGACTTTTCGTCGATTACGGATCAGATAAAAAATCTGGTAGGCTATGGAATATAGAACGAGGCTTGCAAAGCCGGAACAAAATGCCAGTGGCCAGGGGCCATATGTGACCGTGCCTCCCATCATTCCGTCAAAATGTTCGTCAGAGCCCAAACCGAACAGGTTTGCGGGAAGAAACGTAACAAAACTGACCATATATAGAAGGGCTAGCAATAGTCCTGCCAGTTTCTTATAAACAGGCACTGCTGACTTTTTTTCCTCCGAGCTCCTTATTTCTTCTTTCTGCTCACTCGGTTGTTGCTCTTCACAAAAATCTTCCAATTGGAATCTCCTTTCCCTGTACAGAAGATAATAAAGCCTTTCACTTATATAGTACACTTCTGAAAACAAACCTTACAACATCTGTTACCGGGAGAAAACATAAAAACGCCCTTCCGAGTCCATTTGTCCGTATCGTGTTGGCGGCTTTCCACCACCGCAGCCCTCTGGTTTCGCCGGATCCGGAACCGAAGCAGTTTTATCCTGACCGGTCAATGCGGGATAATGACCGTTTCTTCTTTTTCTGTAGTTCACTCTGCTGTGAAATAAAAAATCGATGCCCTCGACGCAATATGCATCTCAGGCATCTCTTTTTTCACATTCCGGGGCCATGTAGCCCTCGCAGATCACAAGGTCGGTCCGCTTTGCAGACCTATCACAAACTTACATCCGTGAAGTTTGCATTCAGTTTTGCATACTCTGCGCTGTACTTGCAGTCGCTGCAGAACCAGCGTTCCTTCTGCTTTCCGAGCGCACCTACGCCGAGGCCGATCGGACCCAAAACCAGGGTTCCCAGGAATGCCTTTCCTAAGGAAAACTTGTTTGTGTCAGTCTCAATCAGGTTCCAGTTCGAAGAACCACAAGCCGGGCAGCACTTCGGTGCGCCGTGCTTCTCGCCAACCTTATCCGTAGCATTACGGATCGCTTCCTCCGCCTTCGTACCGGCAGCGGAAACCTTCTCGGTAATATTCTCAGAAACTTTCTTTACATCCATCGTAGTTACCTCCTTAAACTTTCTTAAATAACCAGACGTTTATTTATCTTACTCTTTCGACTATCGCCAGCCCACTCTCCCGGCCTCATCACCCGGAAACTAATCTCCGCCCGACCCACGCAGAATATCGCGCGTCAGCCACTTCCCCGCATCCCGCTCTCACAGGAAACCAAGATAAAGGGACATGGCGGGTATGCCAATAGGGACGGTTCCGTTTGACACATCATGGTGTAACGCCAACGCTCCGGCGCTTCCGCGGAATGCGTTCGCGAGCGGGCATTTGAACGAGTTGTAGAAAAACACCGCGAGGGAGGAGCTGAATGAGGGTCACAAATCCAGTCTCCGAGACTGGATTTTGCGCGAGCTGAGGACGTTTTCGCGTCAGGTGGGAACCTGACGCTGTCAAGAAAACGGCCGAAGTCGAAGCGGGCACCCTCAATTCAGCTCCGACATTCGCGACATGTTTTTCACGACGAGCGAACTGACCGCGAGCAAACGCATTCCGCGGAAAAAACCGCCGGAGCGTTGTCGATGCGATCTAATATGTGTCAAACGGACCTATGTCACGCCCACTTATCCTGGGACTTCGGAATGCGCATATCGGACAGCGCAAAATTCTGCCACAGGAACCACTGATCGCCTTTGCTGCGCAGCTGGATCTGTCTGTCATCGTCCGCGCCGGACGAATGAAGCATCAGCATTACATAGCCTTCATTCTGGTAGGAATATGCATAATCGTGAACCGTGATGGTCAGCGGCTGAGACGGCGTGTAGTCGTTCTCCGGGGATGTGCCCGCAAAAAACGAAGCGGGAACGTATTCCTTACCCACCAGACGATCCTTCAGGAACTGGATCTCCTTCTCGGGAAGCGGCTCCGGTCCTTTCAGGAAATTCAACATATCCAAAGTCGCCTGCACGTCGTTCTTGTAGTTCAAAAGAACGAGCATGGTCAGCGCTGCGGTCTTAAACGGAGTCGAAAGGTCTGCCTCGGGCAATGCCTTCAGCTCCTCTACGCTCTTCGGAACCGCCGCGAAGGTAAAGGTCTCCTTCTTCTGCGCCGAGTTCTGTGCGGCAGTTTTCGCCGACTGGTAAACTGCGTTCGCAGCTGCATTTTCCACCTTATTTACGGAACTGCGGATATCCGACTTGATGTCGTTCTTTACCATGTTCTTCAATTTGTCAAAAAATCCCATTGTACTGTACCTCCTACTTACGCACTATTGCTGACTGGGTTTCGGTCTGGCCCGTTTATCGACCTTCTTGTACAGGTAGAGATCCTCAGAAACCGTCAGGTTCAGGCTGTCCTGTCTGATGTAGTTCTGCGCTTCCACCTTATGTCGAACCGAAGTCATGCCGCTCTTCATGATGCCGACCGGAATAAAGCCGACCAGCAGGGCAATGATGCACGCGATGATCACATGAGAGACCGCAAAATCGGATCCCTTCGCCAACCATGCAAACAGATTGAATAATGCAGCGGAAATACCCGCGCCGATACCATAATACTTCCAGTATGCCCCCTTATCCGTCGGCAGGTTTCCGACGAACTTACCGGTCTGACCGTTCATGGCAAACAGGAAATTCTGACCGTTCCAGGTCGTGGACAGAAGCCACGCCGGATACAGTGCATAACGCGTCTTCGCGTTTTCGAGGCTAATGCTGCACGCCTCTTCATTGACCGAGTGATAACCCTTTACCGTATCGCGGAAAACGGCACGCGTACTCGTTTTGATACGCTCGTTTGCGATCGGTGCGCAATCCTCTGCGGTCTCGTCGTACTTGTTGGCGAAATAGCCCGACAGGTACGCGGTCTGGAAATCCACGCCATCCGAAAGATCGTAAGGCTCGATGGACTCCATCAGTTTGTTATCGATGCTCGAAGAACCGTCGACCGGAACGTTGTCGAAATCGAGTGTACCGCTACGCAGTATCGAGTAATACTTTGTCTCGGTGTAATTATAGTCGGCATCGCTCCAGGTGCGCTCTGTCGTTGCGCTGTAACGGATGTTCGCATTCGCGTCGGAGTCAAACAGCCAGAACGGGATGTAGACACCCTTGATCTCATCGATGTGATTTTGACTCTTGAATACCTTCGGCAGAAGTTTTCTGCCCTCCAGGTGTTTCTCAAGGCCGGCCTTCGCCGCTTCCTTATCCAGTTTGAACGGGATCACGAGGTCCGGACGCAGAGCTCCGGAGAACTGACCTGTCATGACTACGGGATTGCCACAGAACGGACAGCTGGAAGCGCCCAGTGTCTGGTCGCCGACGATCTCGCCGCCGCACGACTTACATGTGTAAGTGACCATACCGGATACTTCGTCCGCCGACCAGTTATCATCGGTCTCGCTCTGCCAGTTCATCTGGTCTTCCGCTTCGGAAGAAGTCAGCGCCTCATCATAAGACGCCAGTGTGGCCATATCAAATTCATTTCCGCAGTACGGGCAACCCATCTTCTGAGCCTGGGAGTTGAACTCCAGGGAGCCGCCGCAACACGGACATTTGTATTCGAGCAGATTTGCCATAGTTCACCCTTTCCCGTGCAGGGTAGTCGCAACCCCGCACTCAGTTTTTCTAACCCCTTATACAAAAGAACGCTGCCGAGCCGGACATAAAGCCTGGCCCGACAGCGTAAACGTGACAGGTCGACGCAGTCAACCTCTCATATTACTGAATGTCATTGTCATTAAAGGGATCGCCGCACTGAGGGCAGAACTTCGGAGGATTCTTAGGATCCGCCGGCATCCAGCCGCACTTGTCGCACTTGTAAAGAGGTGCGTCTGCAGGCTTCTTGGTTCCGCAATTGGTGCAGAACTTGCCCTGGTTAACACTACCGCAATCCGGGCAGGTCCAACCTGCTACTGCCTCGGGCTTCTTCTCGCCGCACTCTAAGCAGAACTTACCGGTATTTACCGTGCCGCACTTCTTGCAGGTCCAGCTGTCAGCGGCGGGAGCTGCTGCAGGTGCAGGAGCTGCTGCGGGCTGTGCAGTCTGAGCGGGCATCTTAGCGCCCTGATTAGCTGCGGTCTCAAACAGAGAATTCGGGTTCATGCCGCCTGCGATACCGCTCATCATCATCATGTTGGTAGGAGCAGCGCCGTCCATGTTACGCCATGCCTGAGCCTGGCCGCCTGCGATCGCACCTGCTGCAAGGAGCGGGTTCGAGTAAACAGCTGCTTCCTGAGCGTTCTGCAGTTTCTGCTTATCTTCCTCGGTAAGTGTCGGAGGATTCATTGCGATATTCTCAACTGCGATACCACGGGTCTCGGTCCAGGTCTTAGCCAGTTCAATATTGATCGCATCCTTCAGATCCTTCGTGTACTGAGGCAGCTTCGAAGGACGGATCTCGAGGTCGGATACGCGGGACAGAGCAGGTGCCAATGCATCTACGAACTCTGTGCGCATCTGGTTTGTAAGATTACTCTTATTGTAAGCAGCTTCAACGTTACCGCAAACGTTCGCATAGAACAGAAGCGGGTTAACGATCTTAAAGGTGTAAGAACCATTGATACGAAGAGCAACGTCCATGTCGAAGCCGACCTTGGAGTCAACTACACGGAAATCGATCGGGTTGTTGGTACCGAACTTATTATCCATGATCTCCTTCGTGTTGAAGTAATAAACTCTCTGATCCTTACCGGTGTCACCGCCGAATGTAAATCTGCGGCCGATAGCCTGGAATGTAGCCAGGATGGAGGATCCGAGGCTGCCAGCGAAAATGCTGGGCTCTGTAGAAGTATCGTAAATGAACTCGCCGGGCTCAGCGCAGACCTCAACGATCTTACCCTGCTCAACGATGATCATGCACTGGCCGTCTGCAACTGCGATAACGGAACCATTGGAAATGATGTTGTCGCTGCCCTTCTTATTAACGGAACGGCCGCCGGTTCTCTTCTCGCCCTTCACTACCAGGATATCGTTCGGAATAGCTTCGCAATAGAAATACTCTTTCCACTGATCAGCCATTACGCCGCCGAGTGCGCCTGCACCGGCGCCCAATACGGTACCAACTGCTCCTGTCAATGCACCTGTTACTGTTGAAATCAATCCCATAGTTTCTTATCTCCTTTCGAGGATGTCTTTATAATTCCGGATTACTCACTCGTAATTTGTAACCCTTCCCGAGCACAATTACCACTCTGCTCGTATCATAACATAGAAAAGTCGAAATATCAAGCAAAAAACAGCCTAGTTCTTTACGTATTTCAGACGGAAATATTAATAAATTCTGACATAATCGGGGCTCTGACGGCAGAAATCGGTCTACCCTTCAACCAGTTCGTAGAAAACCTGGACCGTATCCTGCTCCGTAATATCCTCGGGGTCAATGTCCACCTTCATGGACGCTCCCTTTGCTAAAACGGCGTTGTCGGACAGCATCATCCGCGGCATGGCTTCCGCCATGAAATTATGTGTCGCCTCACCGTAGAGGATCCGGATCACCGGTCCTAACTTCATGCCGGCTGCCTTTGCCAGCACGTGCGCCTTCTCCTTCGCGTCCTTCACAGCACCGGTCAGTAGCGCCTTGCGTGCCTTCTCCACGTCCTTCACTCCATAGGAAACGCGGAAGGTCGGTTTGAACGCCAGCCGCGCCAGCACCGTCATCACGCTGCCCAGTTTTTCATTGTCCACGCCGAATTCCACCTTCGCGCTGTGCACCGCGCGGTAGCCAACGAAGCGCTCGCGCCAGCAGTGATTTTCGTCCTGGTAGCTTTCGGTCTCCACGTCCACCCGGAACGAGGTGGTCTTGATCTGGTCGCGCTCGAAGCCGATGGCCACGAGAGCGTCCTTCACCTCGCCGGTGTGCTTCGTGCTGGCCTCCACGACCTTTGCATAATTCTTATCACGGTCCGTCAGTTCCATCCACACGGTGGTCTGGTCCGGCTTCAGCGATACCCTGCCGGTTCCCGTGACCCGTATCATACGTTCATGATTCATATTCGTCCTCCTGTTCTGTCGGTTTCTTTCTATTTCAACGTAACGTTTCCGTTCAGTTTCTCCATCAATTGATCCGCGGTCAGGATCTGTCCGTCTTCCACAGGGATCTCCGCATACAATACCGGATCATAGTATTTCGGGGAAAATACTCCCAGCGCCCGGCGCCTCTCTTTCATCTCCGACGACAGATTCCGTATATCAATGCGCGTGGCGATGCCGCACTGCAGCTGTTCCACGACCTCTGTACATGAGGGACACACGCCCTGCTTCAACGCATCCTCCGGCCGGGCGACATCCGCCAACAGCTGGCACAGCTGCCTAAGCAACATCCGATGCATCTCCTCCATGGTCGGATCCTTCAGCCGCTCCGCGGCTGCTTGAATGCGGTCCTCCGACAGGATCACGGACCTTCCGTACCGGAAATTCAGTTTCAGCCAGAATGGCGACACCGCGGGCGCCTCTGATCCCAAAGCGAGATACTCCCGGATATCCGACAGTTTCGATGCGATCGCCAGCTCCTCCAGCAGGCGCAGGCGATCCGGGGCCGCCCGGCGCACGGTGTAGAAAAACCGGCCGCTCTTCGGATCTCCGCTGCCCGATCGCAGGAAGTATTCCATGCTCTCGTCATCTTCCCGAAGCAGGCTCATCGTCTTATACGTGTCCTCCGAAGCGCGGTAGCAAAATGCCGACGCCAGTTTCTCCTCAGGCTCGATCTCATAGGACGCGGTCCGGTCCTCCAGATCCGGCATGGCCGAAAGCGCTTCGCACCGAAGCCTCCCGTCATATTCGCGTTCCAGCATGGCCGCGAACTTCCAGCTGTCCGGCGTCACCCCGACCGAGTCCTCCATCTCCCGCACCAGATACACATCCCAACGGCCGTTTCCGGTCGTCACATAGGATGTATTGACCAGAAAATGTTTCTTTCCGAAGTCGCCCTCCGAAAACAGTTCGCCCTGGCTCTCCGCGTCCTTTCGACGATACATGGAGTCAAGTCGAATGGTCAATGTACCCTTCTTATTGCCTCTGACATATTCGAACCGGTGCGTTCCGACTAACGACGACATCCCCGGCATCGGCGGAATGCATTTGCCGGGCGCGTAGCCGGCCATCTCGAACATCAGCGGCCACAGTCGCATGAGTTCTTCGGTGAAACCGCCGGGGCCGTGCCCGCCGTTAAACGACAGATGGAACGCGTCCCCTTCGGCAAATGTCATGCTGAGCGAGCATTCTTCGATCAGCGGAAGTCCGTTCACATGCACATTGTATCCGTTGTACTCCAGAAGCCGCGTGGAAAGTACCGCCTGCTCCAACCGCCCGGCATCGCCTTCCTTCAGGCTCCGCTTGCAGCTCGTGCCGCCGAACGGTTCCGAACCGTCTCTCACGGTAACCTCCGCCTCCATCGTACCTGCCTCGAGATCCGCGATAAACCGAAGGTGTATCGTCTCCGTATCATAATACAAGCTCAGTTTCTTCAGATCCTTCACGCGGCCGGCCAGAGACTCCGTCGACATCTGTTTACTGCTATAACCGCCGCATTCGACCCTGCCTCTCGCGCCGTTGTGTCCTTTTTTCATCCCTAATCCTCCTGCATCTGTCCCGGGCCTTAAACCACCCCTCAACCTGCCGAAAGCAGGGGCAGTCAGACTAAACCCCCGCTTTCGTGAATTATCTGTAGCCTTTCCGGCCGTCTTTACTGCTTAGGTTCACACAGAAATGTTGCGAAGCCCAGATCGTAGATCGTGATCGCGTTGCCGAACAGTTCGGCCTCGCGGCCTTCAAGCTCGCCTGCGAGCAGCTGCCCCGACGCATCGTACAGTTTCTCTATCAGGTCCGGTGATACCTCCAGACTGCCATGGGACGGGTAAACCTTATCGAACAGTTCCGTCATCCACATCAGCTTCTCCATGCTCTGTCGGTAGGCGTGCATTTCCCGCTGGATGCCGAACATGAATATCCGGCCGTCCTGGACGGAGTCGCCCGAAAACAGACGGCGCCGTTCCACATCGAGCAGAGCCACGCTGCCCGGCGTGTGTCCCGGGATCTCGATCACGCGGATCGTACGGTCGCCCAGGTCGATCTCTTCATCGTCCCAGATCGCGTGCATCTCCCCGGCCGCCTTCTTCGTATTGTAGAAATTCGTCGCCTCCGCCGGGTTCATATAGAACCACGGAAACTGTGAATTGCAGTGAATGTGATCATTGTCCGCGTGCGTATTCAGGAGTACCAGCGCATCGCCGTGTGGCGCTCCGGCCTCGGCTAATATCTCCTCGGCGATTCCGCGCGCATCCTCCGTCTGCATGCCACTGTCGATCATCATGGACCGCTCGGTCCCCGCGAGCAGGAAAAAGCGCACGCCGCCTTCGTCCAATGCCCACGTTGTATCGTCGATCTTTTTAATCTCCGGTTTCATTTTGTGACCCTCCCATTTTCCTTGTTATCTCGATGTCAGTTTCTTACGATAGACAAATCCCGCCGCGATCACTGCCAGCCAGCCGAAGATCATCGACAAATAGAGGATTATAGTCGATCCGTAATCCAACCACCAATAATCCATGTTACTATAGTAATCGTTGTTATCGATCAGCGGACGTATTGTTCCGTCCCACATATAGTAATAACCGAGCGAAGCCGCCGCTAAGAATGTAAACACTCCGCAAAAACCTGAAAAGAACTTTACATTCAGTGCCTTATGCGCGTAGTTCACCGCGTTCAACTTCGGAGCGAACATGGTCGATGCGCAAGCTATGATCAAAAGCAGGCTGAGGATCACCAGGATCGGAGTCAGCTGTATCGCCCACAACCTAAACGTATTCGGAATATACCGCAAATAAGCGGTCGGATTGTTTATCAAACCGATCAGTAACGGCATCGAGATTAATGCATACGACACCGCCATGGAAGGCGCTGCATAATCACGTTGCACCTTCTTCGACGTCATAAATACGCATACGCCAATCAATACATATAAAGGCAACGAGATCGTCGAAAGCAAGTTATAAAAGATGAATGTTTTTTTCCCGAGGGTTAAGAAATAATACGCGGCGGCTCCGCCGATCGCGATTATCGCGAAGATCAGGGCAATGACCGACAGAACGGAAGCCGCGTCTGCCTTTAATCTCTGCGTTGCTACTCCGGGTGCCACGGGCGGCACGGGAACTCCCTGCGGTGTCTGCTGGATCTGCTGCAACTGCTTCGGAACCAACACATAATGTCCATTGATCATCTGATACTGCGGCATAGCGGCATTCCCGGTCTGGGGAGTAGCCGTTGCCTGCGGTGTAGCTTGAGGTGCTTGCGGTGCTGCTGCCTGCTGGGCAGCCTGAACTGCTGCAGCAGCCGCTGCCTGTTGTGCTGCCTTATCTGCAGCCGCTTTCGCTGCCGCTTCTGCCGCCGCCTTCTGTGTAGCCGCCTGCTCAGCCGCCGCTTTCGCTGCCATCTCCTGAGCCGCCCGCTGCGCCGCTGCCTGTTCTTCCGCCGCCTTACGCGCTGCCGCTTCCTGCGCTGCTCGTAGCGCCGCTGCCTGTTCATCCGCTGCCTTACGCGCTGCCGCTTCCTGCGCTGCTATTCTTTCCGCTTCTTCGGCCGCCGCTTTCGCTGCAGCCTCCTGAGCCGCCCGTGCCGCTTTCTCCTGAGCCACACGCGCTGCTGCCTCTTGAGCTGCCCGCGCCGCTGCCTCCTGGGCTGCCGCGCCCGCAGCGTCCTCCTCATCCTCCGTGTCCGTTACAGCGGGCACAAAAGGTTCACTCGTAACGTTCGGTGCCGGAATCGCCTCTACCGGAATATTCGGAGCCGGGATCGGGTCCGTAGGAATATTCGGTGCAGGGATCGGATCCATCTGAATCTTCGGTGCCGGGATCGGCTCCTGGGCTACCTGTTGCTGCACAACTGTCGCTGCTAGTTTACTTCCGCAATTCGGGCAATGAGCTGCCCCATCGGGCACCTGTGATCCACAAACTCCACAATACATGGCAAATCCTCCTCATTCTATTTTCATTCATATCGTATCTATGTCGATCCAATCGTGAACCGATCATCAACATCGCTCTCATTTCATGGTGATATTATACACAATCCAGGCCATTTTTACAAGAATTTTCCACAGAATTCCCCTCTTTTTTGTTTCATTTTCCGTAAATTCAACGTACGGCGAATTCATCCGCATAATAAAGTCCCCGGCATAGAGGGTACCACGCAGGAAATCCATGCCGGGGATATAAAGATCTATAGGTTTGGCAGGCATCAGATCGGCAGGTAGAACAGCAGATCCGCAACGATCAGGACTGCAACGAGGGCACGCTGGATGCGCAGCTGCCGCTCGCCCTTCAGATGGGCTTGCACATGGATGATAATGGCTGCCAGAAGCCAGCCGAACGCCCATTCCTCGCGCCGCCGCACCATTTCGGAGAAATAATGTATTGCATTCAGGTGGACCGATACAATATTCGAAAAGAAAACACCGAGTGTCATAAAGAAGAAGAACCAGATCGCTCCTTCAAACGCGAAGATCCCGACTTCGGAATAACGCTCCACCGGCTCCTGCTTCATATTCACCAGGCCGCGTTTATTCAGTAAGTGCAGCTCGGTTCGAAACCACAGTTCCGACCCCAACACGATCACGAGTAAGATCAGCGCCATATATCCGATCACTTCGGACTTGTAGTGCTCACCGGGACTCAGGATGACGAAGAGCGCAGCGCTCCCCATGTATATCAGGATCGCGGGTGTCCTGCGTAACAGCAAACTCCGATGGAAGGCGCCAAAATCAAACGCATGCATCCGAAGAAGAGGCATCGCATTTAAATGGCTCTGTATGTATTTTTTTTCATCCATCGGGTCCATGATTCGCGTCCGGATCAGGAAGTGTTTCTTCTCGGACTCCAGTCCGAAGAAAAATGCTTCAAATACAAACAGGACTTTCATGCGCCGTAGCGGAAACATCAGGAGAAGATCTTCATCCGTGATCCAGTCCATCACACGCGCGCTGAAGTAAAACAGAAACAAAAGAACGCCAAACAGGAGGGCCCCAACGAAAAAATAGCGATCACGCCTGTAAAACCGGTTTTGCTTGACTACAAACCGGGTCCATCCTTTCCGGCCCAAAAGTTCTCCTCCTCTCTCTGTGTCATGGAACGAAACATCAGCCGCGCCCGCTGCATCGCAACGCTCCGCTTCGGGGAGTCCGCCCGCTCGCATGCGGTGATCCTTCCGCCCTCCATCAATATCACACGATCCGTGATGGAGCGCAGCGAATCCAGTACATGTGTCGCCATCAGCACCGTGATCCCCGCTGTTTCCGCCCGATCATGCAGGCCCTGCAACCAGAGTTCTCTTTCCTTCGGGAGCATCGTGATCATCGGCTCATCCACCAGTATCAGCTTCGGTTTTTTGGCAAATGCAAACGCTGTCTGCAGAAGGATCTTTTGTCCGGCCGACAGCAAGCAGAACGGTTTTGCTCGATCGACCGGAGAGATCTCGAACTCCGTCATCATCTTCTCGAACGTATCCCGGTCGAAGTCCGGATATAAAGGCAGCAGATAGTCCAGGTTTTCATTCACGGGCAATGTCGGTTCGCACCACTGCTCATCTCCGATCCATGCGAAGAAGCGACGCCGCATGACCACAGGCCACGACAAGATGTCGATATCCCCGAGTCTCAACGTTCCGCTCGTCTTCAGCAACCCGTAAATGGCCCGCAAAAGCGTCGTTTTACCGGAACCGGTCCGCCCCAAAACGAGGCAAAACGCTCCCTCCTCCACCTCGAAATCCAGCGGTCCCATCTTCTGGGCGTCCTTCTCCGGAAAATGAATGAAAAACTTTTTCGCTACCAGCATATCTATCCTCGCTCATGCCACAGGAACACAGCCCCGGCCTTACGTTTCGCCGGAAGCCTCCGTTGTTTTCTCTGTCGTTTCACTTGACTCTTCCTTCGGCTTCGGATCTTCCAAAAGCCCTCCATCCATTTCTACCAGTTTCTTCCCCAGATAACGCTCCAGTTTCCGTGCCAGCCGGTTCGCCGTGCGTTCCATGCTCCGGATAGTCCGCGCCTCGCGCCCGTCGATGCGCCCGTCATCCCGTCGCGCGCACACGCGCAGACCGCGGTGGAAATCATGCACACATTGCAGCATATGGATCGCCGCCTCATCCAAATATCGGTTTCTCATGCCCTCTCCCCTATATGGTCAATATTCTTTCTTGATCTCAGTGATATCGTACATCTCCATGAATTCCTTCAGTTCCTCGGGGCTGCGGATCAGGCCGATCTCCTCGAACTCTCCCGTGTGGATATCCTTGAAGCCCGCCACTTGCTCACCGTTGCAAATGCTGCAGCGCAGCACCGGGCGTTTGTTCTCGCGATCATAGGTTTTCTTTACTTTCTTTTTTCTGCCGAACATTGCCCTCCCTTCCGGCTCACACCTTATGTCCGGATGCCGCCTCGAAATTATACTTCACGATGCCCAGATCGATCTTCGTCATCGGGCCCATCTTCGCCGTGATCTTCGCTTCCTCGCCGTCCAGCGTAATGTGCCATCTCTGCTGGTTCAGCGCCGTCGGTGCCAACATAGCGCCGATCACGCCGTTCTTAAACCAAACCGGCATCTCTTCCTCCGGCACGTCGCACAGTTTGCTCATCGGCTTCGTCTTGTGGGGCACGCCCTCCGTCTCGCCGTAGCCCAGCGCGATCACGCAGACGATCTTCTCGCCCTTCTCGCTGTCCGCCTTGCATTTTCCCTTACCGTACGACCCGGCCACCCAGCAGGTGTTCAGCCCCATCATCTGCGCCGCCAGAACGATCCGCTGTCCGTAATAGCCGCAACTCTCCGCCAAGTTCTCCATGTCCTTCGGTCCCACGAGGGCCACGTAATTATTCGCATTTTTGAACTTTCCGTATTTCGCGGCCAATGTGTCAAAACACTCCGGATCGTCGCAGATCAACTGGATGTTCAGCCCGCTCTCGCGGTTGCATTCCTTGATAAGGTCGGAAAGTTCCTCGCGATCCTCCTCACGGATCGCCATATCCTTAAACTGACGCACCGAATGGCGCGCTTTGATTGCTTCTCTAACAGTCATATTCAGTCTCCTTTTTCTATATAGCATTCTCATTTGATCGGCGGATGACCATAATAGGGATCAGACACTTTGGTATTCCGGGGATCATCCCGCTTCTGAGGTTCGATCACCTTCACATCCCTGTCGGTCGGAAGCTTCAGTTCTATATCCGATGAACAATTATGGGTGTCCAGCCGATCCAGAGGATTATTTCTGCAATCAAGCCAAAGTAACTCAGGGTTATCCGAACAGTCCAGGTCCTTCAGCTGATTTCCATCACATTGCAGGTGAACCAACTCTCTGTTATTCGATAAGTCCAACTTACTCAATTTATTATTTGAACAATACAGACAAGCAAGTTTCTGATTGCTCGAAAGATCCAGTTCGGTCAGATTACCATCCATACACTCCAATGACATCACATCAGTAAAATAATGAATTCCGGTAAGATCGGTTACGCCGTCATCCAAAGAGATTGTCCTGGTAAATCTCATCTCCTTCTCCGAAAGGATGCCATTCCCATCCTGATCGACTATCGATAATACATAGTTTCGGAATATCTCATCCGGAAAATTAATCGCATCGATATTCGGTCCTTGGTCCGCTTCCTTGTAGGTAAAATCGACCTCAACCCCGAAATCCTCGTAATGCCTTATTGAACTATCGCAATGACTTAGGTCCAGGTTCTCCAACTGATTGTCTATGCACTCCAAATACTCCAGTAGATAATTATTGGCCAGATCCAGTCTTTTCAACTGATTTTTCGAACAGATCAAGTTATACAATCTCGGATTCCCGGAAATGTTCAGTTCCTTCAACTGATTTCTACTGCAATTCAACGCCCCAAGTTCCTTACACCCGCTTACATTCAGGCTGGTCAGCTGATTAAAACTGCAGTCTACAGTCTGAAGCTTCGTATTTTTCGACAGGTCTAATTCCGTCAAATCGTTATATATGCAGCTCAGTTTTATCAAATTATAAAAGACCTCTATCCCTTTGAGACTGGTTATTTTCCCCGTATCTCCAAGCACATTTATGCTCTGGACCTTTTGAATCTCCAGATCAGAGAGGCTTCCGTTTTTATCCTCATCACGATACTCCGTGATATATCTCCTAAAGATCTCGTCCGGGAAGTTTTTTTTACTTATGGCTATCTCTCCGTTGATCCTCTCATACGGATCCTTATTCCCGTTGCAGCCTCCCAGGCACCCGAGCATCAACAAAGCAGCGGCCATCATACCGAAACTCTTTTTCATAATACCTCCTGTCGCTCCTTTGCTTCAACCGAACAAATAACGATATTTTCGACGCTGTTCCAGCAAAATGTCCATTACTCTGTCACGTATCTCCGCACTGTACATCGGCGCATCCGTCAGGATCTCCCTGACATCGTCCTCCTTCCAGAAAAACGTGATCGTCCTTCCGAACCGTTTTTCAGCGGCGTCCAGTTGCTCGTCAAACGAGTCGCCGAGTGTCTTGGATCTGACCGTTTTCATCTCTTGAAAAATATCGCATCCCAACGGATAATCCATCGTTGTATCGGAAAGAAGCGCCGCCCCATTATCATAGATCGGGCACAGCGCATATCTATCCTCCTTAAGCAGAACCGAGATATTATGCGAATGTCTGTCCTCATTCAAAAACAACGCATCGATCGTCAAAAGTCGGGCCATATATGTACCAAACCCCTGCAATCCCGTCAATCTCTTCGCCTGTTCGACCAGGTAGTCCAGCCGATCCTCATATTTTTCAAGTTCATAGATTCCCCGGTTCAGACTCATTCCAAACTGATTTCGAAACAACCGCTCCAACGTGAATGTCTGCGCTCCGTCGGAGAAATCCACGCTTTTGCACCCGTTCATGACCTGCGACTTATAATAGATCTCAACCGGGAAGTACTCCGTAAATTCTTTCGCGGTCAATGTCGATCTTTTCAGAAGTTGTGATACGACATACTCCGCCAGTCCTTCGTACCCCGTATAGTCGGCTTTATACCATATACCGTTATTCTCCCACTTTAATTGGTTTCCTTTGGAAGACCGCCTGGCATCCGGTTTCAGGTCTTCTTCAAACAATTCTACCATCCGCCTCACCTCTCCAATCGGATCCAAAAACGATCATCCGCCATGCGCCCCTCTGTCTTTTCGATGATCAGGATAGGATCATAGAACGGAACCCCCAAGCGATTCAACTCCAGTTTGAGTTTATCTCTGGTCCGGGGCATGCACCTTGACTCGATAAACTCCTCATAATCTTCAAACGTCGGCTCGGTAATGATACCAAAAGCCCGATATTGAACATTGTCCGTATAGTTCTGTATCCTCACCTCACGACTGACTTCATCGATGTCAATGATCGTACAAACCATATCTTCATACATATAAAACAGCCGCAATTTGAGTTTTCTCTCCGGTATGCTCAACTGTTCCACCCACTTCGTATTACGTCTCAGGATCTCCAAGAGCGTCACGACAGGGCCCGTGATGCCATCCTCCTGTGTCTCCCACCGCTCTATCGTCGGCTTCGAGACCCCTATGAACTCCGCGAACTCTTTCTGCGTCATATTCAGTTTTTTCCGGATCCCCTTTATCCGTACTCCGGTGGTATGATCCGGTATCACATATCTGTTATTCTTCATACCCTGCACCTGCTTTCACCGAAATAAACTGAGTTACCTCACACCCAAAATAACATATTATCGGTCGCAAGTCAAGAGTAACCATTAAAATGATGGTGATTCTGTTCATTTTTACCATTATTTTAATGGTTTTTAGTGGTTCAGGTTATCTGAGGTTTCCGGTTGTGTCAAGCCCTCAGCCCCGATGACCGTCACGTTCTCATCGGCCGTCAGCCAGACTCCCCAGCCTTTATTCCGCCAGTGACTTACGATACCGCTCACGGCACTCCTCGATGATCTTCATTGCATCCTCTTTGCCATGATATCTGCCGGTCTTCACCTCGATGTTCTGCAGCACCTTATAATTGTCGAAGAAATTCTTTATCTCCTTCAGGATGAAATGCGGCAGATCCGTCAGGCCCTTATACTCCGCGTAGATCGGGTCGCAAGCCACCACCGAGATCAGTTTGTAGTCGATCTGACCGTTATCGACCATCTCCAGATATCCCAACACCCGGGCTGGCACGTAGCACCCGGGAAATGTCGGATTGTCGCTGATCACCAGGATATCCAGCGCGTCACCGTCCGGGGCCAATGTATTCTCTATGATCCCATACTCCGCCGGATAGACCATGGACGCATACACCACACGGTCCAGCCGTATCTTCTTCGTCTTCGGGTCCATCTCATACTTATTTTTTGAATGAAGCGGTATCTCGATCAAAGCTTCAACAACATCCTTCATACACTCATACCTCCTCTTTCCGAGACTTTCTGCGCCACGGTGATCTATTTAATTCTGCACGTCCTTATCTTCTTCGCAGTATAGCCGCCCCGTTTTCCTTAAGCCATTTATTCCACTTTCGGTATTCCGGGAAAGCCTTCAAAACCTCGGCGTAAAACCGAGGCGAATGATTCATTTCCTTTCGGTGGCACAGTTCATGCACCACCACGCTGTCCACCACCTCCGGCGGCGCCAGCATCAGCATACAGTTAAAATTCAGATTGCCCTTCGCGCTGCAACTGCCCCATCGGGTCTTCTGGCTGCGGATCGTAATGCGCCCGTAGGTCACGCCGATCTTCTGCGCATAGAACCGCACTCGCTCCGGTATAACAGCAGCCGCCTGCTGTGCCAGCGCCCGAAGCTCTGCCTCTGATAGTTTCTCCTCAAGTTCCTGTGCCGCGGCACGCTCCTGCGCCTTTTGGAGGTGCACCTCGATCCAATGTCGGTGCTTCTCCACAAATCTACCTATCTGTGCATCGTCCGCCCACAGCGGTGCCCGCACGATCACCTTGCAGTCCCGGATCTCCGCGGCATAAGTCCGACGCTTACTGCGGATAATGTTTATGTCCATAGAAAGCCCCATACGATCCTGCGATCAAACCGTCGCCGGATCACTTATTCTTAAGGCGAAGCACTCCGGATGCGATGATCGCGATACCTCCGAGCATCAGGAGATAAAAACCGATGCCTGCAGAAACCGTGATGAAGCTTCCATCCGATAACTTCGACTTGTTATTAAACAGGTCAACCAGGCCGATAAGGCATACGATACCGCCGACCACGAAATTACGAATTCCCTTGCTGTTCTTTCCGGTTAAGATAAGCAGAACACCTCCCACGAGAACAGCGATCAGAATTAACCCGTCATTCCGAAGGTTTCCATCCATCAACGACATAGTCTCCGAAGCGATAAAAATACTGACTTTCAAAAACGGCAAAAACAACGCCAAAATCGAAACTGCCACTCCGACCAAGGCTACGAGCAAGCTCAGTTTTGGCTCCGCAGAAGACGACAGAGGAGCACCGCAGATCGGACAGAAGTTCACCCCTCCTGCAAATTCATTGCCACAATTATTACATCTCATAACACTCCACCTCCAAATATCCTGAGCAGCAACTACTCTTTATCCAGTATACCATAATTCGTTTCTTTTGTGGGCAACGCCTACAAAGTTGTTTCTCCCTCCTCCCGAAGCAGTCGTCGCAGGATCGCCTCGCGGTTGTTGATGAGCATTTCCGTCACTCCATGTTGCACGAAATAAGATAATATGATTATAGCACAAAAGCAGAAGGAAAGGAAAAAAAGCAGGAGCTCATGCCCCTGCCTTAAAATGCGACATTAAGATCCATCCCCGGTGTCGCTTAAACCGCAATCACATACTTTTCTTTCAAATGTTTCAGTGCGCTGTTGTATTTTATCAGACGTTCCAACTGCATTCGCCCGACTACAATACCAGGGGCAATGCCTTGTGCTTCAGCAAACTTAAGGACGCTTCTCTCAGAGTAGTCCCTGTTTCTGATAAATATCTCAAAAGCCTCTGGTGTAATCAACGTATCCCCAGACCACCGGTCTGCCGTTTTCTCATCTTTTTCGGATGTACCACCCGGCTGTTTCACATGGCCCAGAACTATATGGGCCAGTTCATGAAACAGGTTGAACCAAAATTCGTCCGCATCCTGCTCCCTCGCCGTGAGTCCGACGACTATTTTGTTTCCATCCATGAAGGAAGCCCCCTGAGAGGAAGAACCCTTCAGATGAGGGAGGAAAACCAGGGCAATGCCGCAATCCGCCAGACATTTCTTGATCTTGGGGCAGAACTCCTCGGGAGGCATCACCGTCATCTTCCTGATCTCGGGAAGGGCGGCACCCAATCCTTTGATATTGAACGAAGCGGTACTGATCTCGCGTGCTCGGATCTTCGCCTCCTGCGCCCACGCCATCAATGCCAGATCACCTTTATCAGTGATCTTCAGACGTCGGCAGGCTATCTTCGTGATCTGCTCGTTTTCAAGGAGCGAAAGCGCAACGGTCTCAAAATATCTCCTGAGATAGGCTACCTTTTCCGTCTTCATCTGCGTTTTCGGCACCCAACCATATTTCGCCATCTCGCTGTAGGGGAAGCGTTTCGCTACTTCTATGTCAGCATCCATTTTATTCTCTTCCTCCACCTTAAGGACCTTCTCCCTGTAGATCGCCTCCAGTTTGTTCCAAAACGAAGCCGGAACGCCTAACACGATCTCCAGCCTGATTGCGGTCTCGGGTGTAAGCTGCACCTCGCCATTAACAAGCTTGCTGATATGCTTCTCAGACATGTCCATTCTGGCAGCAAACTCCTTCTGACTCATGCCCCTGTCGGACAACTGTTCCCTGATCGTCGCCCCCGGCGGCGTTGCTATAAAACTGCGGCTTCTAACCATAATGCCACCTCCTTCCGACTAGTGATAATCGACGATCTCCACGATATTTGCTATCTGGACATCGCCGTCCTTCTTCTCAAAAATCAATCGATATGGGTGGACTAAGTCCACCGCGTATTGGCCTTTTCGGTCCTGGGACAGCGGATGACATCGTCCGATATGAAACTGTATCATCATCTCTACCGTGTCTGCCGCTTCGATTTGGTCCACACGCAGGTGTATTCTTTCGGCCATTTGCCGGCCATAACTTCTCTCTGCCGTTTTCGCATCCGTACAAATCTTTTCGATTTTCTTATTCTTGTACGTGATATTCAATCATTCAGCCTCCTGCAGATTTACCTCCAAGGTAAATTCATTATAACCCAGTGGATGCGCTTTGTCAAGGTATAATTTACCTCAGAGGTAAATCAAAAACGGCAGGAGCTCATGCCCCTGCCTTAAAAGTGTGACACTAAGAACCGTCCCCGGTGTCACGTGTCCGGCTCAAACCTTCCTGTCGATTCATTCAGCACCCAGGTTTCTCCCTCGTACTTAAGCGTACGTGGTTCTTGCGTCGTATATCTTGCCTGCACAGTTTCTGCGACCGCGGGCGATTTCACTTTATAGCTCACGCCAGGTTGATATCCTTCTGTCTTATCCTCCACCAAAATCGTCAGGTCCTCAGCGCCGTATACTTCCGTAAAATGTGCCACGATCTCCTCTGGGATGTCTTTATTGGCCCGAATACTTTCGGAAACCGGCTCCACTACGATGATCGTCACCCATATCAGGAAGAGGGAAATGCCGATCAATACCAGCAATTTGTATCGAATCCTGCTGCACTTCACGAGCAATATGATCTTTCCGATCAGGCTGCCCCAAACCATAAGTACAAACACCACCGAATCCGACCGGGCAAAAAACACCATCATGAAATCATACAGCCCCATCGACGCAGAACGTCCATAAACACAGCCTTTCTCCCCATATATACCATATTTGTAACCGAATATCGCGACGCAAAACAGGGCAATGATCGTGATCACCGTAAATGCAACATACAAAACCAGGCCGACCCGATCCTCAAAATCTTTCCGCTCTTTACTCTTTTCTTCCATAAGTCAACTCCCTTCCGCTCAAGCGCTTTGCAACGCCTCAATCCACACTCTCAACCACTCTGTCATACGTGTCATAACAAATCTCACGGCTTCCCCCAAAAAGGATTAGTTCTTTTTTCCGCGGGCAAAATGACCTCCACGCCCGGGTCCACCGTCAGCACTGGTTCATTTTCAAAACAATTACTGAGATCCAGTTTCGTCAGCGGATTGTTGCTGAAATCCATTGTTTCCAAAGACGGGCATTTCGAAAGATCCAGTTCAGCCAGCTGATTATTTCTGCAGACAAGAACATTCATTCTCCTAGCGCAAATGTTCAATTTCACCAATTGATTATCTTGACAGAACAAAAGTGTAAGCCCTTCGTTCTGTGATAGATCCAGTTCCGTCAACTGATTATTCGCACACAGCAAGCGAGTAAGACCCGAGAAGCATTCGATCCCCTTCAGATCTTTTATTCCCATGTTGGTAATGGCCATATCCGTCATAACATGCGATTCGTGAAATGAAAGCCTTCCGTTTGCATCTTCGTCATACATATCTCCTACGTATTTTCTGAATACATCATCTGGGAAATTATTTTCATTGATAAGGATCTCTCCGTTGATCGTTTCATGCCCATCCACGATCTCGATCTTTTCCTTCTCCTCGCAACCGCCCAGGCATCCGAGCACCAGTCCGAGCGCCACTGCCAATCCAAAGCGCTTCTTTCCCATACATATACTCCTTTATTTACATTTTCCCGAGTCTATTATATTCCGCTATAGACAGCCTCAATAACCACTCTTATCAATACAGTATCCAAAAAAGCCGAAACGTTACAGACAGATCGTCACTCCAAACATACCCTACTACTCTCTTACGAGCATCATCTCCCTGTCAGGGATCAGCACTTCCAGACTTGCATCGCAATAGATATAGTAGAGCGCGTCGTTGGACCTGACATCCAGCGTCGTTAATCTATTCTTACCACAGCGAATCAAGGTCAATACCGGATTCGCGCCCAGATTCAATGTGTTTAGTTGATTCTCCTGGCAAGTGAGGACCGTCAATGACTTATTCGTGCTCACATCCAACGAAGTGAGGCGGTTTTTATAGCACTCCACTGTATTTAACTCCGTAAGCCCACTAACGTTCAGGGAGGTCAGACGATTGCTATAACAAACGAGCAAGAACAGTTTCTTGTTTCCGCTGACATCCAGCTCGGTTATCGCATTACTATAACACCGCAGGATCTCCAGCGCCGGGCTATGGCTTACATTCAATGCTTCCAAAGAATTACCGCTGCAATCCAAGTCCTTGAGTTTACTGCATTTACTCAGATCCAGTGTCGTCAATCCATTGCCGCCGCAATAGAGATTTTCCAGTTTCGTGCAGTTGCTGACATCCAACGTAATAAGAGGATTTCCTGTGCTCATGAGTTCCCTTAGATTTACGTTGCAACTCAGATTCAACGATGTCAGACCCAGGCCATGACAATAGAGTTCCTCAAGCTTCGTATTAGCGCTCAGATCCAAAGATTGGATATGGTTTGCGCCTTTGGATGCCGCCGCATTACCGCAATAGAGTACCTGTAGATCCGTATTTCCACTTACATCCAGTTCCGACAGATCATTGTTCGCACAGTCCAGATCTACCAAAGCCGTAAAATACTCGATGCCTTTCAGGCTCTTTATTTTCCGTTCGCTGACATCCATATATAGGATCGCGTCGATCTCCGGTTTAATCAAAAGTCCATCCGAATTGCTATCCACATTTTCGGCAACATATTTGCGAAATGCCGGATCGGGGAAATGCTCCTCGTCGATCTTCAGCCTCGATACTTCTTCCGTCGTGGCTTCTTCTGTCGTGGCTTCCTCCGTCGTGGCTTTCTCTGTCGTGGCTTCCTCCGTGGTTGTCTCTGTCCCCACCTCGGTTTCCCCGGTTGTAGGTTCCGCCTGTGTAGAAGTCTCCTCTAAAGTGGCCGCTTCTGTGGTAGTCACTATATCTCTTCCGCGATTCGGGTTCCATAAGAATATAAACAGAAGGATCGCTGCCGCGGCCAATGCAACGCCGATCGTAATATGCAGGAGCGTCCGCACCCTGTGATCATCCTCCGTGCGGATCTCCTCTTCCGAAACCGGCGCCCGGTTCATAGTTCCTAATACGATCGGTGTCTCAACAGACTCCGGGCTTACGTCGGATGCATGAACCTTCGCAGCCGGCAGCATGTCATGTTCTTTTAATCTGTTTAACTCCTGTTCCGAATATGCCGACTCATCCACATATTTTCCATCGACCTCGCCGATCCGATCCAATAATTCGCGCTCATCTTCTCTGTTATTCATATCACAACACCTGCCTTTTCCAGTGCTTCTCGAAGTTTACCTCTGACTCTTGAAAGGCTAGTCATGACGTTACTTTCAGAAATATCCAGCGCTATGGCGATCTCTTTTATCGAACTGCAGTACCAGTATCGGCGCATGAAGATCCGGCGATTCTGAACGGACAATCCTTCTAAAAACGTGTCCAGAACCTCGCGGATCACCATGCCGTCTTCAATACTCTCCACACTGCGTGCGGCACGATCCGCCACACATTCGCTCAATTCATCCAGGGCCAATGCGACCTCTCCGCCGCCACGCTTTAGGGCATGCTCTTTATCCCAGCGATTCAGAGAGATATTGCGCGTGATCTTACCCAGAAATGCCCTAAAGATATTCGGTCTTGTAGGCGGGATGGCCTGCCAGCTGTAAAAAAGTGTGTCATTGAGACATTCTTCCGACGTTTGTACATCATTCAGAACAGAAAGTGCTATGCTCCGGCAATAATTCCCATATTTGTCGGTGGTTTCCGTAAGCGCCCGTTCATCCCTCTGAAAGAACAGATCCAGTATCTTTTCATCTTCCATCATGGTTTTTCCTTTCCCTGTACAGAAAAATAAAGCCTTTCACTTATAAAGTACGCTTCTGAAACCA
The DNA here is from genome assembly GCA_002309675.1 of Lachnospiraceae bacterium UBA1201. GTDB lineage: Bacteria > Bacillota > Clostridia > Lachnospirales > Lachnospiraceae > UBA1201. The sequence continues at coordinate 36,336 of DBXX01000030.1, forward strand.
AACCTTACAACTTTTTTACCGGGTTCTCTCGATCCAACAGGTTTCCTCTTCATTGCCACTGAGAACAGTCAGCTTGATGTTGGCAGAAATCATCTTTCACGAGCCCTGTTTTAGCCGCCAGCGTGCAGTCCCGAGAAACAGGCGCCGTTACCGTCTCGCACGCCCTCAGATTTCCGATAAAATCACCGGCTTCTTTCATTTCTCTCTTCATATCGCAGTGTAGCATATTGCCCGGAAATCGACAACCCCTAGTGATAAATTATTAATCAAATCGTAAGGACCTTTTCAGCAAGCAGTGAGCCATGCGGACTGAAAACGCCGCTTGCGAGCGTTTTCGGATAGAGGCCAGCATGACGGCGAAACCATCGGCTTCACGAACGAGCAGCGCCTGAAGATCGTCAGAAGCCCCGGCGTGAACGTTTCGGGCGACAGTCTGAAGATCCTATACGAATAAAAATATGAATAATAATGTGACAGAGAGAACCGTCCCCGGTGTCACGGTGACACCGGAGACGGTTCTGTTTGTCACATGTTTAATCTTGTCGCTCACTTAACCAAATGCCATGTTTCCACGTCGCAGAAGAAGGATTCCTTTTCGGGAAGGGAGCCAACATTCAGTGACACCCACGGGTTACCGTCACAACGAAGAATATTCAGTCCGGTATTCGAGCTAACATCTATCTCCCTAATATCATTCTGTCTGCAATCAAGTTCTTCCAATGCAGTGTTATGGCTCAGATCGAGTGCCGCAATGCGGTTTCCGGAACAATCCAGCACTCTCAGTGCGGTATTCTTCGCGATATCCAGCTCGGACAATTGATTGTCCGCACATCGAAGCAGTTCCAGCTGTGTGAAGTATTCTATTCCTTTCAGGCTTGCTACCTTTGAGCGGTCATTTACATCTTCTAAAGCATCGAACACAATTTCCTTAGCGTTTTGGATCTCGAGGTCATCGAGCGCATTGTCTTTATTCGTGTCGAAGTATCGGATGATGTATTTCCGGAATTTCAGGTCTGGGAAATGCTCCTCGTCGATCTTCACTTCAGATACGGCAACGATCGGCTCTTGTGTGGCTGCCTCGCTGGCCTCCTGCGTCGCATCCATCTCCGCCTCCGTTGTCGAAGCGACCTGACTGTGCTTAGGGTTCCAAAAAAGCATAAAAAGCACGATCGCTGCTGCAGCGAGTACCACGCCGAGCGAGATGCTCACGATCGTGGCGGTTTTATGTTTCGCAGCCGCCTCGGGCTTCGCTTCCGCCTCGTGGCCGGGTTGCTCCATGAGCAGCTCCCGTGGTTCGGTCTCTTCCTTAACCGCAGTTTTAACGGCCGCCGATGAACTTCCTGTGGGCACATTCAGGCGTTTCAGTTCTTCTTCGCTATATTCTGCTTCCAGGATAAATGCATCCCGGATTGCGCTGATCTCTTCCATAAGTCTGTCCTTCGTAATTCGTATAATCATAGTGTCACCCCCGCTTCTTCCAAGGCGTTTCTAAGCTTATTCCGCGCTCTGGACAGGATGACGTGAACATTGTTCTCACTGATGCCCATCGCTTTTGCGATCTCTTCGATTGGGCTGCAATACCAGTAACGCCGCACGAAAATACGGCGGCTCTGCGTGGGAAGCTCGGCCAAAACACGGTCCAGCACGTCGTGGATCACTATATTCTCCGCGATCTGCTCCGCGCTTTCAGCCGTGCGGTCCGGAATGCACTCCTGCAGTTCGTCGATAGCGACCACCGCCGCCCCGCTGCCACGCTTAACCGCGTGTGCATTGCGCACACGTTTCAGTGACACATTTCTCGTGATCCTCCCCACGAAAGTCTTCAGACTATCCGGACGTGTCGGAGGCATAGTATTCCAGCTGTGTAGGAGCGTGTCGTTGAAGCACTCCTTTACAGTCTCCTCATCGTTCAATATGGTCCTCGCGATCTGCCGGCAGTAATTTCCGTACTTATCGGTCGTCTCCGTAAGAGCGCGCTCATCCCGATCAAAATATAGATCGATGATCTGTTCATCCTGTAACATATGCGGTATCCTCCCTGGTACTTGGACGGCCTCTCATGCCCTCCTTACCTATCTAGTCCCCGGTTTTCCGAAATTCTTACAGCCCTATTGTAACTTTTTTTCAAAAAGTGCACAAGGTGACACCGGGGACGGTTCTTTTTGTCACGGTGACACCGGGGACGGTTCTCTCTGTCACATTGACATCCACGGTCTTAGGGTTTACAATCAATATGGCAGGGTTTTTTCGGGAAAGGCTCCGCCGATCCTTTTATATATGAGGTAGCAAAACATGAGAAAAAATATCAGAGCGATCGCAGCAACTGCAATCACCATTTGCCTGACACTCGCCGGATGCGCGGGTGGCAATACGAACGAGACGACTGCGCAGAACCAGAGCCAGAGCGGCCAAGCGCAGGCCGGCACAACCGAGGCGGGGGCCCCNNAGGCGGGTGCCCCCGCCGAGACGGGCAGCATGCAGAGCCCAGAGGTCGAGACCACATCGATTGAGGCGACCGAGGCCGTCGACAAGACGCACAAACCGGTTCATCCGGATTCGGTAACCGAGATCCGTGCGGAGGTCACGTCCGGATCCTACCTGCCGGCCCGGCTTACGGAAGTTTGCCAGATTCCGACCCCCGAAGGCAGAAACAAGTATTTCTCCTATGAAGACTACCTCAGCATGGAGGATAGCAGTGATAAACTCCTCTACTACTGTGACTATAAAGGCGAGAAGCTGCTAGGCGGAAGGGACATCCAGTACATCGAGAAACTGAAGTACAGCAAGTACTTTGTATACACCACCCCTGCTGTGGACGGAGAGACTCACTGCGGTTTGTTCGACGCTCAGGGCAATGAGCTCATTTCGGCCGACGACGGTGTCTCTCTGATCGTGGAGTTCATCGAAAACGACCGATATGTCTGCGTTTATTACTTCGATGGGAAAACGGACAATGAAGACGAGGCCGTGCACACGAGCGCGACCATCGGCTTACATACCGGCACCGCAAAGGTGTACGACCTGAAAAACCGGAAGTTCCTCGAAAGCACCACGACCAAATCGCGTCCGGCTTATCATGCATACGGCGAGATCCTGTACGACTACACGGTCAGCCAGGAGAAGGGTCAATTCGTATACGTCACTGCAGACGATGATCAGCTCCACGAGATCGACTCCAGATACACCCCGGTAGGTGACAAACTTTTCGTCGTCCACGACTATGCGAACGACACCATCGAGGCGTACGACCATGACCTGAACCTGCTGTTCACCTCACCATACGACGTCAGACCGATGAACAACACCTCGGACTTCTATACCATTGAAGTACCATTCACCTCCGACTCCCCGCTCGGTGTGATCCACTACAGCGGTACGATGATCGCCGAACCCAAATATAAGAGGGTCTTCTACTTGACAGGAGAACTCTTCGCCTACACGAAAGACAACAATAACTACGGCCTTATGAACGTAGCCGGCGAAGAGATCACTGAGCAGATCTACGAGAGCATCAACTCGACCGGAGTCCTCGGCTACATCGCCGCCACCTATCAGGACGGATCGAAGGACCTGCTGGACGAGAACGGCCAGCCCGTGATCCAGCACGGCCACTTCAACAACAACTCCTCTTTGAACCACAGCTACCTTCCGCATAGCTCCTTTATCTATTACTTTGATAACACGGCCAATGCGGCGTCCTTCTTCATAGTGAATGCACAGGATCTCATCCTGACCGACATCAAGGCCTATGACTACTTCGGCGGCTTCATCCTCTACGACATGGGGAATAAGGTGCTCTACGACCTCGCGACAGGCTCCGTCCTGAGCGAAGGCTTCACGAAGGCATTTTCCGCCTACGGCTATATTTACATCGAGAAGGATGGTGTCACCACCGCCTACGAATGTCCAACCGAAATACCGCAAGTGGTTTTAGGAATGTAATGTGACAAAAAGAACCGTCCCCGGTGTCACGGTGACACCGGGGACGGTTCTTTTTGTCACATTTTTGCTATCTGCCGTACACGCTTTCAATCCGCAGAATTCGCATTCCACCATCTAAGTGCATTCCACGAGGTTTTATATCGTGCTCAATAACCGTTAACAAACACCTCTGTATACCCGTCGCCGCCGATCGCATCTGCGTCCGGATCTAGGTACACATACTCCAGTTCCGGATTATTGCTTACATCTACTGTGTCCACGTCAGAACTGTCGATGATCAGGGTTTTCAACTTAGGATTTCCGCTGAGATCGAGCTGCGAGATCGATGTATATTCAATATCCAGCATCTCCAATGCAGCACATACACGAATATCCACTTCTGTAATGCCCGTGCCCGCTACATCGAGCTCTTTCAGCGCGGGATTATGGCTTACATTGAGTGTCGTCAGCGATTTTAGCCACGCTACAGATAGCTCCTCTAACGCCGGGAAGTATTCCAATCCTCTCATATCCTCTATCTTATTCAGCTCCATCCATGCATATGTGTTTTGAAGTTTGTCGGGGATATTGATCGATTTCGCAGAAGCGATCTCAGTTTCGCTCAGTATTCCATCTCCGTTGCCGTCAAAAAACTCGCTGACATACGCCCTGAAATGACTGTCGGGAAAATGCGCTTCGTCGATCGCCACCAGTTCGGCAACCACTGCAGGTGCCTCCGTCACGGACTCAGCAGTGGTTTGCCCAGCCGAGGGATCCGCCTCTTTAGTTGGCGCCTCCGTCGTATCGGGCTCGGTCTCCTCTTCCGTTTCGATCAACGTCATGTTATTATTTCCGTCGGTATACATCTCTGTCAACCTGTCGCAGCCGCTCACATTGAGTGTAGTCAGCGCACAGTTTTGGCAGTCGAGATATGTCAATCTCGGGCAACCGCTCACATTCAGTGACGTAAGCATGCTGTTGCCGTAACAACTCACGCGACTGAGCGACGGTTTGTTACTCAGATCCAACTCGACCAGGTTTGTATATACCAGATCCACTTCCTCCAGTTTTGTGTTCTCTCTCAGATTTATAGCCACAAGTTGGGAATTCACACAATAGAGTTTCTTCAATTTCGGAAGCATGCTCAGATCCATAGTCGTGTAGTAGTTGAATGAAAGGTCGATCTCCTCGATCTCAGGAGTCCAACTCAGATCCACTTCTTCCAGGTAATTGCCACCGATACTAAGTTTTGTAAGTTTTGCGTTTGCGCTTAGGTCTAATTCCGTAAGACCACACACTACACATTTCAGCGTAGTCAGCGCTGTATTCCGACTCACGTCCAGCTCTCCCAGAGGATTATCGGAACAGTCTAATCTTGTAAGTGCTGTATTTCGGCTCACATCCAGTTTGTTCAAGTGATTATTCAAACAATTGAGAACGTGTAGTTCCGGATTATTACTGACATCCAGTTCGGTCAGATGGTTACCCCTACATTCCAACTGCCTTAACGCTGTGTTCCGACTCACATCCAACTCGCCCAGATCCTGCCCTGAACATATAAGTATATGCAGTTCAGGGAAGTGCTCCAACCCCTTTAAACTATGAATCTTCTGACCTTCATCGAAGTCCGTGCCGAGTAAACTCAGGGATGTGATCCCTGCGATCTCTTCTGAACTTAGAACCCCGTCTCTATCCTTATCATGAAACCTGGACAGATACTCTCGAAATACATCATCCGGGAAATTCGTCGAATCCAGCGACACAGCAGCATATGTGGGGGCCTCGGTTGTTGCCTCTCCGGTTGTAACTTCCTCCGTAGTAGGCTCTTCGGTCGCAGCCTCGGTAGCCGCCTCGGTCACCGCCTCAGTCGTAGCCTCGGTTACCGCCTCGGTCGCTTCTTCCGTCGTCGCTTCGGACGTCGTCACCACATCTCTCCGATCCGGGTTCCAGAAGAATACGAACAGCAGGATCGCTGCCGCGGCGAGCATCACTCCAAGGGAGATTTGAAAGACCGGTGTGGTTCTCGACTTCTTCTGCGGGCGCACTTCCTCCCCGATATCCTCGCTTTGATAGCTCATTTCAGCATTGACCCCGGCAAATTCGTGAGCCGCATCTTCTGTTGTACGGATCGACTCCGTCGCTCCCATCGATCCCTTTTGGTAGGCTTTCACCTTCTCCAGTTCTTTTTCCGTATATTCAGCCTCCTGATAATATGTATCGTCAACTTCGCCGATACCTTCCATCAAACGGCTCTTTGCATCTCTTTCACTCATAACACGACACCTGCTTTCTCCAGATCCTGTTTCAACTGGTTGCGGATACGGGACAATATGGTTCGCACATTGCCCTCGGTCAGATCGAAGGCCGCTGCGATCTCACCAATCGAACTACAGTAGCCATAGCGGCGCATGAAGATGCGTCGGTTCTGCTTCGGCAGATCCGCCAGAAAGGCATTTAATACGTCACGGATCACCATGTTCTCCACCACACGCTCAGCTTCCGTCGTCCCGGCGTTCGGCACGCACTCCTCCAGCTCATCAAAAGCCAGCATCGCCTCGCCGCCACCGCGTTTTTGGGCTAATGTCTTCTCCAGGCGATGGATCGACACATTACGTGTGATCTTTCCCAAAAAGGTTTTCAGGCAATTCGGACGCCTCGGCGGTATAGCTTGCCAACTGTGATACAGCGTATCGTTAAAACACTCCTTTGCGATTTCCTCGTCATTCAAAATAGTCCGTGCTATACTTCGACAGTAGTTCCCGTATTTTTCGGAAGTCTCTACGAGTGCGCCCTCATCGCGCTTAAAGTATAATTCGATGATCTGTTCATCTTGCATCATAAATGTAGCTTCCTTCCTTGCTGTTGGTCATCTTAGGGATCGACCGTGTAGCATTTGGGGTTCGTGTGAACCTCCCTTTCAACTATCTACTCCGAGGAATTTCGGATTTGTTACAAGAGTTTCAAAAAAAACTGTAACTGGTTGAACGCTTTTTCTAAAAATGTTTAGGTCAGTTTACAAGGAA
>DBXX01000115.1 GCA_002309675.1 Lachnospiraceae bacterium UBA1201
CTGACAGAGAGTCTGACGCATTGACCGTTTTAAGGTTATCTGAAGCCTGCTTTCATGACCCAACGCTATGCAAATCTCGCCTCGTATGGTAAAATAGACACAGTACATCGATTCCGTTCTCCGGGCGATGCATGAAAGGAGCGCGACCTTCCGTCGCTGAATATACTTATGGGATTTAATTTCAGAAAAACGATCAAACTCTGTAAAGGCGTCAGCCTGAACTTAAGCAAAAACGGCGTGGGTTTAAGCGCCGGCGTGAAAGGGGCCCGCGTTTCCATGAGCCCGACCGGACGCAAGACTGCGACCTTCAGCATCCCGGGAACCGGCATCTCCTACTCGCAGAACTTAGGCGGCAGCAAGACCGGCAGCCGCAAAGCGAGCGATAAGGCCTCGAAAGTGAGCGCAAAGGAGCTCGAGGAGGCAAAGAAAGCCGTTGCCGAATACGAATCCTATATCCAGACCCTGCGCGGTTTTCACAAAGAGTGTGATCCGCCCATGGACTGGATCGCCTCCTACAACACTCCGGCGCCGGCTGCCGGCACACCGGAATATGATCAATGGCTGACCGTTCACAACTTCTCTGAACAGGTGGTGAAGGGACAGGAAGACGCATATCTGGCCGTCATCGAAGCAACACAGCCTTTCGCCGACCTCAGCATGTTTGGCAGCGATTTTGAATTTGCCACCGACGAGCCCTCCCGCGTGGAAGTAGAATTCACCGTGAAATTCCACGATGTATTGCCCGAGGAGGCGATCGTATTCGCAAAAGACCAGACCGCCACGGCGAAGGCTCTGACGAAAACGGAGTACTTCGACATCATGCAGGACTATGTCTGCAGCTGCTCCATCCGCGTGGCACGTGAGGTCTTCGCCGCCCTTCCTGTCGACACCGTGATCATCCATGCGACCGACCTGATGTTAAACACCGCCACGGGCAATGATGAAGAATTCACCATTCTCTCCGTCATGTTCGAACGCGACGGCTTCCAGAACATCAACTTCGAACGCATTGACCCGTCCGATTTCGTCTGCGCCTTCGAGCACAACATGAAATTCAACAAAACCGCCGGATTTACACCGGTGGCACAACTGTGACACCGGGGACGGTTCTTTTAGGGCGTGACACCGGGGACGGTTCTTTTTGTCACATTTTCAAATATATACTGATCAAAAAAACGAGCCGGATCCTTCTGGATCCCGGCTCGTTTTACATATCTTTCTCTCGTTTTTTCTGCCATCCTATCCCCGGATCTGCGCCACAGGCACATACTTCTTTACGATCGTCAGGAAGTCTTCCAACTGCTCCCGGCTAAAGGGCGACAGTCCATCCTTGCACAAAACGGTATCGCTCTCGCGATAGTTCTGCAGGAAATAGGCCGATGCGCCACGGATGCGGGCAGCGATCCCTTCGACGTCAGCGGCGGTATGGAGGCCCTGCACCAGCGTCGTGCGGAATTCGTAAGCCACACTACCGGTCAGCAAATAGTCGATGCTCTCCTGCATATTGGCCTGAAGTACATTCTGCGCAGCAGGATCCAGTTTCGTGAGACCGCAGATGCGCGGACACAGACTGCCTAAGCCTTTCACATCCATGGCCACATAGTCGATCAGGCCCTTTCCGCACAGATCCTTAAGGATGTCCGGCGTGGTCCCGTTCGTGTCCAGTTTGATCAGGTAACCGAGGTCGCGCACTCTGCGGATAAAATCCTCCAGCCCGCGCTGCAACGTCGGCTCCCCGCCCGAGATCACGAGGCCCTCGAGCACATTCTTACGTTTATTCAAATAGGCGAAAACTTCTTTCTCCGCCATGAGCGGCACGTCATCGCCCCAGGAGATCAGCTCCGAATTATGACAGTAAGGGCAGGCGAAATTACACCCGCCGGTAAACACGATCGCCGCCATCTTCCCGGGGAAATCGAGCAGCGTCGTCTTCTGCATTCCCGCTATTCTCAATCGTCCTCACCATCCTCACCGCGCTTGATGCGCTCCCGCAGATCCTTGAAAAATGTCTTCAGCATCTGCGAACATTCCTGCTCCATCACGCCTCGTTTCACCTCGACCTGATGGTTGAACTGCTTCATCTGCAGCAGGTTCAGGATGGACCCGCCGCAGCCGGCCTTCGGATTCATGCAGGCCATGACCACGCGCGGCACCCGCGCCTGCACGATCGCGCCCGCGCACATCTGGCACGGTTCGAGCGTTACATACAGCGTACAGTCGTCGAGCCGCCAGTCGCCCAGCTCCTTCGACGCCTTACGGATCGCCGTGATCTCGGCGTGCGACAACGTGCTGTGGTCGGTATTCCGCCGATTGTAGCCGCGGCCGATGATCTTCCCGCCGTACTCGATAACGCAGCCGATGGGCACCTCCCCCAGGGACAGCGCCTTCTTCGCCTGCTTCATCGCCTCACCCATGAACTTTTTATCTTTCTTCTCCTGCTCCAGTTCTGCCTTTCGGCGCGCCTTCTCGGCCTCCTCCAGCTTCTTTTGCTTCAGCAGTTTTCTGCGTTCCGGATCCTTCATACTCTCTCCTCGGCAAATGCATCCGCTAACGCCGCAAACTGCGCCAGCGTCAGCGCCTCGCCCCGCACCATCGCGTCCAATCCGACCGACGTGATCACGCCCTCGATCTCTTCTTTCGACAGGGGCAATGTAAACTCCGCCGCGCCAAAGAGCGCATTGACCAGAGTTTTCCTGCGCATGTTAAACGCCGCACGGATGATCGCAAACAACAGTTTTTCGTCCTTCACCTGCACCGGCATGACCTCATGGCGCGTCAGCACGATCACCGCAGAGTCGACATTCGGCCGCGGCATAAAGCAGTTCGCCGGGACATTGGCCGCCAGATACGGTTTCGCGTAGTACTGCACCGCCAGCGACAGCGCGCCGTAGTCCTTCGACCCGGGCCCCGCCTCCATGCGGCGTGCAACCTCCTTCTGCACCATGACCGTGATGCTCGAGATCGGCACGTGCGACTCGAACAAGCCCATGATAATGGGCGTCGTGATGTAATACGGCAGGTTCGCCACGACCTTCATGGGCCGGCCTCCGTTGTGCGTTTCGGCCAATGCGGCGATATCCACCTTCATGATGTCATCGTTGATCACGGTGACATTCTTATAATCACTTAATGTGTCCTGCAAAATCGGGATCAGGGTGTCGTCGATCTCCACCGCGACCACCTCGCGCGCATTTTCCGCCAGATACTGCGTCAGCGTGCCGATGCCCGGCCCGATCTCCAGCACGCAGTCCTCCTGCGTCACGCCCGCATACCGGATGATCTTATCCAGCACGTGCGTGTCAATCAGAAAATTCTGCCCGAACTTCTTCGAAAA
>DBXX01000114.1:0-3709 GCA_002309675.1 Lachnospiraceae bacterium UBA1201
GGCAAAGCTTGTGAGTACTACATTCGTGTTGAATGGTGTTAAGTATACGATCGAGAGCATGCTGGACATATATAAAAGGCTGATGTAGCGAATGTCCAACCATTCGCTGTTTATGGGGAAGACAATTTGGACGGTTTCTGCTATGTTTTCATCAAGGAGGTGCACAACATGGATATGATCAAAATCGGAAAATTCATTGCACAGTTAAGAAAAGAGCAGGGGCTGACCCAGGAGCAGTTTGGAGAGAAGATCGGCGTGACGAATAAGACGGTATCTCGTTGGGAGACGGGCAATTACCTGCCACCGGCAGACGCCCTTCTGATCATGAGCGAATTGTTTGGTATTTCGGTGAACGAACTCCTGAGCGGCCAGCGGCTGAACGACGAGGAATACAAACAGGCGGCGGAAGAGAACCTGACCCAGGCCATCAAATCCAGCAGTTTCACGCTGAAGGATAAGATCGAGTTCTTTAAGAAGAAATGGCTGAAGGAACACATCGCCATCATGATTTTTATTGGCGCCTGCATTATTGGCGTTTTCGTGGCCGGACTGTTTCTGGAGAATGCATTTGTTTGCTACGGGGCGTTTTTGCTCCTAATTGCGGCGCATTGTTGGCGCAACAATACTATGATGACATATGTGGAAAAAAACGCCTACGAAGGCACGGAAAAGGTCTAATGGGGGCGCTCGAAAGGATTTCTCTATCCATATTTCGAACATCCGGCGGTGTGGGAAATAACCACAGCTGAATAAACCGTAAGGCCGTCTGACTAGCGTGAAGCGTCGGGCGGCCCTCGTGTTTACATGGACTGCGTTCGGGTTATATGGTATAATTAGGACGCAGTTTAAACCAGATAAGAACGATAGTTGAGGTGCAGCATGGATTGCCAGATCAGAAAAGCAACGATGAATGATATAACGGAGCTTCGGGAATTGTATCGAGCGCTGGAGGAGGATGGCGTTCGATATCAACCGGAGCATTTTGTGATAGGAGAGCGGACCGAGGAGTTTTTCCAAGGCATTTTTGATAGCGAGAACCAGGATATTCTCGTGGCGGACGTGGATGGTAAGGCGATCGGTTTCGTGCATGTGATGATCCTCCAACAGAAGAAGGTCTCGTGCCTGAAGCCGCAGAGCGTCGTGTATCTGCAGGACCTGTGCGTGCGGGAGGATATGAGAAACCACGGCATCGGAGCGGTGCTGATCCGCGCGGCGAAAGACTACGGAAAAGAGCATAAAGTCGATTTCATTCGCACCCAGGTCTTCCCGGGCAATGTAGCTGGGATGCGGTTCTACGAGCGCAATGGTTTCTGCGAGATGATGAAGACGATCGAATGTCAATCGCTGGATTGAATTCATTGTAAACATCATTTCGAGATATGGAGGAGAAGGGTATGATCATACCTGTAAATGAACAGAATATAATGGATGCAGCCAATATCCATTCTATCTCGTGGAAGGAGTCGCATAGGCATTTTTGCACCCCAGAATTCATAGAAATGCATTCGCCGGAGCGGCAGCGGGAGTACATTCGCGATAAGATGCATGAAGGAACCAAGTTCTTCATGCTTGTAGATGAGGTTCCTGCGGCTGTTGTTTCTGTGACGGATAGCCTGATCGAGGACCTTTATGTCCTCCCGGAAAAGCAGAACCTGGGATATGGAACGAAACTCCTGCAGTTTGCATTGGATCAATGTTCTGATACTCCGTCATTGTGGATCCTTGAGAACAATACCGATGCGGAGAGGCTTTATAACCGGATGGGGTTTACGAGGACCGGAAGGCGCAACGCTATCACAGATACACTCGATGAGATCGAGTTGGTGCTGGAACAGGAGGCCAGTTCATGAGAAGAACAGTTATATTATTGCTTGCTATGGCGTTGGTTTTAGGCCTGGCAGGGTGTAAGGGTAACGAGCCCTCGCCATCCTCGAAAAGACCGGATATGGACGCTTTGAGGAAGGCTAATGTAGGTTCTTACGTTTTCTTTGGCGAGTATGAACAGGATAATAACGAGGACACCGGAAAGGAAGCCATCGAGTGGCTGGTCCTCGATAAAGAAGAGGACCGACTTCTGCTGATCAGCCGATATGCACTGGATTGCAAGCCGTTTAATATGGAGAAGAAGGATAATACCTGGGCGTTTTGCTCTTTGCGAGAGTGGCTGAATGGTTCCTTCTATGAAAATGCTTTTACTCCTGAAGAAAAGGATGTGATTTTGGAAACTGTGATTACGGAGGATGAGACGGCCGGACATGGCTATCGAAGCCTAGATATTGTTTTAGTGACACTGGAAGCATCAAATCCTTTGGAAGCAGACTCTTCGGTTGCGGTGGATGTAGATCCTGGGTTTGATAAACTTGAGGAGTTCGATGTCACGGATAAAGTGTTCTTGCTTTCTTATGATGAGGCCGAACAATACTTCAACGATGACGACTCCAGAATGTGTCCGGGAACGCCGTACTGCTCTGCTCAAGGTACATGGGAGGAAAGTAATGGCAATTGCATTTGGTGGCTACGGTCGTCAGGGAGATATACAAACTATGCGATGTTCGTCTCTTTCGACGGTCGTAACGACTGGTTTGGCGGCGCCGTCGATAATGGTGAAAAGACCGTCCGCCCCGCCGTGTGGATCAATATAGGAGATGGAAAATGATCAATATTCGAATTGCTACAACAGACGATATCGAGGCCATGATGAGCAGCCGCCTGGAGATGCTTAAGGTCGTGAATGACCTTCTGGCGGACTACGAGTACTCGGATGAAATGGTCCGTGAAAGCCGCGATTACTTCCTGCATGGGGACCACATGACGGTCCTGGCCCTGGACGGCGACGCAGTCATCGGCTGCGCCTCCATGAGTTTCATCCGCATCATGCCGACATTTGCCCATCCCACAGGCAAACGCGCCCATCTGATGAATGTCTACACGCGAAGCGAATACCGCCGCCGTGGCATCGCCCGGCAAATGGTCGAACTGCTGATCGACGAAGCCTGGAAAGCCGGCGCCACCGAGATCAGCCTGGATGCGACCGCCTCCGGAAGGCCACTCTATGAAAGCATGGGATTTAAGAATTCGACCGAATGCATGGTGCTGACGCGGGAACAGCAGTAGAGGACTTGGGGATAATAGTTTGATAAGAAGCTCTTTGGTGAAGAAGCCAGAGAGCTTTTTTGCTTCCTCAATCAGGTGAAATGTAGATTATGTTTTTCCCTTTGAGGGCGGATGGTTATGTATTTAATGAATAAGGAGTTTAAAGCTGCTTTTCCTAACTACAATGGAACGATAAAGGATTACATGAAAGAAGCGTAGAAAACAAAGTAAGGAAGTGCACATTTTGTAATTCCTAAGATCAAGTTAATTAACTTGGACCACGTGATAACGAATTGGAATAATCGTATTGCGAAACCATAGAAGAGCTAGATGCCTGGCTTGACGAGAAAGAGAATAAGGATAGCGATGCATAAGCTGTTTCGAAAGCGTAAGAGTGAATTGGTTTTATATATGATGTTGCCCGAAAACGTTGATACATGAGAAGTTCCGGGCATTTTTGAGTGGAAAAACGGACGTGGTTAGGGTATAATTATCTCATACACATTTGGAGAGTAAAGGCGGAATTTGCATGGGTAAGATCAGTACGAATGAAGGCACTTTCTCTTTTGAGACTGAGGACGATGCCATTGAAATATTGCAGAGGTTATCGCAAGGC
>DBXX01000114.1:3747-11032 GCA_002309675.1 Lachnospiraceae bacterium UBA1201
AACGGGAAGCGGGCGGCGATCACTTTCTTCCAGAATGAAGAGGGGAAAATGTGGCTTTCGTATGATCCTGATAACCAAGAGCCAGTTGAATTCACCGCTGGTGGAGAAGAGTGGAAACCGGCCCCGGATGTGGTTATAAACTTTGAAGATATGCTGCATTGCGTGAGGGAGTTCTTGCGTAGCGGTGAACGCCCGACATGCATTCAGTGGCAGGATCTGTGATGGGAACAGGAAATCAGTATAGGAGTGAAATGGACATTTCCATAAAGGTATTAACGCCGGATATGGCGGATGAATATATTACATATTTTGATGAGAAGGCCTTTTCGGACGGAAGTAAGGAAAAAGGCTGCTATTGCGTGTGGCATCATTGGACACAGCAGAAGGAACTCGATCGGAGTGCGCTGCCGGAGGCGGAGCGGGCGTGTTATAAGTGTAACTATGCCTATGAGTTGATCAAGACTGATAAGTTGCATGGCTTTGCGGCCATGTACGAGGGTCAGATGGTCGGGTTTTGCAATGCGGACCTGAAGGATCATTACTTCCGGTTGAACAGGGAAAATAACCCTGAAAGCTGGGATGGTGTCGAGGCCGATGAGAAGGTATTGTCCATCGTCTGCTATATCATTTCCCCGGACATGCGGGGGCGAGGGATAGCGAAAGCCTTCCTGAAGTTTGCATGCGAGTACGCCGCAGAGAACGGATATGATTTTGTAGAAGGATATCCGGCGGAAGGCGATTTTGACGTGAGCAACTGCGGTGGACCGGCGTCCATGTATATCGGCTGCGGGTTTGAGATCATTCGAAAGCAGGGCTTTGTCATTGCCCGCAAGAGAGTAAAGTGACCTATTTGCAATGCAAAAAGGAGTGAAGGAATAATGGATAAGGACGCGATTTATTCGGCGATCAATCATAAATACGACGAGTTTTGAACATATCCTAAATCAGAACTGATAGGAGAGAGAATTTGATCAAGACATTAGAAACACAGCATTATATATTCCACTTTCTGGAGGGGAGTCTGGCGGAGTGGGATATTGAGGAGATCGTAGCGGAGCAGGAGCGTTGCTACGCTAAGATCTGCAGTATTCTAGAGGTCGATTATCCCCATAAGATCCAATACTATTTGTATAATTCACCGCAGGTCATCGGGGACATATTTTGGGATGGCGACTGGTGTTGCGGGCTTTCAGTGACCGAGGAAAGTGATAGTGAAGTGGGGCGGCAGGTTTCGCTCAGTGGGGACGCCGACAACTGCTTTATCGTGCCGCCATTCTCCGTACACGCCGTGTACAATGAACGCGAGAAATGCACCGGTGCGCATGAGGATACCCACATCATTTCAGCGATGCTGTGCGAGCCCCAGTCGGGTTTCTTAGCCGAAGGGCTTGCGATGTATATGGATGGAAAATGGTGGGGGGAGGACAATGCAGTGTGGGCGCGAAGGTACCTGGAGCAGGGCAACCTGCTCTCGACGGAACGGTTGATCCTGGATGACGAGGACTTTTACGATTTGAACTGCGCGGATACATATCCGGTGGCAGGCGCGTGGACAGAGTTTGTGATCGAAACCTACGGCGTGGAGAAGTTTAAGGCATTTTACTGTTCGCAGGATTATGCGAAGGATGCCGATGCGATATTCGGATGTTCGCTCGCGCAGTTGCAGGAACGGTTTGTAGAATGGATACGGAAACTCGACGGCTGATTATCACCGCTCACTTCATTTTTTAAGCCACACTTAACCCGCACTTAAGAAATACTCCCTATTATTTTCCTCTAAAATGCCCTATAGTATAGACAGGCGCCGAACGAAAACCTTATGGAGGAAAATACTATGGGAGCATTAGATAATCTAGGGAAGAATATAGCGGCCTGCAGAAAGAAGGCGGGCATTACGCAGGAGCAGTTGGCAGAGCAACTGTGTGTTTCGGTTTCGGCGGTGTCGCAGTGGGAGACGGGGAAGACATTTCCCGATCTGTCGGCGATCCCGGTGTTGTGCCGGGTGCTGGGGGTGACTTCGGACGAATTGCTGGACATCGACCGGGAGAAGGATGCGGCGCAGATTCAGGAGATCAATGCGGAGGCCAACCGATTGATGGGCCGGGGGCATGAAACAAAGGCAGAGAAATTGTTAGCGGACGCACTGAAGCGATATCCGAACAGTTATGAGCTGATGCGTACCAAGATGTATCTTGAATACGGCATGGGAGTGCCCAAATACTTTACGGGAGTGGAAAACGAAGAAGAGCGCGCGAAGTCGCGGAAGCACTATGAAAAATGCATTGCCCTCGCACAGAAGATCCTGGAGGGATGCAAAGATATGGAGACGGTGTATAGTGCCAGACAGATCCTGTGTTACGCTTACGGAAATATTGGCGAAGATGATAAGGCCATAGCAATCGCCA
The DNA here is from genome assembly GCA_002309675.1 of Lachnospiraceae bacterium UBA1201. Lineage (GTDB taxonomy): Bacteria > Bacillota > Clostridia > Lachnospirales > Lachnospiraceae > UBA1201. The sequence continues at coordinate 6,153 of DBXX01000114.1, forward strand.
TGGAGATGCCGAGGATGAGCATCTGCCGGGAAAGCATGCTTTCCATCGTCACCAAGGGACGTAAGAAGTATGAGAACCGCCAGTATCAGTTGTTTATGTTGTTGCAGGACCTCTGTGTGATCCTGGACACGATCAATGTAAGATTTGAGGACGGAAGTTTCCCTTATAGTCCGGCGGAAGACGCGGCGATCAAGCAGAAGATCATCGATGTGATGGCGATCATGTTCGAAGATCATGACTATGGTTTCTTCCACGATGCGTTGATGCGTGCGAACCTTCACATTGCGAGAATTGTCGCACGTCATGAACAGGATGCGAAGAAGGTGCTTTTGCACCTCAAGCAGGCAGCAGATCACGCGGAAGCGTTCATACAGAACCGCGAGGAGACTTTGCATACTTCGCTGTTAATGCGAGGTTCGGACTATGGAACCTTCAGTACTAATGATGAAGCGAATAATCCTGCGCAGGTGCTTCGGGATATGCAGGACGAGCGCTTCGATTTCGTCCGCGATGAGCCTGAGTTTAAAGCGCTCGAAGAACGGCTGAAAAAAACAGCCGGGAAGTGGAGTTGATCGGTCCATGCGGTTTGAGAAAACGCAAAAAAGAGAAGACACGAATGAGTAGAATCCTAGGACGCTCCATGTAAAAATGATGATGAATTGACGATCTGTCTTGTGAAAGAATTGGTTGTTCCGGAGCGGTTATCAAATAAAAACAGTGGTGAACTATGACGGATCTGTTACAATTTGTTACAGATGTGTTGCTTTGTGTTGCAATTGTTTTAAAGTTTTTTACACAAGTGTTAATCTTTATCCGGAAGTGTTGACTTCACTTTTTTAATACGTTATGCTCAACTTGGTTCTGGAAGATCGAACCAAGTTTTATTATTTTACGGAGGAGCGAGGACTATGAAAGAAGGAGCGAAGAAGTCAACAAAGGTCATCCTGTGGATCTGCATGGCGGCATGTGTGTGCCTGCTGGTCGGTGGGATCGTATGGACCATCAAAAACGGTCCGCGCAGAGGAGATGTTCCGGGCCCTGAGGAGAGCACCGGTCAGGAGGTAGCGCAGAACACGAGCGAACCGCAGAGCGATCCGGCAATTGAGGAGAAGACAGAGCCGCAGACCGAACCGGTCACTGAGGCGAAGACCGAGGAAGCAACCGAGGCACCGACCGAGGAGGTTACCGAGGCACCGACCGAAGAGGCAACGGAAGCGCCGAGACCGACCTACAGTGATGATGAGATATTGGCCGCGGTGAGCAGCCCGGATGCGAAAATAGTAAGCGTAGGTGCAGTAAAACCGAAGCTTACAACGGCGAATTACGGCGAAAACGGAAAGAATTACAAGCCTTCCGTGAAGCCTTACACGGTGGCACCGGACTTAAGTAATGTGATCAATGAGTATTCTCTTACCGAGGAAGAAAAACAAAAACTGGCAGCGAACGGGTTTGTAGTCGCTGAACATCAGTACGATGAATTTTACGAGGTCTATGAGGGAAATCGCTACAACAATGAACCGAATTTTGTCACGACAGACTCGTTGATGCATACCTACCACCTTTATTATGTGAAACTGCAAAAAACCGTGGAAAAAGAGTACCTGTATGAAGCATTGACCCGCCTGAGCGAAGGCATGTTGAAGAAATCCCTGCAGCAGTACGCCTTCTTCCGCGGCACGGAGTGGGAAGAGGCTGCTAAACGCAACACAGCCTTTTTCGGAGTCGCTGCGAAACTGCTCGGATCCGAAGTAATGGTACCAGCGGATATCGACGCCATGGTTGCGCAGGAAGTTGAAAAGATTCTCGCTGCCTCGGGAATAGAACGGTCCTTGATCACTCCGGAAAATGAGTTCGGAGAGGACTACACACAGTATATCCCCAGAAGTTATTACGCCGGGGATCCGAAGTTGGAGAAATATTTCCGTGTCATGATGTGGTACGGTCGTATGTTTTTTGCACAGAAGAATGAGCAGGGAAACCGCTGCGCGCTGCTGATGAATATCGCCCTATCTGACGAGAGTAATTACTACGAGTGGCATGCGATCTACGAAGTGACGTCCTTCCTGTGTGGCGCGAGCGACGATCTGGTTTATAACGAATATATCCCGGTCATCATGCAGGTCTATGGGGCTGATTTCACTCTGGACTCCCTGGTGGGCAATGCAGATGCATGGAACCGCTTTGTCGAAGCAATCAAATCTCTTCACGGCCCGAAGATCAATTCAACTCCCTATGTGCTCCCGACCGAAGGGGATGAAGATTGGCAGACATACTCCAAGGGCTTCCGCTTCATGGGACAGCGTTTTGTTCTGGATGCGGAAATCTTCCAAAATCTGCTCTTTAATAACATCCAACCGTCTGCGGATTTCGATGAAAGATTATTGCCGGAAGCACTGGATATCCCGGCGGCTTTTGGCTCCGATGTGGCCCTGGATATTCTGATTCAGCAGGGACAGGATAAATATCCGAACTACCTTTCGACCATGCAAGAGATGCGTCAGGTGGTCGGAGAGTCCGATCTCTATTGGACTACTTGCGTATATGGTGGCTGGTTGAATACGTTGCGGCCGCTGCTGGAGGTAAAAGGTGAGGGCTACCCTTCGTTCATGACGAACACGGAATGGCAGAAGAAGAGCCTGGAAGGTTTCCTGGGCAGCTGGACGGAGCTAAAGCATGATACCATTTTGTATGCGAAACAGCCGTACTCGATGTCGGAGGGCGATGGAGGTGATTATTATCCTCCTGAAAAGGATGATCGCGGTTATGTGGAGCCGGAGCCGGAACTGTTTGATCGCTTGAGCATTTTAGCCGAAGCTACGAAAGCAGGGCTGAAAGATATGGGCTATCTGAGCGAGAAAGATCAAGAGTCACTGGATCGCCTGGCCGAATTAAGCCGTCGCTTAAGAGATATCGCGATCAAAGAACTGGAAAATCGGGAATTGACCGGAGACGACTATGATCTGATATGTTTCTATGGCGGAACCATAGAACACTTTTGGCTGGAGGCAACCGAGGGTATGGGTTCCGAGGGTTCGTATTCGCAGTGGCTTTGGGATGAATATGAGGACTATGTGAAGTGGTGTGAGGAAGATGGAGAGGAATGCGAGTATGCTTCCATTGAGGAATATGTTGAGGCGTATTATCCTGATGAGGAAGCAGACTCTATGGCGATCGTAGCAGATGTGGCCACTGACAGCACGAACGGCCTGTGCCTCGAAGAAGCGATCGGCGGCGCTTCCCCCATCTATGTGGTTTTCCCGATCGACGGGGAACTGCATGTTGCATGTGGAGCCGTATATAATCAGTACCAGTTTACGAGAGACATTGATAAACGAATGACGGATCAGGAATGGCAAGCTCAGTTTGAGGGGGGATACGTCGAACTCGAAGGAGGGTACACAACATATTTACCTCCTGCGTATCCGGAACATCCGGAATGGACGAAAAGTTACAGAACCGGTGAGAAATAAACACACTGATCGATGAAAGGTGAGCTTATGAGCAAACCCTTAAAATGTATTATGATATGTGCAGCGGCGATGGTCATCATTGCCGTTGCCGTACTATTATCGAAACAGAAACATGAGCCTGTGCGACCGTCGGAGGAAGTGGGTTCGGTGGATGATCCGGACTATACGATCATCGCGATCACCGATGTGGCGCCTCCGGTTACGGAGGAGGTCGCGAATCCGGCTACCCCCTCGGAGTCTGCAGAGCCCGCGGCGGCGACTGCGACAAACGAGCCGCCGGCCTCTGAGGACGAGATTCCTTCCTGGGTCGAATGGCAGAGTGTCGCGACCGATTTCGCGGACGGCTTCGCCGTGCTGAAGGACCGGAAGGCGACTTTATATTCGGATGCCTCGTGCGAGACGGTACTTTGGACCGGCGACGAAGACTGGGTGTTTCAGGACATGGTAGTCAAAGACCTGGACCGCGACGGAGCGGAGGAGATCATTTTTCTGCTCTGGAAGCGCGGAAACTACGGCCGGTCCAAACCGTTCTGGGCTGAGAAAGACACCGATCGGTTGGGACAACATATTTTTATCTATTCGTATGATTTGGAACGCCCCATTCGAATGCGGGCCATCTGGATGTCTTCGGAGACCAAATTCGAGATCGACTCCATCGCTTCAGGGAAGAACGATATGCTGCTTCTCAATGTGAGAAAGCACGGACCACAGCTCTGGAGGTGGAAGGATTTCGGCATCAAATATGTCGAAGATGCCGAGCCCTCAAAGCTTCGTTTGCTGTGTGCCGGGGACAATCTGATACATTTGCAGCTGCTGAAGCAGGACCGAAGCGGAGCGGCGTTGTATGAAAAAATCGCGCCAACGATTCGGGAGGCAGACATCGCGGCGATCAATCTCGAGACGATCCTGGTGGAAGATGACGGAGCGGTCAGCAACTATCCGAGGTTCGGAACGCCACTCGGCGTGGGTGAATCCCTCGCGAACGCCGGCTTTGACGTGATGAACCTGGCGAACAACCATGTTCTGGATAAGGGCAGCTACGGTGTTGACACCACCATACGGTTCCTACAGGAACTGGGGATCCGGTGCTTCGGAGCGACGCAAACCACGGGCTATACCGGAAGTTACAAAGACAGTGTGGCCTTTGTCGAGAAAAATGGCATCAAGGTGGCATTCCTCGGTTATACCTATGGTATGAACGGACTGGAGTGCCCGGCAGAGTTTCCGTATATGGTGGAGACTTTGAAGGATAAGGAACGTATGATCCGCCAGATCGAATATGCCCGCGAGCGGGCGGACGTGGTCGTGGTCTACGCCCACTGGGGGCAGGAGTACGAGACGGAACCGAATGTCATACAGAGAGGAATGGCGAAGTTTTTCGCAGAGCATCAGGTGGACATCGTGATCGGG
>DBXX01000057.1:0-14935 GCA_002309675.1 Lachnospiraceae bacterium UBA1201
AAAAACGGGGCCGTTACGGGCTCCATCACACCGGGATGTGCCCGGAACATTTTTACGAAAGGACAGCGTCATGAGAACATTCGAAACCAAGCGTTATTACGTGAATTACGAAACCATGCATGAATATTGCGTGTATGGTATTGACGCTGTGCGCTTAAAAATCTGTTGCGGAGAATGATAGAAAATAGGCATATTTGTTTTGTTGTGCTTTCCACCTATCGTTTCCGGTAGGTGGTATTTTTGTACTCTTTTCCAAAAACAGACAGAAAAACGGAGGAGGAAAACATGGATCTGATACTGATCGTAGGCAGCGGCGCCGTCGGGAAGATGACGGTGGGGCAGGAGCTGATGAAGATCACGGATTTTCGGCTGTTTCATAATCACATGATGATCGAGCCGGTGATCGAGATCTTCGGAAAATTCGAGGGAGCGGTGGTCAATAAACTCCGCGACGACATCTTTGACGCGTTCATGAAGACGAACTACTCCGGCATGATCTTCACGTACATGTGGGCGTTTGATCTGCAATCGGACTGGGACTACGTCAAAGCATTGACCGATAAGTTCGAAGCGACCGGGGGCACGGTCTACTGCGTCGAGTTGGTGGCGGACCGGGCGGTCCGGATCGAGCGGAATAAGACGGAAAACCGGCTCAGGAATAAGGCTTCGAAGCGGGACCTCGTGACCTCGCAGGACCGCATGATCCGTGAGGAGACGAAATACCGTCTGGAAAGCCGCGACGGCGAGCTGCCGTTTGCGAATTACATCAAGATCGACAACACGAGCTTAGAGCCTGCAGAGGTAGCGGCCATGATAAAGGAGCGCTTTCATCTGCCGGGTGTGAGCAGTGCGGCCATGATGAACCGCGTCAAACTGGAGGAGGTCCGTGAGGACGAGATCCCGCAGCTCTATGAGATGCAGATTGCGAGCTTTATGCCCCTGTATGAGAAGTACCACGACGAGGGTTCGCCGGCGAGCGAGTCGATCGACCGCGTGCGAGGCAGGGCGGCACGTCCGAACCGGAAGTACTACTTTATCGTGATGGACGGAGCGCGTGTCGGCGCCATCAATGTCGGGCACAACGATCCGGAGGAGAAGAAGGTCTCCTTCATCAGCCCGCTCTTCATCCTGCCGAAGTACCAGAACCGGGGCATCGGTTACATCGCCATTCAGAAGGCATTTGCGATGTATCCGGAGGTCACGATTTGGAAGCTGGATACCATCCTGCAGGAGCCCGCGAACTGTCATCTGTACGAAAAGTGCGGCTTCGTAAGAGTCGGGGAGGAAAAACCGGTCAATGATAAAATGACATTGATCGATTACGAACTGAGGAAGTAGTTCGATCACAGGCTGGGGGGCTTCGATCGAAGAAAGACTTTGAGGTTGAGAAAGTGGAAAACGAAAAAGAAAAAGAATCACAAAATCAAAAGAAAAAAGGAATCAAGAAGACACGGGCACTGAAGAACAATCTGTTCGCCTGCGGGCTACTGTGCCGGATCTGCCCGTCGCTGGTGGCCCACAAGGGCATCAGCCGGGCGCTGGGCTACTTCGAGTGGCTGTTCTACAGCGCGTTTTTCATGCGCTACGTGATCAGCGCGCTGGAGACCGGCGAGAGCTTCAGCCGGATCATGATCTTCATCGGGATCGTGGCCGCTGTCTTCTGCAGCATGTCGTTGTACAACAGCATCCTAAACGGCAGGGTCTATCCCATCGCGCAGGCCGTCGTAAACAAAGGCCTGTACCGCAAACTCTTTCGCAAATCCCGGAACGTCGAACTGGAATGCTTCGAGAACAGCGAATTTTACGATAAGTATACATTGGCCATGGAAAAGGCGGACGACCGGCTGATACAAACGGTCGATGTCGTATTCGGCGCGGCCTTCGGAGCCATCGCCAGCGTCTGCGCCTTCATCTTCATGTATCAGGTGGATAAGATCTCGGTTCTGTTCATATTGTTCCCGGTGATCGGAAACTTTGTGTTTAACCGCAAGAACAGCCACCTGGACTATCAAAGAAACAAAGACATGGCGCCGTACAACCGACGGATCGCCTACATCAACCGTGTTATGTACCTGCCGGAATACGCGAAGGAGATGCGTCTGACGGACGTTTTCTCCCTGATGAAGGAACATTACCGCGAGGCCATCACGGGCGTGGCGGACGTGACGAAGAAGTACACGAAGCGAGCCATGCTCCTGCACTGGCTCTACGTTATGTTTACCTTTACCTTCATCTTTGAGGGCCTGCTGATCTACGGCGCGTACCGCACGCTGGTCAGCCAGACCATGACGCTGCCGCAGCTCGCGGTCATCACGAGCATGATGGTTTCGACGACGTGGATCCTGATCGGGTTCACCGAGTCATTGACCGAACTGTTTAAGAACGGTCTCTTCATCGAGTATCTGCGGACCTTCCTGGAGTATAAGGAGAAGATCCCGGAGGATACGACGGGTGACGATCCGGGCACGGAGATCCGCTCCATCGAGTTTCGCGACGTGTCTTTCTCCTATAAGGACGAGGAGGTGCTGTCGCACCTGAACATGGAGTTTCGCGGCGGCAAGACCTACGCCCTCGTCGGCCACAACGGCGCCGGCAAGACGACGCTGATCAAACTGCTCCTGCGGTTTTACGACCCGACGGAGGGCACCATCCTCTTAAACGGCCGCGACATCCGCGAGTTCGACCTGAAGAAATACCGCGCGCTGTTCGCGACGGCGTTCCAGGATCACCGGATGTTCTCCATGTCCGTTCTGGACAATGTCGTGATGGGCGAAAACATCCCGGAGCAGGAGAAAGAGGCGAAGGTCGTGGAGGCCCTGAAGCTTTCGGGGGCCTACGATAAGGTGATGTCCCTGCCGAAGGGACTTAAGACAACTCTGACCCATGAATTCGACGATCAGGGTGCGGTGCTTTCGGGCGGCGAATTCCAGAAGATCGTCGTGGCCCGGGCGTTCGTGAAGGATTGCCCGTTTAAGGTCTTCGACGAGCCCAGCAGTGCGTTAGACCCGATCGCGGAGGCAAAACTTTTTGATAATATCTACGAGTCCTGCCGGAAAAATACCTTGGTGTTCATCTCGCACAGACTGTCCTCTGTACAAAATGCGGACTGGGTATACCTGCTGTCGGACGGCACCGTGAAGGAATGCGGAAATCATAAGATGCTCATGGAGCAGAACGGTCTCTACGCCGACATGTATACGAAGCAGGCGAAGAACTACCTGGCGGTCTCGGAGTATAAAACGCCCGCCGCTTCACAGGAAGGGGGTGTTTTGGCATGAAGCACGTACTGAAGAACCAACTCTTCCTGTGGAGGCTGTGCTTTAAGACCTGCCCGGGGTACATGATCTACTTCCTGTACGACGGCTTCCGTTACCAGGGCATCATTTTCCTGGAGCACGTGCTGGGCATCCGCTATGTGTTGCACTGCGCGGAGTACCAGGAGCCGTTCTGGAAAGCCTTTCTGTTCATCGGAATCATCCTGCTGATCAACCTGATTCAGATCATTCCCGACGGTTACTTCATCCACGGATGGTCGTTTCGGGCGAAGCCGAAACTCTACCGCGCGCTGAAGGAACAGATGTTTGAAAAAGCGTCGCAGATCGACCTGTCCTGCTACGATGACCCGGACTATTACAACGACTTCGTGCTCGCCGTTGCCGAGGCGGAAGGATCCATTGACCGTTTCCTCGCGATGTGCAACATGATGATGCAGGGCCTGACGATCATCTTCACGACCGGTATTTTCTACCTGATGACCGACGCGATGGGCATCCTGTTCGTGCTGGCATCGTTCGTGCTGCGGTTTGTGTTCGCGCGGATCCTGAATAAACTGAATTATAAGGTGCGCCTGAAGGTGAACCCGTTGGAGCGTAAGCGCAACTACGTCAGCCGCGTGTTCTACCTGAACGACTACGCGAAGGAGCTGCGTCTGCATCCGCAGGTGGGCGATTCGCTCGAGAAGGAGTTCTGCGAAGCGGATGACGCGATCATCGAGGAGCAGAAGAAGGTCGGAAAGAAGCGTTCCCTGCTCGGTTTTGTGAACGGCTATCTGGTCGGCGATTTCATCATGGACGGCCTGTACATCACCTATCTGGTGTTCCAGGCGGCGGTCCTGCATACCATCGACTACAGCAACGCCGTGATCCTGTTCAACCGTACGGGTAGCCTGCGCCGCGGTATGACGAATATCGCGGAACTGTTCCCGAAAGCACAGGAAAACAGCCTGTACGTGGATAAGATCCGCGCCTTCCTGGCCTACGAACCGAAGATCAAGCGCATGGAGGGCGAGCCCGTTCCTGAGGGCAATGCGCCTCTCATCCTGGATCATGTAAGCTTCCATTACAAAGAAGAGATGGAAGACACACTGAAGGATATTTCCCTGAAGGTTCAGCCCGGCGAGCACATTGCGATCGTAGGCTACAACGGTGCCGGAAAGACGACGCTGATCAAACTTCTGATGCGTCTCTACGACCCGACCGGGGGAAAGATCACCTACCATGGCGAGGACATCAGGGAATTCAGCCCGGATGAATACCGACATCGTTTCGGCGTAGTCTTCCAGGATTTCCAGATGTATGGGGCGACGCTTCGGGAAAATGTAGTCATGAACCGGATTCCCGGACCCGACAGTGATCCCGCTCAGGCTTCGGCCCTCGATGCGAGAGTCATTTCCGCGCTCGAGCGGGCCGGTTTCGGCGAGCGCCTTAGGAGCCTCCCGAACGGACTGGATACACAGGTGACGACCGAATTTGACAAAAAGGGCGTGAATTTCTCCGGAGGTGAGAGCCAGAAGGTGGCCATTTCCCGTGCGTTTTACGCGAATGCCGACATCCTGATCATGGACGAACCCAGCAGCGCGCTGGATCCGATCGCCGAGTACGAACTGAATAAAGCGATGGAGACGGCGGCGAAAGGGAAGACCGTGTTTTACATTTCCCACCGTCTGTCCACAACGCGCGATGCAGACCGCATCATCCTCTTAGCGGACGGACGCATAGCGGAGGAAGGTACGCACGCCGAACTCCTGGCAAAAGACGGTAAGTACGCCGAAATGTGGAACGTACAGGCCGGCCGCTACAAATAGAGAATGTGCCTTCGTTGCAGGTCTCTGACCTGCAACAGGGACGGTTCCATTTGACACATTTTACCTTTAGACACGACGGCGACGTGACTTCCGAGTGATACGATCACTCCGGGACAGGTCGCTTCGCAGTGAAAAACAATGCCGCAAGAGTCCAGCAGGATTTGAGGGGGCCCGCGTCGAGAGAGACGAGTTTTCTTGATGAAAACTCGCTCTCCTAGCGCGAAAAGCGATCTCGGAGATCGCTTTTCTCCCCTCATCCTGCTTGCCGCTTGCGGCGTTTTTCATGTGCTCGCTCCAATGCCCGGTCGAGATGCATCCTCTAGAGGAGAAGAGCGAGAATAGGATGCATTTCACGGAAGTGAGTCGCCGACGAGTTTTATTCGGTCGTCGGAGACGGCGTAAGCCGCCTTCCGACATCTTGATTACCCCATATCACAGCGCGGGAAGGGAAGTCAAGGCTGCGGAGTACTGCCGAAGGCGGCTCGGCCTTGACCGCCCTTCCCGGCTGTGATACCCCGGCCCGGTAAAGAGTTCCCCCCTTACGAAGCTCTGCTTGTATTACATCCGCTTATACTGTATAATCAAATAGTAGTGTTTAGTTTCGTTTACTTAATGGAGAGTAGTCATGAATTTTGAGGGTTTTATCCGGAATATCGTTGAGAACAAGTGGAATGTATTTGGCGTAGAGGTGTACGAGCAGGGAAAGCTTTCGCATGCGTGGGGGGATACGGACACGAACCTGCATGAGATCTACTCGGCGACGAAGGGGGTGCTTTCGTGTGCGGTCGGGATCGCGTGGGATGAGGGGCGGTTCGACCTGACGAGGTCGATCTTGTATTACCTGCCGGAGGAGAAGGTGTTGAAGCTGACGTCGGATCAGCGGGCGGTCTTCGAGAAGATCACGATCCAGAGGCTTCTGACGATGTCGGTCGCGGATTTTCCGTTTCGTGCGGAGGGCGACAGTTACATCGATTTCGCCTTGCAAAACGGGCCGCAGGATCCGGAGAATTGCGGCTTCCATTACACCAACATCTCGGCTTACCTGGTCGGGGTGGCCCTGGCCAATGCACTCGGGCGCGATGTCGGTTCGTTCATCGAGGAACGCCTCTTCCGGCCCCTCGGCATTGACCACTACGAGTACGAACGCTGCCCGGAGGGGTACTTCTACGGAGCCTCGGGCCTGAAACTTACGGTGCATGAACTGAGCCGATTTGGTTTGCTGCTCTACAATCGGGGCGTTTACGATGGACAGCGCATCCTGTCGGAGGAGTACGTGAAGACCGCGACATCGCCACAGACGATGAACCGCGAGGGCGGCTACGGCTACTTCATCTGGAAGTACCGCGACGGATTTTCCATCAACGGAAAATGGGGGCAGAAGTGCTACATTCTCCCGAAGGAGGGCATCATCGTGGCCAGCCTTTCGCACCGCGAAGAAGGCTGGGACGACGTCCTGGTCAGCATGGAGAAGAACATCTTAGGATTATAAGATTGACCGAAATGAGAATAAACCAAACGCGCCCGGCGGGTCATCCCGCCGGGCGCATTCGTTATATCATTTAAGATTTGGTTCGTTACTAAAGATCGATCAGGATCTCTTCCACTTCCAGTTAGCAACCTCCGGCAGATCCAGACCAACTTCGTGGATGTACTGCTTGTGCTCAACGAGCTTATCGCTCATCTTCTGGTACAGGTAAGCGCCGCGGTTGCCGAGCTGAGGCAGGAACTTGATCGCATCCATTACCAGGTGGAAACGGTCGATGTCGTTCTGTACGCGTACGTCGAACGGAGTCGTGATGGTACCTTCCTCCTTGTAGCCGCGAACGTGCATCAGACGGTTGTTGTGACGACGGTAGGTCAACTCGTGGATGAGAGAAGCATATCCGTGGAAGTTGAAGAGTACCGGCTTATTCTGGGTGAACAGGATGTCGTACTCGGCGTCGGTCAGACCGTGCGGGTGCTCGGTGTTCGGCTGCAGTTTGAACAGGTCGACAACGTTGATGAAGCGGATCTTTACTTCCGGCAGCTCCTCGTTGAGGATCGATACAGCGGCCAATGCTTCGAGGGTCGGAGTCTCACCTGCGCATGCGAAGATGATATCGGGCTCCTGTCCCTGATCGTTGGATGCCCAATCCCAGATGCTGATACCCTGTGTGCAGTGCTTTACTGCCTCAGGCATGGTCAGCCACTGCGGACGAGGGTGCTTCGAAGCAACGATAACGTTCACGTAGTTACGGCTGCGGATACAGTGGTCGAAGCAGGAGAGCAGGCAGTTCGAATCCGGCGGCAGATAGAGGCGGACTACGTCTGCCTTCTTATTTGCGATGTGATCCATGAAACCGGGATCCTGGTGTGTAAATCCGTTGTGGTCCTGCTGCCATACGGTGGATGCCATGATCAGGTTGAGGGAAGCGATCTCCTCTCTCCAAGGCAACTGGTTGCAGACCTTCATCCACTTCGCGTGCTGAGCAGCCATGGAGTCGATGATACGGGCAAATGCCTCGTAGGTCGCGAAGAAACCGTGACGTCCGGTGAGCAGGTAGCCTTCCAGCCAGCCTTCGCACATGTGCTCGGAAAGCATGGAGTCCATAACACGGCCGTCTACAGCCAAATGATCATCATTGTCATAGATCTCGGAGTTCCAGTCGCGGTTCTCGGTCTCGAATACAGCGTTCAGACGGTTGGAGTTCGTCTCATCCGGTCCGAAGATACGGAAGTTCTTGCTGGCTGCATTGAGCTTGAAGATGTCGCGAACGAATTTACCGAGTTCGGTCATATCCTGACCGTCCTGGCCGCCGTGCTCCTTCACTTCGACTGCGTAGTCGCGGAAGTCAGGCAGACGCAGGTCGCGGAGCAGCTTACCGCCGTTTGCGTGCGGGTTCGCGCCGATACGAGCATCGCCCACGGGAGCGAGAGCCTTCAGCTCGGGGATCAGGGCGCCCTTCTCGTCGAAGAGTTCCTCTGCGTGGTAGCTGTGCAGCCACTCCTTCAGGATCTCCAGATGCTCCTCGGGCTTCTCGAAGCTGATCGGAACCTGGTGAGCCAGGAAGTAACCCTCGATGGGCTTGCCGTCAACTACCTTCGGGCCGGTCCAGCCCTTCGGTGTACGAAGAACGATCATGGGCCAGATAGGACGGGAAGGATCGTTGTTTTCCCGTGCGTTCTTCTGGATCGCCTTGATCTCCTCGATTACGGTGTTGAGTGTCTCAGCCATCTTCTTATGCATGGTCATCGGATCGTCGCCTTCTACGAAGTAAGGCTTCCAGCCGCATCCCTTGAAGAAGCATTCGATCTCTTCGTGGGACATACGAGCGAAGATGGTCGGGTTAGCGATCTTGTAACCGTTCAGGTGCAGGATCGGAAGAACCGCACCGTCATTGATCGGGTTCAGGAATTTATTGGACTGCCAGGAGGTAGCAAGAGGGCCGGTCTCTGCCTCACCGTCGCCGACGGTAACCGCTGCGATCAGGTCGGGGTTATCGAAAACCGCACCGAATGCATGGGCAATGCCGTATCCGAGCTCGCCGCCTTCGTTGATGGAACCGGGGGTCTCGGGAGCACAGTGGCTGGGCATGCCGCCCGGGAAGGAGAAGCGCTTAAACATCTTCGCCATACCCGCCTCATCTTCGCTGATGTCCGGGTAGATCTCGCTGTAGCTGCCTTCCAGATAGCTGTTAGCGATGAAGAAGTTTCCGCCGTGTCCGGGACCGGAAAGAAGGATCAGATCCAGATCGTAACGCTTGATCACACGGTTCAAATGAACGTAAACGAAGTTCTGGCCGGGAACGGTTCCCCAGTGTCCTACGATCTTCTTCTTGATGCTGTTTAAAGTCAGCGGCTTACGGAGCAGCGGATTATCCAGCAAGTATAACTGTCCTGCGGAAAGATAGTTCGTTGCGCGCCAGTAGGCGTCCATTTTCCGAAGATATTCCTCGGTAAGTTCGCCCTTTTCTACACAATAATTATTTTTATCCTGCATAAGGCCTCCTTAATGATTTATGCTTGAAACGTATAGTTACAGGGGATTTTACCCCGGCCATATCTTAGCAAAGATGCGGGGGGATGTCAACGAAAACGAAAAGATTTGATATTAAAACCGGAAGGGTTTTTGTTTTTTGCAAGGCCGGATGCTTCTTGCAATCAAAAACCCGGTTGAATTGTTGTAATTCGTACTGCAAAACGCACAATTCAGAGCGTCCCGTCGCCGCTTCACGAGTTCATTCTAAATGTGAAAAAAATCGACAAATAGTGGAAGAAAAACCGGATGTTCACGGCGTTGCATGGTTTACATACCGCGTAGGGTTTGGTAAAATTGTAGGTGGAGCCGCCGCTGCGCGGCTTACGGGGTTTACAATAGAAAGGCAACAACTATGATCGCAAATTATCACAGTCACACGACCCGCTGCCACCACGCAACGGGCACACAAAGAGAATATGTAGAGAAGGCGATCGAAGCGGGCTTCCAAGTGTTCGGATTTTCCGACCACACGCCATATCCGTACAACAATGGCTTCGTTTCGTCGATCCGGATGCTTCCGAACGAGCTCGAGGATTACGTGAAGGAAACGCTGGATCTAAAGGAAGAGTATAAGAAGGACATCGATATCAAACTCGGGCTGGAGGTCGAATATTTCCCGAAGCATTTCGAGGATCTTTTGCGGCTCTGCGAGCCTTACCCGATCGAGTATTTCCTGCTGGCACAGCATCACACGGACAATGAATACGACGGCACCTATGTCGGCTTCCCGACGCAGGACGAGGTCGTGCTTCAGAAATACTGCAACCAGATCTACGAGGCATTGGCCACCGGAAAGTTTCTGTACCTGGCGCACCCGGACCTGGTGAATTTTAAGGGCGAGGAGGCCGTTTACGAGCGTTATATGCGCGAATTGTGCCGGAAGGTGAAATCCTACGGCTTGCCGCTGGAGATCAATTTTCTGGGCATCTGGGACCACCGGAACTATCCGGACCGCCGCTTCTGGAAGATCGCCGGCGAGGAGCAGGTCGACGTGATCTTCGGTGCCGATGCGCACCATGTCAGCAAGATCTGGCTGCCCGAGTGCGAGAAGATCGCGATGCAGATCGTGGAAGAAAACGGGCTGAAGCTAGTGGAGAGACTGGACGTGTGACAACGGGGACGGTTCTTCCTGTCACGGTGACAGCGGGGACGGTTCTTTTTGTCACGGTGACAATGGGGACGGTTCTTTTTGTCACATTCTGAGTGGGCGGGGGATTGCCCCCGGTCTATATAGGAGTACATTGGAAAATGCGAAAAACAACGATGAAAGATGGCGCAAAAAGAGACGGAGATACGTGGATCTTAGTGGCCGGAGGTACGGTGAGTCCGGCGTTTATTCGCCGCGTTTTCGATGAAGCAAAACCGCCGGTGATCCTGATCGGAGTAGATCGGGGCACCATTAAAATATTGGACGCGGGGCTGATCCCTTCGCGCGCCATCGGAGATTTCGACTCGGTGAGCGAGGAAGAGTGGGAGCGCATCCGTTCGATGAAGATCCACGTGGAGAAACTGATCCCGGAGAAGGACGACACCGACACGGAGCATGCGCTTCGGTATGCGCTGAATGAGCGGCCGCGCCGGATCCTGTGCCTGGGCTGCACCGGGACGCGCCTGGACCAGACGCTGAGCAGCATTGGTCTTTTGAAACAGGCGGCCGATGAAGGCATCGAGGCGTTTATCCTAGACGAAAACAACCGCGTGCGCGTGGTGCGCGGCAGTTGCACCTTGCATAAAAAGGAAGCGTTTGGCAAATATGTGTCTGTGCTCCCGTACGGCGACCGCTTGGAGCATCTGTATATGAAGGGCTTTAAATATCCCGCGGAGGATGTGAGCACGGATTTCAGCGTCAGCCTCACGGTCAGCAACGAATTGACCGCGAAGGATGGAGAGATCCGCTGCGACGGATACTGCATCGTGATCGAAAGCAGAGACTAGAAATAAGTTAAGAGGAGAGAGAAAATGCAGTTTGGAATGCCGACACTGATCGAAAACAAGACCCTACAGGATAATGTCGACCTTTGTAAAAGCCTGGGCCTTAAGTTTATTGAGCTGAATATGAATTTCCCGGAGTATCAGGTGGATCGTCTGGAGCAGGTCGATGAGCTGATCAAAACAGCGGAGAATGCAGGGATCTATTATACGATCCATCTCGATGAAAACCTGAATATTGCCGACTTTAATTCTCTGGTTACCGGGGCGTATCTGGAGACGGTGCGGCGGACGGTTGAGGTGGCGAAAAAACTGCTGCCGCTCCGTGACCGCTTCGGGGACAGGACGCAGCCGCTGATCCTGAATATGCACATGAACCACGGGATCTTTATCACATTGCCCGATCGAAAAGTTCAAATGTATGACAGGGATTTCGATACATATATAACTGCTTTTGCCAGATTCCGCTCGTTATGCGAGGAGTGGATCGCGGGAAATGACATTCGGATCGCCGTGGAGAACACGGATGGGTTCCGTGAATATGAGAAAAAGGCCATCGACCTGCTTCTAGAAAGTCCGGCCTTCGGCCTGACCTGGGATATAGGGCATTCAAAGGCCACAGGAGAAAAGGACGTTCCGTTTATTATGGAGCGTGAGGAGAGGTTGATTCATTTCCATATCCATGACGGCTGCGAGAAGCCGCCGAAGAACCACCTGGCGCTGGGCGACGGCGAGATCGACCTCAACGCGCGGTTTAATCTGGCCGGACGGAGAAACGCGCGGTGTGTGTTGGAGACGAAGACGATCGAAGCCCTGAAAAAATCCGTAGAATGGCTGAAAGCCATGTGACAGTGGGGACGGTTCTTTTTGTCACATTTCGGTGACTCGATGTAGCACACCATCAAAAGCGAAACGGAGGCATATACATGAAGTATAAGAAGATAGAAAAGATACATCAGGGGCGGTTCATTACCCGCTATGATGTGACATATGAGACGGAGGCCGGGAACGAGAAGGTCTATGAGATGATCAGCCGCGACCCGAATATAAACTCAGAGGAGGCGCTGAAGCGCGGGAAAATCGATGCCGTTGTGATGGCGATCTTCGACGAGACCGGCGAGAAGATCTTGCTGGACTGTGAGTACCGTCTGGCGGTCGATGCGTGGGTGTACAACTTCCCGGCGGGACTCATTGACCCAGGTGAAACACCCGAGGTGGCCGCGAAGCGCGAACTGCGCGAGGAGACCGGCCTGGAGCTCTACGCCATCGATGACGTGATCGGCGAGAGTTATTCGGCTGTCGGTTTTTCAAATGAGAAGAATATCATGATCGTCGGGCGCGCCCGGGGAACATTTTCCGAAAGCACATCGGAATACGAAGAGATCCGCTCCGGCTGGTACACCAAAGCCGAAGTTCGCAAACTGCTCGCCGAAGCCATCTTCGCAGGAAGAACGCAGGCGTTCGCATACATGTGGAGCAAGCAGTGAGCCATGCGTGACAGTGGGGACGGTTCTTTCTGTCACCTTTTTCGCGTACGAAACCTAGGGAAAATGGGGCTTTCATGGGGGCGACTATGTGACAGCAAGAACCGTCCCCGGTGTCACCGTGACAAAAAGAACCGTCCCCGGTGTCACATGAGCCGCTTACCCTTCATTTGTGTACCGCTTGCGGCGCTCCCTCTTGTTTTTTCTCACAGGTTGCTTTATTGTTGACTCAGGTTTGAAACACAAGCCTCCCCGACGGGGGACTCAGGAGAACATGTTAGACTGAAATGAAAGTATTTGTAAACACGACAGGCAAAGATGATGAGATGCGCGTAGAGATCCTGTGCCGGCAGATCACCGGTGAGGTCCGCGATCTCGAACGGTACATCCGAAATTACGACGGAAAACTGATCGCACATGCCGGCGAGGATGTGGCCCGCGTATCCGTGAGGGACATCCTGTACATCGAAGCGGTGGACAGCAATGTCTTCCTCTATACGCAGTCCGGCGTGTACGAGACGGAGAAAAAACTATACGAACTGGAGACGCTGCTGAGCGCCCGCGATTTCATCCGGTGCGGCAAGTCGCTGATCGTGAACATCTATCACATCCGCGCGCTGCGGCCGGAGATCACCCGGAACATTCGGGTGACCATGGACAATGATGAGATCCTGTATATCTCGCGGCGGTACGCGAAGGCGTTTAAGGAGCGGATCGCAGGAGGGGCGGAGCATGAATGAAGCGAGAGTTAAGCAAAAGAAAGAAATGGGACGGGCCAATGTAAAGAGCGCATTGCTGATGTTCCGAATGGTATTTACGATTGCGTTCACGTGGCTGATGCTTCTGGTCCTGCTGATCGCGGCGGCCTGCGGAAAAGAGATGATCTCGGTGAGCTTTTCACTGAAGCTCCTGGCATTTAGCGCCGGCGCATCCGTGATCTTCTGCGGAGTATTTTCCGAACTGTTCCTGAAAGGGAAATCGTTCATTTTCCGCATGACGATCTTCATGGTGGCATTCCTCCCGCTCGAAGTAGCCTGCTTCTACTGGATGGGCATTTTCTCCGGCTCGGGCGACTGGGCACTCTGGTTGTTATTCGTCGGAACGTTCATCGCATTCTACCTGATCTCGGTAGTTCTGGATCGTGTTGTGTTTGCAAAACGAGGTGAAGTTTACACACAGCAATTAAAAGCATACCAGAATGAAAGGAAACAAGATTATGAGAGCGATTACGAAGGAATATCATGAGAAATCATTGGATGAGATGAGAATAGACTGCGCGATCACGCAGAAGAAGGGCGTGCCGTTCATTATGGCGGCGGTGCTCATATGGGCAGGCATCGGCATCCTGCATTTGACGGGACTGAAGATCGAAACGAAGAACCTGATCACGTTCTGCTTCTCGGCATTGTTCATGCCGCTGGCGCTGATCTTCGCCCACTTCCTGAAGGTGAAGATCACGGACCGTGTGAACCCGCTGAGTAAGGTAGGCTTCCTCTTTACGCTGAACCAGTTCCTCTACATCCTCATCGTGATGTGGGTGTACTCGGAGCGTCCGGAGGGCATGGTCATGGCCTATGCAGTCGTAGTAGCTGCACACTTACTTCCGTTTAGCTGGCTGTACCGCTCATCGAGCTACCGCTTCGCAGCCATCATCGGCTCGATCGCGGCACTCGTGCTGGGTTGCCTGACCAAACCCGCTGTAGTTGCATTTACCATGTCCGGCATCCTCGCCGTTTTGGTCGCAGCTCTGATCAGCGAACTTCGGAAAATGAATCAATAAGGACGGTTCCTTTTGAAACATTTTCAGTGGAAAATGATATATGATCCGACAGGCCGGTTGGTTATGAGATAACCAACCGGCCTGGGTTTTTGGGGGGCAGAGGTTGCCGGCCACCAAAATACGCTGAAGTGAGCTTTCTGGTTGCTTTTGAGGAGTTTCCGGGGGTGCAACCTCGGGATGGCGGCCACCAAACCCCGTCAAAACAAGCTTTTTGGTTGCTTTTGAGGAGTTTCCGGGGGTGCAACCTCGGGATGGTGGCCACCAAACCCCGTCAAAACAAGCTTTTTGGTTGTTTTTAGAAAGCTTCTGGGGTCGTAACCCCATGTTGGTGGCCACCAAACCCAGTCGAAACAAGCTTTTTGGTTGTTTTTAGAAAGCTTCCGCGGAAGCAAGCCCAGGCCGGTGGCCACCAACCTTCGCTAAATCAAGGTTTCTGGTTGCTATTCAGTTAGCAATTTCAGTATGTTTCGAGTCGTGCAAAACTGAACGACTAACCAATAAACTCTCCCGAATTTATAGCATTTTAGACTTCAAAATGCTATAATATAGGTACTCAGTTTCATGGAGGCTAGAAGATGAAAAAGACGTGGAAAGCAATTGCATTAGCAGGATTAATGAGTGTCAGCATGGTAGGCTGTGGG
>DBXX01000057.1:15001-32683 GCA_002309675.1 Lachnospiraceae bacterium UBA1201
GACGAAAGCTTCGCAAACGCAGGCGCCGAAAGAGACCGAAGGCGGCTTAAACGGAACTGTCGGAGGTTTTGAATTCAGTAACAATGAATTGACGAAATATAAAGGAGAGGATGAGACCATCGTGATTCCGAATGGCGTGACAACTATAGGATCGTTTTCATTTTATCGAAATGCAAAAATGACTAAGGCCATCATTCCAGACAGTGTGACAACTATAAAAGGTAATGCGTTTCAAGAGTGCTCCGCTTTGGCCGAGATCGAGATTCCGAACAGTGTCACGACGATTAACTCTGAGGCGTTTACCTGGTGCAAGAGTCTAAAAACCGTAGAGCTTCCGGAGAGTGTGACAGAGATAGGATATGACGCTTTCTTTGGCTGCACAGCACTGACCTCTGTAAAACTCCCGAAAAGCATAACGCGTATTGAGAATGGAATGTTTGACGGCTGCGAGAATTTGACCGAGATCGAGATCCCACAGAATGTGACGGAGATTGGGAGCGGGGCATTCGAAGGCTGCCAGAGCCTGGCTGATATCGAGATTCCGGACACGGTAACGAGCATCGGGGCGTGGGCATTTTCGAATACCGCTTGGCTGAGAGCCAGATTGAACGAAAGTCCTTATGTAGTGGTCAATGGAATCCTCATCAATGCGGAGGTATCGGGGGATGCGGTGGTCTCGGATGGCGTAACCTCCATAAGCGGCGCGTTTAGCGGACGCGATAAATTGATAAGTGTAAAGGTCCCGGAGGGTGTGAAAACTATAGAGAGCGGTTCCTTCCTGAACTGTGCGAAAATGAATCATGTCGAGCTTCCGAACAGTCTGACACGTATCGGAGATAATGATACATCGTATAGAGCACGCGGAGCGTTCGAGCAGTGCAACTATTTGGCGACGATCAAGATCCCTGATAGTGTGACGAGCTTAGGCAATAGGACGTTTATGAGCAGTATACACTTATTTGAAGTGCAACTTTCGGACAGCCTGACACATATCGGGGAGAAGGCGTTCTATGGCTGCAGCGCATTGACCGAACTGGAAATTCCCGCCAGCGTGACAGAGATCGGCAAGGATGCATTCAAAGAGTGCCCGGACTTGACCGTGATCGTGACGGCCGGTTCCTATGCCGAGCAGTACTGCAAGGACAATGGAGTGAAGTATACAACGAAGTAAGTTTATTAGGGAGAATGAATCATGAGAAGAAGAGGATTTGCGTTTTTGCTCGCGGCTTCCATGGCGGCGGGCAGCCTGTTCGGCTGTAAAAAGGGCGGAGAGGAAGAGACCACCGCGGAGCCGAATGTAACTACGGAAGCAGCTGGAAACGAGACGGCTCAAACGACCATGGTTGATATGAACGATCTAGCCTCCGGAGACTATGGAAAACTCTATTATGCGCCGGTCGATGAAGCACATGTTGCCGGTGATAAAATGAGCAGGTATATCGATAACGAGGTTCTGATCGTCGTAAAAAAAGGGACCACAGAAGAACAGGTCGGCAAGTTGGCGGAAAAATATCATGCCAGGATCGTGGGTGCGATCGAAGTATCAGGCGATTACCAGCTGCAGCTGGAAACGGCTGAAACAAAGGCAACCCTTGAAAACAAACTCAAGGATATCGAAACAGAAGATATCGTCGTAAGGGCTTCTTTAAACTATGTGGCTGAGTTATCAGGAACGGATACTGACGGGCATGCCGGCTTTAAGTTCGGAGAAAAGTGGAAAGAGGATCTGCAAAACTACACAGATATCAAAGGACTGAGCTGGGGCATCGAAGCCATAAATGTCATGGGCGCCTGGGAGAAACTTCAGAATAATAAGGATCGCGTTAAGCCGGTCAATCTCGGCCTTGTTGATTGCGGTTTTGAGGTCGATCATGAGGATCTGAAGGGAATATATGCGGAAGTCTTTTATGATGGAAAGACGAATGGAGTGGATGCGGCGGATCGAGGACACGGAACGCATGTATCGGGAACCATGGCTGCTAACTGTGATAATTTGACAGGTATATGCGGTGTTTATCCCTACGGAAAGGGACGGCTTTATGGAGTTTCGCTTGGAGGGGATCAAAAGTGGGGTGGAGTAAATGCATATGCTGAGAATAAAGGCTATTTGAATTCGATCATGAGTCAGAAGATTGCCTATGCGGAGTTGATTGTTCGTAATGTCAAGGTGATCAATCAGAGTCAGGGCTTTAACTGGTACGTGAATAAGTATCTGAAAAAAGATGATCAGGGGAATGAATATGTCGAGTATGATGAGGTAAAGAAATGGTGGGACGACCCGTTAAATTTCTTCGATCAAACACGGATCGTAACGGATCTGTCCGATTTTTTCCAAAGGATGATTGATAACGGGTATGATTTTGTGATCGTAACCGGAGCAGGAAACGATTCGCATCCTTCGATTGGTCATCTTGATGCACGTTACGCCTCTTGGCTCACGCTGATCCCCAGGATGGTATATACGGAAGTTTATGATCGCATTATTGTTGTCGGATCTGTAAACGAAGAGTTGCAAGAGTCCTGGTTTACCAACGGAGGGTCACGCGTAGACATTTATGCTCCCGGAGAGAACATTTATTCCACTTACCCGACCAATGAGTATGCCAGCGGTAGCGGAACGTCTATGGCAGCTCCGCATGTCGCGGGTGTTGCAGCGATGGTATGGAGTGCAAACAATTCTTTGAATGGCAAGCAGGTCAAGAAAGCCATTACGGAAAACTTCAGCAAGAATTGTTCTTCTTGTCATATGGTTGATGCTTTGCGAGCGGTAGAATACGCTTTGGCTGAAAAAGATACCGGCAAGAATACGAATGCTGAAAGCGGTGGAGTGCTTTGCTTTGTAGTTGAAGAAGGAAACGAGACAAACCGGATTTCAAATGCTGCTATCACTCTGGTAAATGCTGAAACTGCGGTGCCGTATGAGACGGTCACAGATGCGGAAGGTCATTTTGAGATCATGGTTCCGGAAGGCCGATACAATCTTTTTGTAAGTGCACAGGGATACGAGGATTATGAGTGGCCCAAAACCAGCGAGAATTTGAAATTCATCGAAGTTCGGAACGGACAGATCAACTATCTCGATCGGGATATCGGCGACTGGATTAAAATGAAACGAAGCGGTTCGACCGTGAATAGTTCTGATCCTGCCGATGAGAACGGAGAACAACCTACTAAGGCTGATCCGTTTGGCCCAGGAACGGGAAAAACGGAAGAAACGTCATCGGATCCGTTAGCCAGTGAAAGCAACGGGTACATCATTTTCGGCCACTACGAGCAGGATAATAACACCGGAAACGGCAAGGAGCCCATCGAATGGGAAATCCTCGATGAGAATGCGAACGGAAAGCTTCTGATCAGCCGTTATGTTCTGGACGCTGTTCCGTTCAACAACGAACATGCGGAGGTGACCTGGGAAACAAGTTCGCTACGTGAATGGTTGAATAAAGACTTCCTGAATGAGGCATTTACCAAGGACGAGCAGGCTTTGATTCCGAAGGTGCGTCTGGAGAACAGTGGCGTAGAAATGCCCGGCGGCAATGCCACGGAGGATCAGGTATTCTGCCTGAGCCTGGATGAGGCTGCGAAGTATTACAAGTTTACATATGATAAATATTCATATTTTGGCTTCAAGAAGGAACTGATCACCCTGCCCACGGAATACGCAAAGGCACACGGCCTGAAGACTTTCAATGCAAAGGAGTGTATCGATGGGCCGGTTGGTGATGAGTATTGGATGGATGGTTATGCGCCCAAGGGCTACCAGGCGTCCATAGCGGATCTGGCAGGAACCTACTGGTGGCTTCGTACGATGGGCTGGGACAATGATGTGTGTGCGGTTTTTCCTAATGGATTTGCAGGCGCGCACTATGAGTCCGGAGTAAGTTCTAAAAGCTACGGCGTCCGTCCCGTTTTGTGGATCAGCAACGATGCGATCAAAGGCGAGGACGAAACTGAGCCCGATGCCAAACCGAATTTACCTGAACCTTACGATGGTGACGGTGTTGCCATCAATGCGGAGAATTTCCCTGATGAGCGTTTCCGCAGCATATTACTGGAGGATTATGACGAAGATGGCAACAGGGTTTTCAGCAAAGAGGAACTCGAAGGTATTAAAAGGGTAGAAATAGACGAAGAGAATATCTCCAGTCTGCAGGGAATAGAATTCTTTTATAATTTGCAGAGACTGAAATGCGGAACGAATAAGTTGACAAGTCTGGACATAAGTCACAACCCAAAATTGAAGTATTTGTCATGTTCGAACAACCCTCTGTCCAGCCTGGACGTGAGTCGCAATACGGCGTTGGAAGAATTGTATTACAGCAAAACCGGTCTGAAGGAAGTAGATGTAAGTAAAAATGCAAATCTGAAGGTGTTGTATTGTATGGATAACGAGATGACGAGTTTGGACGTAAGTCATAATCCGAAACTGAAGGAATTGGGTTGTAGGGGGAATAACCTGACGAGTCTGGATCTAAGCAAGAATACAGAGCTGGAGAAACTGTACTGCTCCAGCAATCTGCTGACGACACTGGATTTAAGTCACAATCCGAAACTTAAACAACTGCACTGTCAGGTGAACGAATTACAGGCACTGGATCCAAGTCATAATCCGCTCCTGGAGAATATCGAATGTTTCCGAAATCAACTGATGGAACTGGATTTAAGCAACAACCCGGATTTGAAATATTTAGACTGCGGAGGAAACCAGTTAAAGTCGCTCGATGTAAGTCTTAACCCGGCTCTGATAAATTTGGATTGCGGAGGTAATCAGTTGATGAGCCTCGATATGAGCCGTAATGAGGAACTGAAGTGTCTGTTGTGCGCCGGTAATCAAATCACAGATCTTGATCTAAGTAACAACAAGCAGTTGACGGATCTGGAAATAGACAAAAAAACAAGGTATTCCGGTTTGGTGCCAAACGTCGATATTGAACTGCGTGAAGGATCCAACGTTACCCGAATAAAGTCTGAATAGAGCGGACAATGGTTTCGGACCGATACTATTAGAAAGAAACTGGAAAGCCTGATCGTGGACCAGGGAACCCAAGTTACCGGATTGACTTCAAAAGTGCGTACGGATTACGAAAAGTAAGAAAAATCACGGACATATCAAAAAGAGGACGCCTTTCGGCGTCCTCTTTTTATATCTCAAGGTACTAAATCACGCAGTTTCAAACTGGCTGTTGTACAGGTCTGCATAAGCGCCGCCGAGAGCCATGAGGCTGTCGTGGGTGCCTTGCTCGACGATGTCGCCTTTCTGCATCACGAGGATCAGGTCCGCGTTGCGGATGGTCGAAAGACGGTGCGCGATGACGAACGAAGTGCGGTTCGCCATCAGGTTATCCATGGCCCGCTGTACCAGCATTTCGGTACGGGTATCGATGGAGCTGGTCGCCTCATCGAGGATCAGCATCGGGTTGTTCTGGATCATCGCACGGGCGATGGTGAGCAGCTGCTTCTGACCGACGGAAATGTCGGAGTTTGCAGTGAGAACGGTGTCAAACTTCTGCGGCAGGGTTTCTACGAAGTGGTAGAGGCCGCAGGCCTTGCAGACCTTTTCGAGGTCTTCGTCGGTGACGCCTTCCATGTTGTAGACCAGGTTTTCGCGAACCGTGCCTTCAAACATCCAGGTGTCCTGAAGCACCATGCCGAACTGGCGGTGGATCTCTTCACGGGACACGTCCGTGATCGGAATGCCGTCAATGCGGATCTGACCGCCTGTGACTTCATGGAAGCGCATGAGCAGGTTGACGATGGTGGTCTTTCCGGCACCGGTGGGACCGACGATGGCGATCTTCTGGCCGGCTTTTACGGTAGCGGAGAAATCATGGATGACTTCCTTCTCCGGCTTATCCGGATATGCGAACTTCACGTGGTCGAATTCAACAGCGCCGACGCCCGGAAGAGTATCGGACTTTTCGCTTTCATCCGTGAGCTCTTCTTCGTCCAGGAAAGCGAATACACGCTCGGACGCAGCGGCTGCGGACTGCAGGTTGGTAACGTTCTGGGAGATCTGACGCAGCGGACCTTCGAACAGACGAACATAGATCAGGAAGGACGTGATAACGCCGATATCAATCCAGCCGTTGTAGAAAAGGAGTGCGCCGACTACATATACGACAACGTGGCCCAGGTTCCCCACGAAGTTCATAACGGGCGGCATCAGACCGGACAGGAACTGCGACTTGAAGTTCGCGGTGCGGACAGCGTCGTTGAGCTTTACAAAACGCTCTTTTACGGACTGTTCGGCGTTGGAGATGCGGATCACGTCATGACCGTTGTACATCTCTTCGATGTAACCGTTGAGCTGGCCTAAGGATACCTGACGCATCTTGAAGTAGCGCTGGGAGCGCTTTACGACCAGGACCATGAACAGCAGGCCCAACATGGTTGATACTACGGTGGTGCCCGCCAGGATCCAGTTGGTGATGATCATCATGAGGAGACATCCGAAGAACTGGGCGGCGGCGGAGACGATGGAAGTGAGCGAGTTCGCCAGGGAACTGCTGACCAGGTCTACGTCGTTGGTAGCGCGGGAGAGCACATCGCCGTATGAATGGGTTGCGAAATACTTCAGCGGCAGGCGGGAGATCTTCGCGTTGATCTTACTACGCAGCGACTTCGCGATGTTCTGCGTCATATGAGCCATGATCAGGCCTTGGATCAGACCGGTGAACGCGCTGAAAACATAAAAACTTCCGATGAGGAAGACGACTGAGAGGACAGCGTCCATATCCACGCCGGACTCGGAATGGATACCTTCATGAATCAGGTTGGCGATCCGTCCGAGCTGGTTGGGTCCCACGATCATAAAGACGGTGGAACAAATAGCTAAACCTAATACGACAATAAAGGGAGCCGGGGATTTCGATGCGTAAGAAAGGGTTTCGCGAACGGCCTTTTTAAAATTCTTCGGCTTCTCGGGAATTCGATCCATCATAGGTGGCATACGATCACCTCCTTACGCTTCCAGCTCGGCTTCGGTGAGCTGAGACTGGGCAATTTCTCGATAAACACTGCAGGACTGCAAAAGTTCGCGGTGTGTTCCGTTTCCTACGATCTCGCCGTCCGCAAGCACGAGGATGCGGTCGGCATTTTTAATAGTACCGATACGGCTGGCTACGATCAGACAGGTCGTATCCTTCAGCTTATCGGCGATCTCCTTACGGAGCAGACGGTCGGTCTTGAAGTCCAAAGCGGAAAATGAATCGTCGAAGAGCAGGATCTCCGGCTTCTTCGCGATAGCGCGGGCGATAGCCAGACGCTGCTTTTGTCCGCCGGAAATATTGCTTCCTCCCTGGGACACTGCGAAATCCAGGCCGCCGTCCTTCTTCATGACGAAGTCGGTCGCCTGGGCGATGTCCAGCGCCTGGAGCACGTCGTCCTCAGAGACCTGTGCGTCCCGGTCGCCGAAGGTGATATTGTCCCGGATGCTGTCCGCGAAAAGTGTAGCCTTCTGCGGAATCAGACCGATCTTTTTATACAGGGCGCTGAAGGGGTATTCTTTAACATTGTGTCCGTCGATCAGAACCTCGCCCTCGGTGGCGTCATAAAGACGGGTCGCCAGGTTTAACAGCGTACTCTTACCGGAACCGGTAGAGCCGATGATGGCCAGGGTCTGTCCCTGTGTGACTTTGAAATTCAGGTTCTTCATGAAGTTCTCGTCGCTGCCCGGGAAGTGGAACGACACGTTCTTGAATTCCAGCGTTCCCTTGGGATCTGCAGGGTTCTCGACGTATTCGTGACCCTCCGTAACCGAGATGGGTTCTTCCAGAACTTCACTGATACGCTTTGCGGAAACCTGGGCACGGGGCAGGATCATGAAGATCATGGTGAGCATCATGAAGCTCATTACGACCATCATTGCGTAGCTGCCGAAGACCGTGAGGTCGCCGAAGAAATCGCTGCGGGAGCGCATCAGGTCGACGGCGTTGTCAATGATATGACCATCCGCTGCGGCGCCGCCGATGTGGAAGCCGTTGATGATGATCGCGCCCACAAACTGAAGAACCAGCTGGATGCTGCTCATGACCAGGCCGATGATCGGGCCCATGAAAGCCATGGCGCGCATGGTGAACAGGTTCGTCGCCGTGAGGTTTAAGTTGACACGTTCGAATTTGTTCTGCTGATATTCATCCGCATTGAAGGCACGTACGACCTTTAGACCGTTCAGGCTTTCGTCGATGACACGGTTGACATCGTCCACCTGACGCTGGATGATCCGGAATTTCGGAATAACGAAGCGCATGACCGTTGTGATGGTGATGGCTAAGACGGCTACCGCACAGGCAACCACGATGGAAAGGGATGTGCTCTTACCCAGGATACGGACGACTGCCCATACCGCTGTAATGGGAGCTTTGATCATGACCTGCAGACCCATGGATATCACCATCTGGATCTGGGTGATGTCGTTGGTCGTACGGGTAATGAGGCTGGCGGGCGAAAAATGCTTCATTTCCGTGGTGCCGAAGTCCGAGATCTTGTTGAAGAGGGACGCGCGCACGGTGTAACTGAAGTTCGCTGCGATCCGGGCTGCCAGATAGCCTACAGTGATGGACAGCGCCACACTGCCGGCAGCACAAGCCAGCATCTTGAGGCCGGAAACCAGGATCTCTCCCGTCAGATTTTTGTCGCTGGCCGCGAGTTTGGATACGACATCGCCCATGAAGTCGGGCATTTCGATGTCCAACCACACCTGACCCGCTACAAATATCAGGCACACGAGCGAGATCAGCCTGTCCCTGGGGGACAATTGTTTTAGAATTTTAAACATACTACCTCCGCAACGCCCCCGAAGCGATGGAGACGTCTTCCGTTTTCGATGAATGTATACAGGGAAAATTATAGTCTCGTTTTCGAAAAATGTCAAGGAGGCGCAAGGCTTTGATCACTTTTCCGTGGGCTTCGGTTCGCCGCAGTTCGGACAGAATTTGACGGAAGTAAAGTAGCCGCACTTGCACTGCCAGATCTCTTTCGGGCGGGGCGTGCCGCAGGTCGCGCAGAATTTGCCGTGATTCCCCTCGCTGCATCTGCAGTTCGGGCAGGTCCATCCGCCTGCATTCGGGACGCGGTTCTCCGGTTTGGGCTTCTGTGAGCCGGGGCCGTCGACCATGTGCAGCGTCGGATCCGCCGACTGCTGCTGCATCATTTGTTGCATCATAAGGTTCATCATGGGCCCACCCTGTCCCATCATGCCGATCGATCCGTTCATCGGCGTCTGGTTCACAGGCCGGTCCGTCATATCCACATAATGCTTCTCGCGGAGCTTCGTCACGATATCGATATCGATCTCCTGAAGCAGAAGATCGAGCGCATACTGCTTGATGCCCGCAAGGCTCTTATATTTTTCATCGGTCAGCATATCCAAAAGGAATGCGTAGTCGTCGTCATCGAGTTTGTCGGACTTGCGCAGGAATTCCGAAATGCAGTAGAGGAAATAAGCGAGTTTGCTGTTGTCGGTCGCCTTCGGCGAGAGCGGGATGATCTCGGAGACCTCTTCGGATACGTCGCTGAGCGGGGCTTTGAAGCGCACGCTCACAGTTCCGAGCTCCTCGTAGTCGTTCGGCATCATCCGCTGGTATTTCAGCGTTTCCGCGGGCTCCTCCACCGCATTGCCCATATAGAGCTCGTAGAGCGCCACGCCGTGGCCGCCGCTACCGTAAGGCTCGGAGATGACGGCATCATTCCGGAAGTCCTCATGGTTCAGGGTTCGGTTCTCATAGCCCAGGAGACGGTACTTCTGCACGTATTTAGGATTGAACTCGACCTGCGCCTTCACATCTTTTGCCACGATGTTCGTGAGGCTTACGAACCTGCGGTCAATGCTTTCCTTCACGTCTTCGACGTCATTGACCACGCAGTAGGTTCCGTTGCCGTGCTTACTCAAAACCTCGAGTTTGTCGTCTTTATAGTTATACAGGCCCGTGCCGATCACCGACAGGAACATGCCCGTTTTCTTCTTTTCTTCGATCAGGTTTTTGAGCCCGTCCTTCGAGTTGATGCCGAAGTTCAGGTCGCCGTCCGTGATCAGGATGACCTGGTTGTTCCAGCCGTCCTTGTAGGTCTTTTCACCGATGGAGTAGGCGGTCTCGATGCCCGCGGAGCCGTTGGTGCAGCCTTCGATCCAGATGGTCATGATGTCGCCCATGATGTCTTCCAGGTCACCGTGTCCCAGGACCACATGGTTCGAGAAAATGGTGTGGTCCTCGGTGCTGTATGTGATCAGACTCAGGACATCGCCTTCCTTCAGCTTCGAAACGATCGTGGCCAGGGACTCGATCGTGACCGTCTCCTGAGAGGACATGCTGCCCGAGGTGTCCAGCAGGAGGACAATGTTTTGGTGTTCCTTCGGCGTGTCATCCGCTTCTACGTTGATATACAGAAGCTTCTTTTTGTCGCCTTTATCCATAAGCTCCGTGTAGATCTTGAACGGAGCCTTCTTTCCAGCGTTTTCTGTCGCATGGTCATAATCGAAGTAGTTCAAAAGCTCTTCGATGCGGACCTGGGAAATGCCGATCCCCCGCCCGTTCCGGTACTGGTTGAGCATGATGCCGACCGAGGCCGTGCTCGTGGTCATCCGGAAGGTAGAGGTGGGCGATGTGAGAACGGACTTGGCGTCCTTTTCCTCGATCAGTTCGTAGGAATCCGTGGCAGTTTGTTCCGGATCGACGATCTTAGCCAGGGTCGGCACGGCGAAACCGTTCGCCATGGATGCGGCTGCCATCATACCGCCGCCAGCCATCATGGCACCACCTGTCATCATTGCCCCGCCAGCCATCATCGCCATCGGGTTGCCGCCATATACAGCGCCTCCGGCACCGGCTTGAACATAACCCATCTGGGGATTTCTCTCCGGAAACAGGAGGGGCTCGGCTTCCTTCCTAATACGCTCGGGAAGATCCGAAAAATGCTCTTTTATGTATTTGCGGGAATCTGAGTACGTGAATACCGGCAGTTCCACCAACCAGTCATAGATCCTGTCCAAACGGTTTTCACGAGGAAAGATGGCAGCCAGACAGGCGGTATCCATTTCTCCGTAATCGAAAAAAGCCATGACACAGGCTGCCTTATCGCCGTAGCCCAGGGACAGAAGATACTCATATTTTTCCTTTTTCAGGATGTGATCGTTGATCTCGAATTTGATATCCATATATACATTCCTCCTACGTTCTTAGGATAAGATAGTAATATTTTATCATACGGGGGATAAGGCTTCAATAGACAAATCCCTCAGAGCGGTTTTTTGCTTGCATTTTCCGCCTGTTTTTTATATACTGTTATATGGAAAGGTGTGCGCTGCAAAAGAAAGGTCAGGGGGACATAGACCGTCTTGCGGCGAGGTCAATGCGGGTCGGTTCCGATAATAGGGAAGAGGGCCGAAACCGTCGTATCTAAAAGGGGGATGTTATGAAGCTTCGATACCGCCTCATGCTCAGTTGTCTGATCATGGTTATATTGCCGGTTTGTCTGATCGCAGCACTGGGTATTTTTTTCTTCAACACACAGCGCGCACGCTTTGAGGTCGCTTATAGTGTAGGGTTCGGAGGCGATGTAAGCGCTGCCGCGGTCTCCAGTATTTGCGAGATGGCCGGAAAGGTCGTTTCCCGGGAGATCGAAGTGGAGCCGACACGCTTTCGGGGAACTTCGAGTTGTCCAGCATATAACGATTACCTGATGAAGACTATGAACTGTTTCCTGATCGTTTTTGATGGAGAGCGTTACTATTGCGGCGACTCGGTTTCAAGCGAATTCATCAATAAACTGCGGATGATCACGAAGATGGACGGTGTCCAGTATTCTCCGGACGAGGATATCTTTTACATGCTCGTTAATTCCGATTCCGCCAGTCAGGTGGAGAGCGGAAGGGTATTCGTTGCGACGTTTGCAGATCATGATATTCCGGCGTTTCGGAATTTCATCATATTGTTTATCTCGTGTGCGATCCTGGTCCTGTTCCTGACGGCGACCCTGATCATCACAGGCTTCACCAAATCGATCCTCAACCCGATCCGTGCGGTGCAGAAAGCGTCACGAAAGGTTCGGGACGGTGACTACGATTATGAACTTAGTATAAAGGATCGGGAGTTTGAACCGTTGTGCGATGACTTCAACCAGATGCGCCTGCGCCTGAAAGAGTCGGAGAAGATAAAGGCGGAGGCGGACCGCGAGAACCAGGAACTGATCAGCAACATCGGTCATGATCTGAAGACGCCGCTGACGGCGATCAAAGGATATGTGGAGGGCTTGCTGGATAACATCGCCGACACGCCGAAGCAGAGGGAGCGGTACCTGAACACGATCCTGAATAAGACGAACGACATGCAGCGTCTGATCGATGAATTGTGTTTCTACTCACGGATCGACTCCAACCGCGTGATCTACCATTTCCTGCCGATACCGGTCGCAGATTTCTTCCGTGATTTCGCGGACGAGACGGAATTAGATCTTACCTCGAGGGGCATGAAACTGGAGTTTTCCTGCGAGGTCGATGACGACATTTTGGTGAAGGCGGATCCGGAGCAGCTGCGCCGGGTGGTGGACAATATCATCGGAAACAGTGTAAAATATATGGATAAGCCGGAAGGCGAGGGCGCCGTCGGTATCCGCCTCTGGGCAGACGAAAAGACAGTCTACGTGGAGTTGCGGGACAATGGCCCCGGTATCAGTGAAGATGCATTGCCCTACATTTTCGATCGGTTCTACCGGGCGGATGCGGCACGAAACCAAAACCAGGCAGGAAGCGGGATCGGTCTTTCGATCGTTCAGAAGATCGTAGAAGATCACGGCGGCACGGTCTATGCGACCAGCACGCTGGGTGAAGGAACGACGATAACGATCGAACTGGCCATTTACAAAGAGGAAGAGGATAGTGAAGATGAAAAAGATATTGATCGTTGAAGATGAGCTAAGCATTGCCCAGCTGGAGCGCGACTATCTCCAGGTCAGCGGCTATGAAGTTGAGGTGGCTACGGAAGGCGACAAAGGCCTGCAACTCGTCATGCACGAGTCCTACGATCTGGTGATCCTGGATCTGATGCTCCCGGGCGTGGACGGATACGAGATCTGCCGTCGCCTGCGCAGCGTTTCGGAGGTCCCGGTCATCGTGGTCTCTGCGAAGAAGGAAGACTCGGATAAGATCCGCGTCTTCGGTCTCGGTGCGGATGATTTCATGACGAAACCGTTCTCTCCGAGTGAACTGGTGGCCCGGGTCAATGCGCACATGAGCCGTTACGACCGCCTGGTCAATGCGGCGAAAGATCGCAGAAACGAGGACATCCTGGAGATCCGCGATCTGTCGTTCGACCGCGCGGCACGCCGCGTGATGCTCTACGGAAAAGAGATCACGCTGACGCAGAAGGAGTATGACCTCTTGCTGTTTTTAGCCGAGCATCCGAATACGGTATTTACGAAAGAAGATCTGTTCCGGAATATCTGGGGCTTCGAAGTGGTCGGCGACACGGCGACCGTAACGGTGCACGTGAAGAAGATCCGCGAGAAGATCGAGATCGACCCCACGAAGCCGAAGTACATCGAGACGATCTGGGGGGTCGGCTACCGTTTCCATCGGTAGAGTAAGTTTTAAGGAGTTACAAGCAACATGGAAGAGCAGAAGAAAAGTCTGTTTGAGGAGGAACGCTGGCTGATTCCCGTGACGGGTATCCTGACGGTGGTATTCGGCGTTCTGGTTTACCTGGTCGTATATCTGGGTGGTTATTCCGACGCGGCGATCGCTAAGATCATCGGCACGGACCGGATGAAGCCGAAGTATGAGGAGCTCGCGGATTATCAGGAGTTTACGGATTTCGTTACCTACCAGCGTGCACTCGGCGAGGAGGCGGACCTGGAGAATACTACGCAGGTAGTCGATTTTGCGGACAATGTTTTCGTCGGCGTGGTAGAACGTTACGTCCGGACGAACGTCGGAGACTATCCCGAGACGATCTATGCGGTGCGCGTGGTCGAAAACCTGAAGGGGGAACTGGAGAAGGACAGTGTAGTCGAGGTCACGAAGGTCGGCGGTTTGAACCGAAGCAACCGGCGCTACGTGCTGTTCGAGAACGATATCCTTCCGAGCGTAGGGGCTACCTATATCTTCTCGTCGCGGATCAGTGTCGATAAAAACGAGAAGCAGCAACTGCGGTGTGCGCTTCCGAACATGACCGTCCGCCTGCCCGGCAAGGATTATCAGGATGATCCGACCTATGTCGAGTACAGCGACGCGTGCAAAGCATTGGCCACGGAATAAAACCTTACGGCTTCTTACAAAACCTTTAAGAAAGCATCAACTGCATTGAATTCATTACGGGTCGATGATAAAATGATCCGCAGAGGGGGCTTTGTGTGCATTGCCCCGGATTTTGATGCATTGCGGTTTATAAATTTGGAGGAGGACAAGGAAGTGATTCTTACCTATAAGTGTCCCGGATGCGCCGGTGCGATGGCGTTTAACGAAGCAACCGGGAAGATGGAATGTCCGTTCTGCGGGCGCTCGGAAACCGTCGAGACCATGCAGCAGATCTATCTCGAAGAGGAAGCGAAGGCAGAGGCGGCTGCGGCCGGCCAGCCGGAGAGCATCCACATCGATACGGTCGACCTGGGCATGGATATGATGGACTCTGCGTCGGCGGCTGTGGATTCTGCGTCTGCAGCGGTTTCGATCGAGCATACGGATGACCGCGAGCAGGGAGAGGAGGAGCAGATCCGCCTGCGGACCTATACCTGTTCCAGCTGCGGCGGTGAGATATTGACCGATGATGTAACGGCGGCGACGTTCTGCAGTTACTGCGGTAACCCGACACTGATCGCGGAGCAGCTGACCGGACAGAAACGCCCGGCGCGTCTGATCCCGTTCGTGATCCAGAAAGAAAAGGCGATCGACGGCTTCCGTGCGTGGACGCACAAAGGCATCCTGACTCCGAACACGTTCCGTTCGAAGGCGAACCTCGAGAAAGCGGTAGGCCTCTACGTTCCGTTCTGGCTCTTCGATTACGGCGTGTTGGTGAATTATCAGGCCGATGGCCAGATCATTACTCATGAGATCCGCGGAGAGTACCGTTTGACGCACACCGATCACTACGATGTGCATCGTAAGATCCACGCGGAGTACGACATGGTGCCGGCGGATGCATCGAAAGCCATGGACGATAATATGATGGACTGCCTGGAGCCGTTCAACTATACGGCGATGAAGGCGTTCGAGATGCCGTATCTGTCCGGTTTCTATGCCGAGAAGAACAGCTATACGGATGATGAGATGGCACCGCGTGTTAAGTCACGTGTTGCATCCTTCGGTGAACAGCACGCGCGCGGAACGATAAAGGGCTACGCGAATGTGATCACGAAGGGTAAGGATATCCGGATGAGCCTGAAGAAGACGGAGTATGTACTCCTTCCGGTCTGGGTCATCAACTACGAATATAAAGGCCAACATTATACATTTGCCATGAACGGACAGACCGGTAAGATGGTCGGTGTTCTGCCTGTCAGCAAGGCGAAGGCCGGTATCATGTTCGGGTCGATCATGGCCGTGATCTGGGGCTTATTAACAGTGTTCGGAGGTGTGTTCTGATGAAGAAGAAAATACTATCCGTGATCTGCGCAGCGCTGGTCCTGTTATTTGCGTTGCAAATTCCCGCAGGGAAGACATTTGCAGATTCCGACAGCGTGGATGTACACGATGAAAGCGGTTATCTTTCCCGTGCTGAGGCGGAAGAAGTCGAGGACCTGTATGATTCACTGCTGGCCGAGACCGGCACGCAGTTTGTATTCCTGACGACCGATAAGGATCTTCCGACGGATGAAAATATCCCGACGGATTTTCCCTATCTGAGTGAGTATCTTGAGAGTCCTACACCGTGTGCTATCCTGATGATCAGCTATCTGTCGAATACCGCCACGGTCCGTTCGACCAACCCTGAGCTGACAGAAGAACAGTTAAATAGCATGCTGTCCACCATGATCGGTTATCTCAACCAGGGTGAAGTTATGAAAGCCGCGTGCGAGCCGGCGCTCGAAGCTTCAGAGTACCTGGTGCCGGAGTTTGATCCGGTCGCGTACAGAAACTGGATCCTGGGGCCGGATACAACGCCCGAAAACAACACCCCGAACACCTCCGAAAATGCTTACACAGGACGCCATATCGATGACCGGATGGGCCTTCTGAGTGAGGCGGATGCCGAGCGGTTGGAGAAGCTTTTTGCAGAGAAGTCCGAGGAGATCGGTGTTGATATCATCTTCCTGTCTGAGAATTATTTCTCCGATAACGGCGACTCTGCGGCGACACATCTGGGTGGGGTGTGCAGGGATAAAGGCTACGGCTATGGCGCGGAGCGCTATGTCATTATGTTCGCGATCAGTGTAAGCAATCGTTATGCCATGGCTTACGAGTGGTCGACGAATATCGAAGAGTACCATCGCTATCTTCAGGTAGAGTTGGATGACATCTTTGATGCGGTAAAACCGAAGCTGTCGTCGGGTATGAACAGCAGAGAAGCGCATTCGATGGACAGCTCACACAATGCATTTGCAGAGGTTGCGGAGACCTTTGTGGATTATGCAATCCGCCATGCGGATATCGATGATGCTCCGTATGAGGCATTTTATTACTCGGATAATTATGAACGTTACGACCTGGATGGTCATCGTGCCCCTCTTTGGGGAAGATTTGCAATTTTTGCACTGATCGGAGCGGCCATCGGCGGCATCGTGACCGGTTTCAGCGCAACGAAGCACAAACCGAAGACGGTTACTGACCCCGAAGTTTACAACAACCGAAAAGAGTTCCAGATATTAGAGAGCAGCGATCAATTCCGCGTTCGTACCACGACTCGCGTGCGCATGTCCAGCAGCAGCGGCGGAGGCGGCCATGGAAGTGGTGGACATTTTTAACAACAGGTCATACGTGGCGGAGGCGTGTTTCACACGCAAGGCCCTTGCAAGCTCGCTTGCATAAGGGCGCGACGTGTGAAACGTGGTCCTCTCCACGAGAGGACCGCCCTCAAATGAGCCGGACAGAAGCCCGAAGGGCGATTCTGCGTTAGCAGAAGGGACGGCGAATTGGGGGGAGACGAAACGTAGACACAGAAAGGAAATCCTATGTTAGCTGGTTGGAATACCGGATATACGATAGCGACCGTTTTTATGGTCGTCTTGATCATAAGCCTTCTGGTAGCTTCTGACCGGGGGGACATAGAGATCCATCGGCGCAGACCGAAGGACGGACGGCGTGTCACGTGGAGAGAAGCCGCGGCGGCATGGCGCGAGGAGAAACAACAAG
This sequence comes from Lachnospiraceae bacterium UBA1201, assembly GCA_002309675.1. Lineage (GTDB taxonomy): Bacteria > Bacillota > Clostridia > Lachnospirales > Lachnospiraceae > UBA1201. The sequence continues at coordinate 32,280 of DBXX01000057.1, forward strand.
AGCGTGAGGAACGACGCGAGGAAAGGCGCCAGGAGCATGAGCGAAAGGCGGAGGAAAAACGTCGCGAGCGCGAAGAGAAAAAAGAAATCGATATTGAATGAAAGAAGGAGGGGGGCGAAGAGGCTTCGCCCCGAAAAGACGAACATGGAGAAACAGAATCCGATCGTAACATTCCAAATGAATAGCGGTAAGGTCATCAAGGCGGAGCTTTATCCGGANNACACGGTCAATAATTTCATCAGCCTGATTCAGAAGGGCTTCTATGACGGCGTGTGCTTTCACCGCGTCATCAACGGCTTTATGATCCAAGGCGGTGACCCGCAGGGCACAGGCATGGGTGGCCCCGGCTATAAGATCGCCGGCGAGTTCTCCCATAACGGCTTCAATAACCCGCTGAAGCATAC